>CAYUSU010000027.1:0-20142 GCA_964447525.1 uncultured archaeon | reverse complement strand
ATCATCACTCCCTTTCCACCGGTGAACCTGCCCGAATAAGCGCTTTCTCCGGCTGTTCCTCTTATGGCCGCTCCCCCGTCAATAAGGGATATGCCAGATACTCCGGTTGCTCCAGAACCATGCAATCCTATTCCGGAATCTGCGATAGATATACCGCTAATGGATGGGCTGATTCCGGTATTCACAATGAGTTTAGAATCATCAGTGAGTTCCAGTTTGGAATCAGAAAAATCATATTCACCCGGCTGGAAAATGCCTCCATGAATTTCATCAGCGGTATGTGTTACCTGAGCCGAAGCGAATGAAATCGTTAAAATGAAAACCATAACGAATGACACGAAAACTGATCCTATGACGTCCTTCATGTAATATAATTGAATCATTTTACTAATAAATTTACTAATAAATAATCCAAATCAGTTGCTCGATGTCTTCAGGCAGTCGCATACATTTGTTTCCGTGGCGACGCAGAAGTTTGCGTTTGCCACGATATCCTCCTGAGTGACCGAAAGTATATCCGTATCTTCTGGAAGGGTGATCCCCACTATATAGTCCGTTCCTTCGTATTCCGCCTCGTACATCATTAATACCATTTGTCCGGTCTCCTGTTCGATCATTTCCCTGACGTTATCGTTATCGACCACCGGGAGATTTCCCATGTTCATCCCGTATCTGGTGAATATCGTGCCCGCTGACACGCAGCCCTCGGGAAGATTTTTCGAACCGCCGCCCATGAACATGTCCAGTTGTTCCGGGGGGAGGCCTGTCATAGATGAAACCATTTCCGTGAAACTGTCCGCCATTGTGGGGAATCCCTGGAAGTTGAGGAGAGAGAAGACAACGAAGAATATTATGATCGCTATCCCGGCCATCCTTTCTGGTTCAGAAATAAGATGATCAACCAACGGCATGTTGTAATGCGTCTCCTTGAGCTCGCCGTGATACCCTCCTATCGTTGCGATGGCCTGTTTGTTCCCGTGCTCCAGATAGACCATCCAGTCGTTCCCTTCCATAATCGCCTTCTTGGCTTTGAAACCCCTGAGTTCTTTCTCGGCCTTGTCCATGGCTACTGACTCTTCGATTGGCCTGACCCTGTTCTTGAAAAGCATCCCCTCCAGAATCTCCACCCTTTCCTTCAGCTTCCTGTTCTCTTTTATCGGGTTCAGCCCACTGCTCTTCCTTGTCATCAGATAAAGAGCGATGGCAAAGACAAAGGACATTATGATACCCCCCACCATTATGTCGAGCTGTATCATCCTGAAGAACCCGTCTTGGAATAGCCCGAAAAAGCGAGGAAGGACCGTCCCACCAAGCAGGCAGATGAATCCAATTCCAAATGCGATAGCCACCTTAACAGCGAATCCGAAATGCTTTTTCATTCCCTTTATGGCAAGGGAACCGAAGAACCATGCAAGGAACACGTAAACGATTATCTGCATGAACCCAAGAATCTGGGGGAGCATCCCGAGTATGGAGAGAAAGTCCATTGCCATAAATTATTATTGGCCCATGCCCAATATAAAACAGGTCATATGCTGGAGAAAAACATAATCTGTTCCAATTGCGGAAGGAAGTATCCTTTGAACAGGGTCATCTTCCGATGCGAAAAATGCAAGGGTTCTCTCGAAGTTTTATTTGATTATTCCCAGATGAGGAATCTGGTGAGCAAGGACATCTTCCGTTCCAGGCCGTTCAACCACGCCAGATACAAGGAGATGTATCCGGTAAAGAACATTCTTTCCATTTCCGAAGGAGGAACCCCTTTAATCAGGTCGAAGAATATCGAGAAGAAACAGAAGCTGAATTTTGAGCTGTATTTCAAGTATGAAGCAGTCAACCCCACGGGGTCTTTCAAGGACCGTGGTTCTTCGATAGAGGTGGCGAAAGCGATGGAATTCGGAGCGAAGCGAGTGGTTTGCGCGTCAACCGGTAACATGGGCGCTTCCGTCGCGGCGTATTCCGGGATGGCCAACATTCCCTGTTATATATTCACTCCGCACGATTCCATCCATACCAAGCTGGAACAGATAATGGCATATGGAGCGCGACTGTATAAGGTGAATGGAGACTACACCAAAACGTTCAGGCTGGTGGAAGAAGCGTACAACATGCACGAGGCCCACTTGCTCGGAGATTATCTTTACAGGAGAGAGGGGACGAAATCCGTCGGTTACGAGATAATCGACCAGCTAGATTTCGAGTTGAATGACACTTACGTGTTCACGCCGATAGGGAACGGCACCCTGATCTCCGCGACCTGGAAGGCCTTCAAGGAGTTCTACATGATGGGGCTCACCTTCAAGAAGCCTAAGCTGGTCGGGGTACAGGCAGACAAATGCAATCCCGTGAACGTCGCCTTCAGAAACCACGATTTCATAAAACCACAGAAGCGCGCAAACACCATCGCCAAAGCGATAGAATGCGGCGACCCTATGGACGGTGACCGCGCTCTTCAAGCGATAAGCGAGTCCAACGGCTTCTCGGAATCGGTGACCGACAACAAGATACTCAGGTGCAGGGAAATGCTCGCGGAAGAAGAAGGATTGTTCGCCGAACCTGCCGGGGCGGTCTCTCTGGCAGGCCTGCTCAAATCGAAGGACCAGATAGAGAAGTACAGCAAGGTCGTCTGCGTGATCACCGGGCATGGTCTCAAGACCCCGCACACAGGAATATCGAGGAAGGAAATAAAGATCAAGCCCGATAAATCCCTTCTGACGAAGATTTTCAGGTGAAAGAATTAGAGGTTGTACATTCCAGGTAATTCCCCGCTAAAGTATTGTTTTATTGCTTTTATCGCGCCCCTGTTCATTGGTTTAATTATGCCATCTTTATACACAAGAACACCCCCAGCAAGCGTTTTCTGACACGACTCTCTAACAACATCAGGACTGACATGTCTGCGCAATGAACCGAGAATATTTTCTTTTAATTGTAGATATGTAATATATTCAAAAGGTAATAACATCCCATCACCACTTGATAATTTTTGAAAAATAACCTTTTTAAATGTTTCTTCCCATTATATTCAAATCGAGAGCAACACGGTTCACGTCTAAGCTTTTATCAAGACGTTTGCTTTGTTGTATCGAAAAGAAACATGACTGCTAACACAATCTAAACCGAGCAATCATTCCGAGGTAATACTATGGCAAGAATGCATTCACGCAAGAAAGGAAAATCCGGATCAAGTAAACCGATCAGGAAGACAGCGAAATGGGTCGAGTACAAGCCGAAGGAACTGGAGGATCTTGTTTACAAATACGCGAACAAGGGAATCCATTCAGCAAAGATAGGAACCATCCTTCGCGACCAGTACGGCGTCCCTTCGATCAAGCTGGTGACAAATAAGACGGTGTGCCAGATAATGAAGGAGAGGGAAGTTTATCCTAAGCTTCCGGAGGACATGTTCAACCTGATCAAGAAGGCCGTGAGTCTTATGGAGCACATGGACAAGAACAAGCGAGACTATACATCCTATCGTGGTCTCGAAGAGACCCAGTCCAAGATCAGAAGGCTGGCCAGATACTACATAAAGAGAGGATTTCTTCCCAAGACATGGAAGTACGATCCGGAGCAGGCAAAACTTTTGATCAGATGAAGCGCATGAAACAGTTTACCTGTTTCTTTCGAATTAAAGGTTTATTTTTTCCTTTTATTGAATCATATAGAAATCAGAATATACTAAATTTTTATAGTTCACAAACTAATTTCAAATATGAAGATAAAATCATTTACTCCCGGAAATGACGGCATTGGAACAGGATCCGAACAGATCAGTATATGGTCATTGGAAACTATTCATGGAATGCATATGATTTATAATCCACGTAAAAACTCACTTACTGTTTATTGCAGTCTACTCGAAAACACGGATAGAATAAGAAGTGTGTTTGAAAAAAATGGTTATGAGGAAGTTTAATTTTTAATAGATTTTTTCCTCGCGTTTTCGATGTTCCGGTAATCAATCTTTTTGATAACGTAAGCCACGCCATTAATTTCATCATCTTCTATCTTCATTCCATCTCCAAACAAAACTGCTCTTTTCAAATCAGAAGGCAGGAAAATGGTTTCATATTTTTTCCTATTCGGATGGATCATCTCCTGAGCGATATCGAAGAGTTCAGGATCCTGTCCCCTGAAGGCGAACGCCAGGTACAGTTCCCCAGCCTGTGCCCGATATTAGTGCCGAATTCGACATTTTTTTCCGGAAGATCGATTCCCATCGAGGATAAATTCAACATTAACAAAAGATTTGAAATGTAAGCCTTTTCTAGCACGGGGATGACCATCTGTCCGTATGTTTCATAAACCTTGCCATATTCATTTTGTTTCATTTCAAAAAATGAGAGTTGAGTTTGATCGTATTCTTCATTTAAAATATCAAGATATGTAGAATGATTTTGTTCCTGTACCATAAAATTTCTTGATAGTTAATCTTAAAAAACGTGTGTTTAACAAGACTACTTAAAAGTTCGGATATAGTCGTCGTCCGATAAGCGGAACGGGGATTATAAAAATTATTCATCCTTTCGCTTACTTTTCCGCTCCCGCGTTTTTCCTTGTGCTTTCGATGTTATGGTAATCGGATTCGTCAATCATGTATTTCATGTTCACAGTTATTTCACACATTGATCCAGATTCAGTTCTTATTTTCATAAATGATGGGATAGTTACTTGTGTAGGTTTGGAATTTCCCGATAACTGTTGGGATAAATCGAACATAACCGGATCCATATTCTTTATCGACGTGACCAGGTATAAATCACTCAATTTTTTTCCGATAAGATTATTATACTCTAACAAAATACGTGAAAACTGGTGGTTTTCAGAAATATTATTAATGGCAATTGCCATATTCAGCAAATAAGAGTTTTCATAAAACGGAATCATCTGATCTCTGTAAAAGGCGTTAATAAAATCCGATTCACACTGTTCTGTTTCTCTAATCGCTCTAACCGCATATTCATTATTCATTACATAATTAAAATGTAAAGAAATATATAACCATATAGTGATTAATTATTCCCAGATAAACTGGTAATCCTTCATTCCCGCTTTTTTCTCTCTTCTCAGCTTGTCGAATCTCCAGACTAACATGATCAGAAGTCCTGTCACGATCCCCCCGACGTGGCCGAAGTTGGCTATGCCCGGCTGGAGGCCGAGGAACCCGAAGAACGTTTCCTCTACCAGCAGGAAAATTATCAGGACGGAAGCCGGAAGCGGGATGAATCCCCAGATGAACACCCAGCTTTTCGGGAAGAGGAACGCATATGCAGCGAGAAGACCGAATATCGCTCCGGACGCTCCCAGAAGCGGAACGGAACCGCTGCCGCCCATCATCGACATGATCAGAATATAGAAGACGGCCGAACCTATGCCTGAAAGAACGTAGACCGTAAGAAACCGTTGTTTCCCGAGAACCCTTTCCACGGTGAAACCGAATATCATGAGCACGAGCATGTTGAAGAATATATGCATGAATCCCCCGTGCAGGAACATATACGTAACGAACTGCCACACATACCCTTTGAAGGCCATGTTCGGGATCAATGCAAAGAGTTCAGTGAACGGCTCGTAAAGAAGTTGTATTATGAAAACTATCACATTGGCTACAAGAATATAGAAGGTGTAGCTCTTTGTGAATTCATACTGGTCGCGGGAATAGGGATCGAACATAGTTACCTCGAATGACAACTTGCATCTTAATTTTTAAGTCGTCTGTCGTTATATCAATTCCTCATATTGGTTTATAAAAGTATTCAGCTTGTCCACCGGGACGATCGGAACGCACTCATGTTCCTTTATGTTCTCCTGAAGGAGAGTCACTACCAGAGGGAAGACCTCTTCCTTTTGTTTTTCAGAATACAATTTCGTCTTCTCTATATGATTTTCCGCCGCTTTCCTGATGGCGGATGAATTCGAACGCTTCCATTTCTTGCATTCCACCAAAAACGTTTTTCCGTATCTTTTCGCAATCACGTCATATTGTCTCTTCCCGTCCGGGTAGACGAAAACCCTGCTCACTTCGACGGAGAATTCGTTCTGTTCGAATATCCACCCGACCAGCTTCTCGAAGTACTGCCACTTCATCTCCTTCGACAGTCGTTTGAGATCATCTATGGATTTGATCGGGAACATCAGAAATCGCCTATCCTTCGCTGACGGAGTAGCTTGCTCTGTTTCTTGTATTCCTCCAGTGGGATGCGAAGTCTCGAATTCATGTATTTCAGCGCTTCTTCCCTTGTCCGGAATTTCATTGGCTCCCTGCTGAAGGCGTCCATAGCTGTTGATCTCACAACCCAGACACCCAAGGGGACGACATAACCTTCCGAGATCTCGCGAATGGAAAATACTCTTGCCTGTCTCTTCATCTTCGAAAGGGCCTGGACTACCGAGAAACGGGCAGCATAATATCCGCCTGCTTGCTGATCTGCGTATTTCTTACGTCCTCCGAACGGTTCATATTCCTCGATTATCTCGGTCTTCTTCAGATTGAATGACCACGTCGATCCGGGGGACCATGCTTCGAAGTTCTCAAACTCCCAGTTTCCCGGCATGAGCATGATCACGAAGTGGTTGTCCAGGTATTCCGACTCATAGACGCGGTATTCGTTTATCGAAGGGTAATCCCTCACCTTTCTGAGCATCTCTTTCGTTAGGGTATCGTCTATCGCCGTTATCCCCCAGCGAGTGGGGACCAGCTTCTTCCTTTTTTCGAAACCCATTGCTCCGGAAGAAAGGATGGTCATGATCTTGTGGATGTCCACCCCTTTCTTGTAGAGCATGAAGCTCGCATCTACCGCCTTTATCTCGTCCCTGACCACCTTCTCGACCTTCTGCGAAATCTTTGTGTTTTCCGTGATCCTTAACTTTTCCAGAGTTCCTGTCGGACCCATCGGATGGTAGACGTCCGAAAATTCGAAGTTATAGGTCGGCTTCTTCTTGAACAGCAGCTCGACGTCAGTCGGCCTGGAGGCCATCGCCAGCTCCTGGTTCTCCTCTATGAATCTTGATCTCGAAAAGACACTTTCCCTCGCTCTCGAACGCATGAGCATGGAACGGAACTCGATTATCTGCTCGTATGGCTTACCGAACCAGTTCTTTGGAGAATCGATCGTATCCAGGTTTTCCGAATCCAGGGACGCCATAGGACCCACGTAAACGTTTGGGTAGAAGTTGTGGCCTACGAAGACGGAGGTGGAAGGACCGAAGAAGTCCTTCGCCATTTTTTCGTTTACTTTGGGGGCGACCCTGTCCTTCGCCAGCAGCGGGCAGAACCTCCACCCGCAAAGCTTTCTCGACCCCTTGCATATCAGACACACCCTGCCAGGAGAAACCATTATAAATGTATGGGGAAAAAAGTTATAAAATCGTCGAATTTGTTTGTGAAATGATTAAAAGATTCCGGGAGAATTTATTATTATGATCAAACCGGCAAAGCGAACGGAGAACATCACTTATGCTATTCGCGACGTGGTGGTGGAGGCGGACAAACTGAAGGCGCAGGGAAAGCAGATACTCCATCTCAACATAGGCAATCCCAACATCTTCGATTTCCGTACGCCGCAACATGTGATAGACGCGGTGAAGAAGGCGATGGAATATAACAAGAACGGTTATGCCCACTCGATGGGTCTGGACGAAGCCAGGGAAGCGATAGTAAAGGAGGCCGGAAGAAAGGGAATAACTACCAGGAAGGACGACGTGATCATTTCTTCGGGCGTGAGTGAGGGGATCGATATGTGCTTCGCCGCTCTCATGAATCCGGGAGATAACATTCTCACGCCGTCACCGGGTTACCCTTTGTATACGTCAATGGTTCACAAGTCTCAGGGAATTATTAATCAGTACAAATGTATCGAAAGCGAAGGATGGCAGCCGGACATAGACGACATTCGAAATCGAATCAATGACAATACGAAAGGGATTGTAGTGATCAACCCCAACAACCCGACAGGGGCGTTGTATGGTAAGAAAATACTTTCAGAGATCATTGATCTTGCCAACGAACATGACCTGATTATTTTCTCGGACGAAATATATGACAAGATAATCTTCGACGGTGAAAATCACATTCCAACGGCTTCTCTTTCCAGAGACGTGCCTATCATAACATTAAACGGATTATCCAAGAATTACCTCGCTCCCGGATGGAGAACCGCGTGGATGATGATATCCGGCCCTGATGGAGTGATGGATGATTACAAGGAAGGGATATCCAAGTTCGCGAGAGCCAGACTAAGCTCAAACCACCCGATGCAGTATGCAATAAAGCCGGCCCTCGAAGGTCCGCAGGACCACATATCAGACACCATAAAGAAGCTGGAGGAAAGACGAAACCTGACATTCAAACGGCTGAACGAGATACATGGTTTTCGTCTTATCAAACCGAAGGGAGCTTTCTATTCGTTCCCCGGGTTCGATCTGCCTGTCACGGACGACAAGAAATTCGTGATGGACATTCTGAGAGAAAAACTTATTTTATTAGTCCACGGCACGGGATTCGGCTACGAGAAACCTGATCACATGAGAATCGTTTTCTTACCGGAAATGGATACACTTTCCAGTGCTTACAACAAGCTGGAAGATTACGTAAACAAACACTTCTAAAAGCAAAGTGAGACGACTTGCGGAAAATAAGTTTTTAAATATTACCCTTTTAATTGTATGATATGGTAACCAAAGTAGAGTTGTTCATGGCGTTTGTGATCATATTCATAATGGGAGGCGGGGTGTTCGGATACGCGCTTCTCCAGCAGACTCCCCAGGGAAACCAGAATACGGTCACTTTTCCGAGCCTGATCGAAAGGCCGCTGGCACCTGAAGAAAGGATATCCATACTCAGAAACGGACAGACTCTGATCGAATACATATATCAGGAGAACTGTACGGAATGCACGGACAAAGCAAGCATGTACAAAAGTTTCGTGTCGTCCCCGGATTATCAGGGATACGTTACCCTTTCAGTCGCAGTGAACGAAAACATAACGGCAGACTGGATAATCGGAAGGAACGGCGACAGGACGGACCTTTATGATCTTAACACGTCCGAAGAGCTTGTGAATATATTCTGCAGCGTCGCTCTTAACCAGCCAAACATATGCATGCTGAAGGAACTTTAAGGCAAAACTATTTAAACTATTTAAGCCACAGAGATCATAATATTTCAACGGAAAAAGTGATTACATGTACAAAATATTCGAAGTTAGTGACAAGATAAGGGTAGCCCCCGATAAATTCGGGATGAAGTTAGAGGATGCGATAAAGAACAGCCTGGAAGAGATGCTGGAAGGGAGTCTGAAGAAGAGCCTAGGCGTTATTTTGTCGGTTATATCCGTAGACAGTGTCGGAGAAGGGATAATCCTTCCCGGAGACGGGGCGCTTTATTACCAGGTGGGTTTCAATATTCTCACTTACATCCCCGAGCAGCACGAACTGATCAAGGGTGAAGTGATAGATGTAACTGAATTCGGTGTTTTCGTTAGGATGGGCGCGGTGGACGGGATGATACACGTATCCCAGCTCATGGATGATTTCGTTTCTTACGACCCTAAAAGCATGATGTTCGTCGGGAAGAAAACCAACAGGAAAATCAAGGAAAAGAGTCAGGTTCTTGCAAGGATAATTTCCGTGAGCATGGCGGACAACCAGTACAAGATTGGCCTTACCACAAGGCAGGCAGGCCTCGGGGCGCTGGACTGGCCTAAGAAGGAAGAAAAGAAAAAGGTACCCGCCAGTGGCGCAAAAGCCAAGAAATAAACTTTTAAATATATATAATAATAGATATATTCAATTGGACGTAGGCTATGGTGTAATTATGGCTGACAAAGAATCGGTATGCAAGCACTGCAAAAGGTTCGTGAGGGGAGACAAATGTCCCGCCTGCAACACGAAGGATTTCAGTAAGACTTGGAAGGGAATAATTATAGTTAACGACCCGAGCGCCAGCGAGATCGGGAAACTTACGGAGATAAACGCTCCGGGTAAATACGCACTATGGGTGAAATGATGAAATTAGAAGTAAAGGAACAGAAAAGCAATCCCCTTTTGAAAAGGGAAGAGGTTTCAGCGGTAGTTGATCATGTAGGATCATCCACACCATCAAGGATGGAAATAATGGATGCCGCTTCAAAGGCACTCAAGGTCAACAAGGACCTTGTTTTAGTAGACAAAATATTTTCCATAAAAGGCAAGGGCACTTCGAATGTGAAGGTTCTGGTTTACAAGAAAAAGGAAGACATACCCAAGGAAAAGCTTGAGGGTATAGAAAAGCGCCTTGAAAAGGTGAAGAAGAAGGCCGCGAAAGCGTCAGCACCTGCTCCAGCCGCACCAGCGGAAGGTGGAGAAGCGAAAGCTGAAGGTGAAGCTAAAGAAGAGACTCCTGCGGAAGAACCAAAGGCTGAGGAAGCCCCGAAAGAGGAAGAAAAACCTGTTGAAGAGTCAAAACCTGAGGTTGCAGAAGAGAAGAAAGAAGAAGCACCTTCCGAAGCTGAAGAGCCTCCGAAAGAAGAAAAAGGTGAATGATCATGGGTAAAAAGGAAAAGAAAGCAAGGACAAGGGACAAGAAACAAAGAACAGGCAAAAAACATTCTTCAATAAAGGTTTGGGAGAAATACGAAGTCAGCGGAGAATCCGCCAACAGGAAGAACAAATTCTGTCCGAGATGCGGTTCCGGCACGTTCCTTTCAGAACAGAAGAACAGGGAATACTGCGGAAAGTGCGGATACACAAATTTCAAGGGCGGTCAGAAACCTGACCAGAAGCCTCCTGAAGTGAAGGAAGCACCTGCCGAGGAACCGACTGAAAAGAGGAAAGAAGAAGCTCCCGCGGAAGAACCGAAAGAGGAAGAACGCCCCGAAGGGGCAGAATAATCTCTTTATTTCTAATTGACCAAATTAAACCAACAGATAATACGCTGTTTAATGGGCCTATAGTCTAGTGGATAGGACATAGCCTTGCGGAGGCTGTAACCCGGGTTCGAAAATGGATCATTTCATCGAATATCCCGGTAGGCCCTTAATGACGATTAAGTCATTAGAAACCTGAAACCAAACATATAAATCATTTAAGAATATACTATATAATTCCCTCAGTCAATTCGACGGCTAACAGTGAGTGAACAAAGCCGTCCATCGAAATCGGGGCTATGAGGTAGTCCGGTATCCTGGCGGGCTCCAGTTTATCATTGGAGCGTATAGAGGGTATATAGAGGGAAAGACGCAGACTTCGTCAACGTCGTACTGTGTACAATGCCCTATGATAGGTGAGATACCCGTATACCTGGGTTCGAAAATCGCTTGAAGTCGGCTTGTCGGCTTCCGTCGAAATTCCCAGTAGCCCCACTTTCTTTTTTTATTCCACCAGCCTAACAATTATTATGAGGGGTCGAAGGGGACAGACGGCGATGGAATTTCTTATAATAGTGATAATAGTGCTAATGTTTCTGACACCCATGTGGATTTATCTTGCCCAAGTACGTGGACAAACGAACGACCAGTTCCATTTGTCTTATGCGAAAAACGTTGTCACGAAACTGGCCAAGACCTCCGATCTCGTCCATTCCCAGAGCATGGGAGCTAAGGTGAAAATGAGCATTTTCATGCCGTCCAGCGTCCAGAGCATGAACATCAGCGGGACAACAATAATGATGAACGTTCTCACGAACAGCGGACCTATAGACGTATGGGATTCAACCATAGGGAATGTGAATGGCACGCTGCCAATTAACGAGGGATTGTACTGGGTCCTCGTGGAATCTAAAGGCAGTTATGTCCAGATAGGCATGATCGAATGAAAGCACAGGTAGCCATTGAGTTCATGGTATTGTTCACGATATTCCTAGCTGCCGTAATAATTGTACTGTTCATGGTATGGAACAACGTATTAAGTATCAACACCGCAACAAACGACATAGAATTCAGGAAGGTGCTAGACAAAATAGGCGGGAAAATAGACACGGTATATCTGGAAGGAGACGGTTTTCAAACCAACGTGATCATCCCATACAGCGTATCCGGCATGTCTTATCCCGTAGACTTTAATGACGGTCTGTTATGGATAACCGTACAGAACAGGACATATACAAGAAGGCTGCTTACGAATAATGTTTCCGGAATCTTCAAAAAGGGGATGAATACGCTCAATAACGTCAATGGTGTGGTGATGATTTCATGAAAGGGCAGATATGGTCTCTGGATTTCATATCCTCACTGACGATATTCCTGCTGGTACTCTCTTCATTGTTCATGGCATGGAACTTCCTGAGCGTCCAGGCACAGGAACAGAATGCCCTGGAAAGGATCGAGCTTCTCGGTCTGGAGGTTTCCGATTCCATTTTAAGGACCCCCGGAATACCTGAAAACTGGAACTCTTCCAATGTAGAAGTGATCGGTCTCGCTTATTCGGATAACATAATTGATCCGGACAAGCTCAGCAATTTGAATTCGACACCATACGACCAGACGAGGATATTGATGACCATGGGATACGATTTTTACCTGAAAATCGAAGACCTGAACGGAACGGTTTATCTGGAAAAAGGGTCAATAAACCAGGACAGGACAGTCGTCCCCGTCGAGAGATACGCAAATTACAACGACAGGATCGTAAAATTAAGACTGGTTCTGTGGGCTTAAAGTTCTATCTCCAGTATTTTGTACTTTATTTTTACCTTGTAACCCATTTCCTTGATCGAATCCAGAACGGAAATATCGACTTTCTTGGAAAGCATTTCCTCTATACCAAGTTCCAACGCCAGTATCGGGTTCTTTATATGAATAAGAATCTCTTTGTCCTTCAGTTCTATCTCCGCAGCAGGGAATTTCCCGAGGTACACCATAAAATGTACCCTGCCTACGATAGTTCTCAGAATATCATTAATCACGTCCATGTTAATCAAGAATCATTCTTTTTTCTTTGCGAAAGGAGCGACCGATATGTCAATCTGACCGTTGACCTTGACCTTCGCTTCCCCTACATTGAACTCTATGTTATCGAGGTTAAGCTTCGTAGTAGTCTCCCTTCCTTCAAGTATGCTAAGAATCTTTCCTATAAGCTCTTCCTTGTTCCCGATTATTTCCTCAACTATCCCCATTAAATCACCTCTGCGTTTTTAATTATTGTACATTTCATTAATATAAAACAATTGTCATGTAACCGATTAAAACCTATTTATCATTAGTCCTTCCTAATTTATTTATGGTAGAAAATATCATTGTCGGGAAGGACAAGAAGGATCTGGAGAAATACGGCGAGAAAGGGACGGCTTTCATAGGCAAGCATATTGTCGGGAAGGGCGAGGATTCCCACGTAACTAATCCCGTTCTTGTTGATGTCACGAGACCCCATGTCATGCTCGTATGCGGCAAGCGCGGGAGTGGAAAATCATACTCGGCGGGCGTGATAGCGGAAGAAATATTTCGCCAGCCCAAGGAAATAAGGGATAATCTGTGCGTTCTGATGATAGACACCATGGGCATATACTGGTCCATGAAGGTGCCGAACGAAAACGAGCTAGATCGTCTGAAGGAATGGGGTCTGAAGCCGGAAGCGATAGACGCCATGCTTCTAGTCCCAAAACCGTCAGTCAGCAAATACAAGGACGTCGGTGTCGCCGTTAACAGGGCATTCTCGATATCCACGAACGAGATGACGACCGAGGACTGGATATCCACGTTCGGTTTTTCGATGGTAGACGACAAAGGAATCACGCTTTCAAACGTTATGAAAAGGGTGACGACGTTCAATAAAAAATACTCGATAGACGACATAATCGCAGAGATAGAGAAAGACAAGGAATCCAGCAACGAGATAAAGAAGGCCCTCAAAAGCAGGTTCATAGCCGCGAAGGACTGGCAGTTATTCGAAAAGGAGGGTACGAAGGTCGACGACATACTGAAGCCGGGAATGATAAGCATCCTGGACATTTCCCATTACATGAGGATGTCCGAAAGCTGGTCCATCAGAGGGATAGTCATAGCCCTTCTTGCGAGGAAGATATTCCAGGAAAGGCTGGAGGCAAGGAAGGCGGAGGAGTACGGTAAGATAACCGGACGGGAAAAGAAAGAAGTTCCGATGATCTGGCTTATGATAGACGAAGCCCACCAGTTCATGCCGAACGAAGGCTCGACGGTCGCGATGGGCCCGCTGCTGACGATAATAAAGGAAGGCAGGGAGCCAGGTATTTCCATGCTCATGATCACCCAGAGGCCTGACAAGCTTCACCCGGACGCTCTGTCCCAGAGTGATATCGTCCTTTCCCACAGGCTCACGTCCAAGGCAGATTTGGCTGCGCTGAGGTCGATAATGCAGACATACATGCTGGAGGACATCCAGGGATACATAAATTCCCTTCCCAAACAGAAAGGTGCCGCAATAATAATGGACGACAATTCCGAGCGTATTTTCCCCATGCAGGTTCGTCCCCGATTCTCGTGGCACGCCGGAGGATCACCGATCGTCATAAAAGAAGAGGGTCTGTTTGGCGATTTCGAGTAATGATTTTATATTATTTTCTGACAAAAGATAACATGGCATGGAAAGATTTTAAATCTTCATTAAGCCAGATGTTTAATGCCCAGAAATCGGAACGGAATGGTTCATTGGTTATAGTTCCTGTTTATCAAAGAATGGACGTGGGTTCCAACGGCGGAAGGCATACCTACCTCACACAAAACAATTCCAAATTAAAAAAAGTCAGATATTAAACCATTAGAACTTGAAAAGGTATCTGTCCAGATCGACCCTGTCTTTCGTGATCTCGATCCCTTCTCTCTTGAGCATCCTTCTCTTGGTTTCGACGCCCTTCTTCGTCATTGCGCCGAAGCTTCCTATGTCACCGTCAGACCTGATCACACGGTGAATCGGGTATGTGTCTGCAAGATGAATGTTCCTCTTGAGAGCCTGGCCGACCGCCTGGGAGCCCTTCGGTTTTCCGATAACCTTCGCTATCTCCTTGTACGTGACCACGGTTCCTCTCGGTATGTGCTTAACTGCCGCAAGCACCATCGATTCCAGGGTTCCTGCCGACCTGATCACTTCCCTGATCGCATTGCCTTCTTTTGAAGCAAGGTATTTGGTGATCTTGTTCATCTTGTTCTCGACGTCTATCATCTTCTTCACGACGTCCCTTTGAAAAACATCGAGTTTGTCGTCATACTCTTTCCTGATCTTATATATTCTGAAGAATCTGTGATCGGACTTGAGAATGCTCTTGTTAGTGAGATCGAATGTCTGTTCTAACTGCTGGGAAATATTATGCATCTTCTGATATATGTCGTCCTGATATCTCATTAGCTTCCTTCCTCTGTATTCCTCGGAAATCTTCCCTATACCGAGAATTATCACTACCAGAGCGAATATCACGTCGAAGGGGAAGAAGCTGAACATGATCTCGGCCGTTATAAGTGAGACTGCCGTTACGAAGAACAGTATCCAGAATACCTTCCCCCAGTGTTCCAAAAGGTAACTCATAGTTGTTATTACGTAGTGAAGAATTTATATACCTTTCGGTCAAAATGGCAATTTATACCGGTTTTGGGCCGAAAAAGGTGATAACGTTTTTATATATATAAAACTCAATTATTAGAATTAATTTGAAGGTGCATTGAAAATGAAATACCCAAAGACAATGAACACGTACTGCCCGACGTGCAAAAAGCACACGGAGCACACGGTTAAACAGTCTAAGAGAAGGGGAAGAAGCTCTGCCCATCCTCAGTCCCAGTCACAGCGAAGGTTCAAGAGGAAGATGGCGGGTTACGGTTCATTCCCGAGACCCAATCCGAAGGGAGAGGGCAAACCAACGAAGAAAGTTGATCTTAGATACACTTGCAAGGAGTGCAAAAAGGCTCACACAAGAAAAGGCTTCAGGATACGAAAATTCGAGTTGGAGTGATAATTATGGCATCAAAATTCATCAAGGTGGCTTGCGAGAAATGCAAGAACGAGCAGGTAATGTTTGAGAGACCATCGAATGTTGTTAAGTGTCTCGTCTGTGACGAGATTTTGGCTCAGCCGACTGGCGGCAAGGCTAACATCAAGACGAAGATCATCTCAATCGCGTAATTCGAAGGACGGCTTGGATGGATATAAGTCGTCATGCATTGGCGGGAAAGACAACTTAATATAATCCATACAAGTCGTCATGTACGCCAATTATTGGTTTAACTGGCAGCTAACACTTATGAACAAAGCTGTCTTACGTTATGATTATGAACTATCCAAAAAGATGGGAACTTGTAGTTTGCCGGATTAAGACCATAAACCCTCATTCTGCAGTGGCCAACATAATAGAATACAACACGACCGGACTTATCCACGTTTCGGAAGTGGCATCCAGATGGGTCCGGGACATAAGGGAGTTTCTGAAGGATAACCAGTACGTGGTATGCAGGGTAATGAGGGTTGAAGGCGACCATATTTCTCTTTCCGTCAAAAGAGTCTATCCCGAGGAATCCGCACGCAAGCTGAATGAATTCAAACGTGAGAACAGGGCGAATAAACTCCTGGAGATGGCAGGCAAGCTCATTAACAAGACACCCGAACAGACCAAGAAGGAGATAGGACTGCTGCTAAAAGAGGAATTTGGATCATTCTGGAAGACCTTCGAGATGGCATTGAAAAACCCGACTCTCCTGGAGAGCAAGGGTCTTAAAAAGGAATGGGCGGATGCGATCATGGAGATCGCAAATAAGAACTATGCCGAGAAGGTCTTCACGGTCAAAGGGAATCTCAATCTCGTTTCTTATGATCCTGATGGTGTTGAAGTGATCAAAAAGGTCCTAAAGAAAGCGAAGGACAACGGTCTTAACGTCCATTATGTCTCAGCCCCCAAATACGTTATCTCCGGAGAAGGAAAGAACTTCAAAGAGATCAAAAGCAAGGTCGAAACCATAGGCAACGAGATCGTTAAAGACATGGGATCTCACGGCGAGGCATCGTTTGAATTAGAGAAAAATTAAAAATTTAGTTTCTCTGGGCAGGATCTAATTGAGAAAGGTATTGTCCGACTGTTTTTCCCGTAGGACACGAACCCGTGAACATCTTACCGTCAGGGACAATGTCAGGGTACATGAGACACACTCCTCCTCCCGGTATCTGATTTATGTCTGTTATGTCGTTCATTCTCATGAATGCCTCCCGGGCTGCCTGGGAAACCCTCGAACTGTTCGGAATCTTTCCGCTGTTTTTTTCATATTTCATATGCGCGGTCCAGGGGTTTACAGGTCCGTCATTTCCGTAATCGACAACCATCCCGTCGGAGGGAGAAGATTCAGGTATGATATACTTTCCACGCAGTGACTGGCGGTTCTCAAAGGTCCTTGTGCTCACAGTATGTACGGGAAGATTTCTGACATATTCTTTGGCTTTATTTGTGCGAATTAAATCATTAACATAAAGTCCAGTCAGTGCTAAAACAATTATTGCCCCGGCCGCTTTTCCTGGCGTCGGCTGGAAAAATCCATTTCTTCTATTACCTGATGCGTTATATTTTGGCATATTACGAGAGCACCCCTCTATTATGTTATTACTTAATAGTACTATATTTTACCTATATATAAAGCTTTCGGTCGTGTGATATGTAGCGGTTTTTCGCTCTGCGAGCGGGTTTTTTACCAGAAAAACCATTATTTTGAATGTATTTATAATTATCGATTTTATATAAAGTATTCGATCAATTTAAAAGATATATAAAGCGAGAGACAGCTTACATGAATTGGATCAAGCTGTCATTCGAATTAATCGTATGACGACTCATGCAGGTTGAATCATGTCGTCTTTCGAAGTGAGTAATATGGTGTTAGACAAACTCGGATCAGGACTGAAGGACACGTTCAGGAAGATCACCCGCATGGGAGTGGTGGACAAAGTGGCCGTCGAAGGAGTTATCAAGGATCTCCAGAGAACGCTGATACAGTCCGACGTAGATGTCAATATGGTTTTCGGCATCTCGAAGAACCTGAAAGAGAAGGTCCTTAAGGAGAAGCCGCCAACAGGGATGACGCTCAAGGAGTACTTCCTGAAGACCCTTTATGATGAAATAATCAACCTTCTTGGCAAGGAGAAGGGGAAGCTGGAGCTGAAGAAACAGAAAATTCTCATGATCGGACTGTTTGGATCAGGGAAAACGACCACTTCAGGGAAGCTCTCCAAATGGTTCAAGACCCGCGGCCTTTCGCCGGCCATGGTGGCATGCGACACGCACAGGCCCGCCGCCCAGGACCAGCTGAGGCAGATCGGAAAACAGATAAGTGTTCCTGTATACGACGAGGGGAAGAAGCCGGAAGATATCGCAAAGAATGCGCTAAAAAAGGCAAAGGAAGACGTTATTATTTTCGATTCCGCCGGACGAGACGCTTTGGACGAAGAACTGGCGAAAGAACTCAAGAATATGGGCGAGATCATAAAGCCGGATGAAGTTTTACTGATACTGCCGGCTGACATAGGCCAGGCCGCACGAAAGCAGGCAGAGGAATTCAACAAACTTGTCGGGATCACAGGCGTAATAATAACAAAACTCGATGGTACCGCCAAGGGAGGCGGTGCGTTAGCCGCGTCTTCGGTGTCGGGAAGCACGATCAAGTTCATAGGCGTAGGGGAGAAGGTGGACAAACTCGAGGAATACGACCCCAAAAGGTTCGTGGGAAGGCTAATCGGGCATGGCGACATACAGGGCCTTCTGGAGAAGGCAAAGGAAGCGGGTATCGAGAAGTCCGCAAAGAATATAATGGACGGCAAGTTCACTTTGAACGAGTTTTATGATCAGATAGGTTCCCTCCAGAAGATGGGTTCCCTCGATAAGGTAATGGACATGATTCCCGGCCTTTCGGCAGGGGGGATGATGAAGAAACTCCCGGGGAACTTCATGGACATACAGGAAGACAAGATGAAACGGTGGAAATTCGTAATCGACAGCATGACCCCGAAGGAGAAGGAGGAACCGGAAGAGATCAATCAGAACAGGATCGCAAGGATAGCAAAAGGTTCCGGAACCAAACCGGAAGATGTGAGAGAGCTTTTGAAACAGTACAAGCAGATCAAGAAGGTTCTCAAGATGACCAAAGGCGGGAAAGCCTTCAAAAGAGGTCCTTTTGCAAAATTAGCAAAGCAGTTCGGAATGGGTTAACGTTATTTTCATGCATTGAAATTATTTCTTTCCAGTTCTATGATACGGCTTTCGATGTCTCTCTCATTATCGGTGTACTTGTTAATCAATTTTACCATAGTCTGCGTATCTCCGGTCAAATAGCTTGTCTCGATGAAGGTTTTGAGTACATTTCTTATCGCCAGAGGTATTCCCATACCCACGGCAGTATTGTGTTCTTTCAATCCGTCATGATAATTTCCTTTCATAGAATCTGTTTTTACTTAGAAGTAGTATTTATAAAGGTTTTTGTGTGACTGGATCATAAGAAAGTAGCCACAGCGAAACCCATGACCATCGACAGAGGAACTACGACCGCCCACACAACGAGTATGTCAAACATGGTCTTTTTGTTCATCTTCCCGCTAACCCTGCCGACCCCTATTATCGATCCCATGATCACTGCTGTGGGGGAAACGGGTATGGAATATATCAAAAAGCAGAACACCGTGATCAGGCCGGCCAGCTGGGCCACGAAGCCCTTTTCCGGCGTTAAGGAAACGAAACCACTGGTCACGTGCCTCATTATCTTCCTGCCCCAGATCGAGATTCCGGATATTATCCCTAAAGCCCCGACGATCTCCAGCACGATAATATTCTCGAATCCCATGTTAAAACCCATGACCACGCCCACTTCTATCGCTCCGAGAGCGACGGCCATGAGACATCCGATAACGATCTGGAGATAAGCGAAGGTTCTGTTCATGGATATCCTTTTTACTAATTCCAATTTCCCTGAATTCAGGTATTTCTTGAAAAGAAGATACATGTAACCGGCCAGGAATATTGCTATGATCGGGGAAATGATCAGCGACACCAGTATCGATATAACATTGCCCCATGTCACTAACAGGCCATCAGCGATCGCATATCCGACTATCGAACCGAGAACGATCTGGGTCATTGACGTGGGTATCCTGAAATAAAGGGCAATGAAAGCAATAATTATCGCCGAGATCACTATTGGAAGGGGGTTCATTATTTCAGCTATCCCATTC
>CAYUSU010000026.1:0-20811 GCA_964447525.1 uncultured archaeon | reverse complement strand
TACTGACGGGATCGTAATAATCGCACGTCCCGTTGCTCAGGCACGTCCCCCCGGACTTCGAGTCCCATGCGTTCGAGTCCGTGGAGCAACCGTATCCCGGATATGAAGAGCACGAACCGGCGGTCTTGCACATGCCGCTGATGCACAACCCGCCAGGGCACCAGGTTCCGTTCGTGCATTGATCGCTCCCTTCCTCACTACCGAAAGTCAAGTAAGTATCCTGATCCACTACCATACGGTACGTCTGGTTCGCGTAGTCCTGGTTCCTTGAAATCCCGTTGCTGATCCTGACCTCGTCCATGTAACCGGTAACGTTAAAGTCACCGTTAAAATTCCCTCCGATCACCAGGTCTGCAACGCTGGTCATGCTGCCGAGTGCCGGGTTCGAGCTGGAATTCTCCTCCTGACCGTCAACGTAAATCCTGGCGGTGTCGCCTTCCCTGACCCCCATGATGTGGTGCCACTCACCGTCATTTATCCGGGTGCTTGACGCTCCCGATTCAACGGAATCCAGCCCCTCGTCCCTCATGAATATGATAGCCCTCCCTTCTCCCGAAACGTCTTCGCACCCGAGCCACCACGCGGACACTGGGGTGTACTTTCCGGCATATACCTTGTTGCTCGAACAATCCTGTGTCGTCTTTACCCACGCTTCCGCGGTCCAGTTCGTTCCTAGATAGATGTAATCGGCACTTATCCAGTCGTTGCCGTCGAAGTAATCCCCTCCGTCGATCTCTCCCGCGCTATTCATGTTGGCCGCGGTTCCGTAGTATGTCCCGTCATTGTTACTGCTTGTCGAGTCCTGGTGCGTGCCGGAAGTCTCGTTGAGATGATGGACCATATCGTAATAAGAGTCCCAAACGTTGGTCGTGCTCGCCGAGGACTCGGCGCTGGAATTACCGTAATAAACCGATATCACCTTTTCCGGGTAGGTGAGGTTCGGGACCTTGACCCACACGTGCGCGCTTTCGGAATCGGTGTAATATTCCATTTCGTGATAAAGTTCGCTCCCCCCGTTATTGCAGGATGAGTTTACGAACCGGATGTCATCGAAATCCGGCTGCATACCGGGGTAATAATTAAGGTTTATATATGCGGGAAAGTCCGTCAGGCTCACACCGTGGTTCTTTATTGTGATGTTCCTGCAGCTCTGGAAAGATTCGTTCCACCAGTTCCCCGCCAGCACCTCGTATATTTCCTTTTCTCCTTCCTCCCCGGGAACCATTGTTTCTATGTAATCGTAAGGCTCCGTTGTCTTTTCGTTTTTTATCGCGTTTAACGCATCAATCCTGGAAATGCCGACGGTGAGGATTAAATTCACGAAGTACGGTACAGGTTTCCCTGTCGACCTGAGCCTGTACTTCACCTCCGAAGGATCAAGATTCTCGTTCTCGAGGACAAGCGCTGAAACCCCTGACACGAATGGAACGCTGAGGCTGGTCCCTGACCCGGTCACATCTGAACCACCGATACCCTTTACAAGAACGTCCTCCCCGGGCGCAAAGACATCCGTGAAGTAATTGACATTGGCGAATCCCGTGATCCCGTCAAGTTTGTCAGTGGCCGATACCCTCAATACCTTCGAACCGCAGGAAGGGGACTTGATGGATGCGGACCCGTCATTACCAGTTGCCGCAATAACGAGAATCCCGTTCGAAACCAACCAGTTCGCATACTCCGCGACAGGATTAGAATCGCAGAATCCGGAATAGCTCCCGGCGCCTATGGATAACGAGATTATGTCCGCCCCTTTTTGTTTGCAATACTCCAGTCCCGTCAGAACGTCGGATTCATACCCCTTCCCTTCCGAATTAATTACCTTGGCAACGATCAGTTCGCTTGAAGGAGCGACAGAATCTATTATGCTTCCCACATTGGTTCCGTGTCCGTGGTCATCCATTGGGTCGTCATCGCCGTTAACGAAATCATACCCATCCACGTAATTTCCCACAACGGAGTAATCCACTCCGGTATCTATCATGCATATCCTTATCCCCGAACCACTGGATCCGAAATCCCATGCTTTCGGGACGTTTATTACATCAAGCGATTCGTTCGTAAGCAGTGAAACGGGATGATCGATATATATTCCTTCGACGTCCGGATACTCGGATATTTTGGCCAGCGCCCCCCTGCTGATAACCCCCGACGTCGTATGGCTCGTCTTGGTGCTTTCGGAAAACTCGTTTTCGGAAACGTTGATATCTCGTTCGTTACCCGTGAATCTTATTATGACCCTCACTTCTTCTTTGTTTCCGACTTCGTTCTTCACTTCCTCCCCGATGTTTTCCATTTTTACCAGTCTTTCCGGCGGAATCGGCTCCACCATGGTCTTGTTTTCCAGAACAATTTTTTCAGGTTGCGTAGAAGGAGTTGGCGTGAACAATGGGAATGGAATATATGCCACCCCTCCTGTTTCAGAATCTGAATGGATATAGGAAAACTGGAGTGAAATTACTGAAAATGTTATTATTAATGCAATAATTACCATTGTAAACGGAATTTTATTGCTAAAGCTACCCAAGACATTTCTTCCCATAAATAATAATTATATAACCGTATATTATAAGTTACACACAACTGGATAGTTAATCAAAGCGTTCCAACAGAAATCGTGTCCTTCCCCCCCACTTTGCCCTTGTTTTCTATGATCATATTGTAATATCCGCTTTGCATGACTTGATTTCCTGACGTGATGTTCATGTTTTTTAACCCCAAAAGAACCTTCAGTTCATATTTGTCCCCCAGTCCGTATGAAAAGCTGGGCTTCGGTTTGGTCAGGAACTCCCTGTTCTCTATCATACCTATCCGATTATCAACGACTTTCCACGTTCCACTGGAAAAAACCAAAAATACAATCGAGTTTGAGAAGTTCAGCGAATGTTCGAATGTGTATGTTCCCCCGGACTTGTCCGTCGAAACCGATACAGGGGACTGGTATGAATAAACGAGTGATATCATCATGTTGTTGAGATACGATGAGAGATAGAAATGCGGCGGAGACGAATACGTATTGACCGGCAAAGCCGCATAACTGAATTCACCCGCTCCCGGGATATAATATT
Source organism: uncultured archaeon (assembly GCA_964447525.1). Taxonomy (GTDB): domain Archaea; phylum Aenigmatarchaeota; class Aenigmatarchaeia; order QMZP01; family QMZT01; genus JAFGDH01. Next base: position 17,746 of record CAYUSU010000026.1, on the reverse strand, counting down.
TCGCTCCGGTATTGTTCAACGTTAACTTTATCTGCATTGTCGTATTTGCTGTTGTTTGTGAATGAACGGGCGGTATCGTCAGTACGATCAGAATAATCGTGAATAAAATGACCACCCCGCCCATTGTGTTATTTATCATAATTAAATTATATAGTTAACAGAATAAATTATATTCATTTTGGTTTTACCGTGTTTTCAAACCATTTTTTCCATTCGCTGAAAACATTATCCGGTTCGGCCGTACCGACCTCTTCTCTCATTTTCTCGGTGAGAAGATGATGGTGTATGTTGGACCTGACCACGTAATTGGCTTCCATTATTCCAGGATTACCGAGCTTGTCGGAAAGCTTCACTATATATTCTTTCATTCTTGCTCTTAACATTATATCGCCCCACACGGCTTCCCAGTTCCCGCTCCACTCTTTCACATACGAGGCGATCCTGTTTATCACTTCGGACTCGCCGTTCTTGAACGTGTCGGAAGGCTTCATGCGGTCCTCCTTCCCTGAATATTCCATGAGATTGACGAATCCATTTTCTTTTGCCGGGTTTTCTTCCCAGTGCTTCCTGACTTCGGTTATTTCGGTCATCCTTCTGAAACGATGCAGACCATCCGCGGACCGGAGAGATTTACATATAGGGATTATGTCGGTAGCCTTGAATGACGTTGGCGGAACTCCGAGGTCGTTGACGACCCTGTCATAGACTCCGTATGCCGATTCACCGTGTATGGTGCCCGAAACCACGTTGGACAACGCTCCGATTCGCATGGCTTCGTAAAGCGCTTTAGCTTCCGTGCTCCTAACCTCACCCATTATGAGAGCTGAATCACCCAACCTGAGTGCAGTTCTTAATGCTTCGTCGGCCGGCATTTCCGATTCCACCTGAGTGATGACAGACCTGGATTTCATGGATGCAATATTATAATGAAGGTCTCTGAGTTGGGCAACTGGAAGCTCCAAAGTATCTTCTATGGTCAATATTCTTGTTTTCGGGAGCAATTCCAGCATCAATGCCCCCAATACGCTTGTTTTTCCAGCGCCTCTTCCTCCGGCCACCAGCATGCTGACCGAACCGTCTATCAGGAACGAAAGCAGTCCAGCCCCTAGCGGATCAATCATCTTGCCCTTGATCAGGAGAGGGAGAGTCCATGGTTTGTCCCTGTGCCTTCTTATCGCGAAACCGAATCCATCAGGTGACAGGTTCTTCGTTATGACGGCGAATCTCGCCTTCCCTCCCGGGACGGCTATGTCGGTGTCCAGAACGGGGTTGGCTTCGTCGAGAGGCCGGCCGGACTGTATTCGCAAACGCGTGGCCCATGATTCAGCGTCTTCCTTGGTTGGAATGAGATTTGTTACGCATTCCTCATAGTCTCCGTGGAATATCAAAATTGGGGACGTTTCGATAGGAGAATTTATGTATATGTCCTGGATTTTCTCGTCGCCCAGAAGGACCTCCAGCACACCCAGTCCCGCTGTGTACCTTGTTAGAATATTGGCGAGTTGCTCAAGTTCTTTTGTGGATAAGTATACTCCGGATTTGTCTGCCACTTCCCTTATCATATCTTTTCCTATGTTGTAGAATACCTCTCTCACCTTTTCCGAACGGACGAATTCCGCGGTCTTCGGACGATGAGTTGCCATGTATCTTCTTGCGGTGTCGAGAACCGTGTATTTCTCTTCCGTCAGTGTGAACTCCGGCGGAGTGACATGATAATAATATGATGAAGTCGTTGGTAATCGGTATATCTCGACTTGTATATCATTGATTTTGTACCTGTCAACCGATTTTCCGGTTTCCGGCGGAGTGATCATATATCTCGTGAGCATGAAGTTTGGCCGGACGGACGGAGTGAAGATTTCCCGATAAAGCGAACGGTCACCAATGTGATATCCAGATAAGTGCTCCTTTACCGCGCTTATCATTTTTGTCCTTTCCATTTTCAGTTTAAGCGGATCTATTATCTCTTCCTTGTAATGCCTGTAACACGCGAATCCCTTCCCTTTCCTGTTCATCTTTATCATTAAATTCCGGGATTCCCTGACAATCTCCACGTACGCTCCGATAGGGTCTCTTCTCATCAGGTTGATGAAGATGTACTGGAGTCTCTGGCTGAAATCCGGGTAGAATTTCCCCCATTTGTCCGGCATTATGTTTTTGTAAGAAATGACACGTGTCCTAACTATCTCTTCCACGATGTTGGCTATCTCGACCAGCATCTGGACCTGCTCCCCGCTGTATTCGTATTCCCTTTCCTTGACTAGGACGATGGATAATACCTTTTTTACCGTTAGTATCTTGTCAATAACGTTTGCCATCACGCTCTCGAAATCCTCGATGGAAGCGCCAGTAATAGAACCCAGAAGATTGATCGTCAGAGTCCTGGAATCTTCATCATACAAATACCCCCCGCCCGTTTCTTTTGTTTCTGCCATACCGAACCCCAAATATTGTCCAACACCAATTAGATAGACGACTTATATTGATTGGAAAAAGTCGTCCTTCGCTATTAATAATTATTTATCCGTCTTAATAAAACTAATAATATGGGAGAAGAAAACGGTAATGGTTCTGAAAAATCATTCCTTAAAAAGATCACTGGATTGAAAGAAAAGCTGAAGCCCGTAAAGGAAGGAATGAAAACGGTTAAGGAAAAGGTTTTTATCATACCGGTAAAACTCCATCTCAAAAAGAAGGGAAAGAACGAAATTGCGAAAAAAATAGAGCTTCCGAAAAACGCGAAACCGGCCATGCCGGAGATAAAGAAGCTGTTCGAGAAATATGAAAATATTAGTATGGAAACGGAGTTCCGTTTCGCCGTTCTTGGGATAGGGAATGATCTTAAGGGGGATGACGGGATTGGATGGTATGTGATAGACAAGCTGAAGAACATCCTTCCGAAAGACAACGTCCTTCTCATGAAAACAGCCACACCGGAAAACCACGTTAAAGAGATAAGGGAATTCTTTCCATCCATTCTGATAATAGTGGACTCAGCGAGCTTCGGCGGAAGCCCTGGTCAAATAAGGAAGATAGAAGAACATGAGATCCAGAGGATATTCTATTCCACGCACACAACGCCGTTGACGATATTCATGAAGCTCCTGAAGCAGGACCTTCCTTCCACAAGGATCGTTGTACTGGGAATCCAGAAAAAGCAGACAATGTTCGGGATTCCAATGTTAAGCGACGTGAAAAAATCAGGCGACAAGATAATAAAAATGATATGTGACCTGCATAACAGCAAGACCATGGAAAAGGGTTTGGATGGGGCAATAACAGAACTTTCTTCTAACGGAACACCTTCAATAAAAAAGATATTCAGAAAATAAAGATTCTAATTAATAATAAAAATAAGATTATATTATGGAAAAATACGAAAAAGAACGTCCAAATAAAATATTTTTTTCGATATCCGAACAAAATAAATTAATAGAAAAAACAAAGGAATATGTTTTACGAAATTTTTCACCGTTTCAAAAAATTGACAAAATAATATTATTTGGATCACTTGCCAAGGGTACATTTGGAAAATATGAAAAAGAATGGAAACACGGTTTTTATTCAGATATAGACTTGTTGCTGTTGGTAGAAAACGATTACAATATTCCTGAAAAATGGAAAGTATGGTTCAAACATAATAAATTCACTGTTTTTACATGTGGAAAAATAGATCATAAATATTTAATACAGTATATGGTATGGAAAAGAAAACAATATGAAATAATTCAAAACCAAATAGATGTTGAAAAATGGGGTATCCCTCTGTTAATGGAAAAAGGAAAAAATAAATTTATTGTTTTATATGAAAAAAAATGATCAGTGAATTAGATTAGCTCCTGTTCTTGAGATTCTCCCTGTCGTAATCAGTATTATCGTATTTCTTTCCAAGCTTTACGCTCTTCGGTTTGGTGGGGCAGACATCTTCGCATCGTCCGCAATAAATGCACTTTCCTATATCGACCTTCCATTCCTTCTTTTCCCTGTTGATCGATATCGCTGCTGCTGGACAGTTGATTGCACATAATGTACAGTATGTGCATGTTTCCTTGTTGTGTTCGACCTGCCCGCGGAAACCTTCCGGAATAACCGGTTTCTCTTTTGGGAATTTTCTGGTCACCGGTTTGCTGACCATTTTCTTTAACGCTTCACCGAGAAGTTTCATAATTATTGTTATTATTTGAAATTAAATATAAAGCCCCAGCAGGACCCTAACCAGATCAATAACCGCCAGCGGTCCGATCACGAACCAGAAAAGCCTGAGACTCTGGTTTATTTTCAGCCTTCCGAATATGGTCCTCAACACGATCACTAGGAAAAGCAATAGTAACGAATTGATCGCAAACGTAAGAATAGTGGTCGCCCCAAGGAACAATACCGATCCCAGCGAAATCATTGTCCATACCATTACCCCCTTCGCCAGTTCGTGCATGGCCAATCTCGGCCCGGAATATTCCGTCAGCGGGCCGGCCACTATCTCCTGCTCCGCTTCCTGTATGTGGAACGGAGGGAGCGAAAGTTTGCCTTGGAGACTTACAAGGAACGCGAACAATGCAAAAGGAAACTGCCACGCGAAGAATGGGGACAGATTGAAATTCATTAGAAATCCCACTGTTATCATGGATATGACGAACGGGAATTCTATTGCGAATATCTGGATGATCTCTCTTATTGATCCGACCGAAGCGAACGGATTGCCTGTCGCGAATCCTCCGACTGCAAAGAACACGCCTGCCATTATCAGCATGTATATTACTATAAAGATATCCCCGCTGAAAGAGAGAAACGTGAAACCGCCAACCGGAAGGAACATGAGAACGGTGAGAGCCGAGGCAAATGAAATGACAGGCGCGAGTGTCATGATCATTCCAAACGAGTCTTTGGTTGTTATGTTCTCCTTTGACATAAGTTTTACGAAATCAAGGAACGGTTGCCATATAGGTGGACCTATCCTGTTGTGCATGTGCGCCGTTACCTTCCGGAGGATGCCTTCGTACAACAAACCGAATATTATCGCTGAAATCAACCCCGGAAAAACAAGAAAATGAAATACTTCGTTAATCATGATGCCCCCCGTTCAGATGGTGGAAATCCTCCTTCCCCAGTACGGTTTCCTTACCTTTGGTATTAACCAGTGTGACCCTGTCCGTGCATGACATGCATGGGTCCATTGAAGCCACTATAACGGGTATGTCAGCTATCTGGCAGCCTTTTAGTATGTTTCCGAGCATGTGGAAGTTTGCGTATGTCGGCGTGCGTATTTTTACCCTGTAAGGGCGGTCGCCGGCAGAACGGATGTAATAAGCCAGTTCGCCCCTCGGTGCTTCTACCCTTGAAACTGTTTCGAGACCTTCCCCTACTTTGATCATCATGGGAAGCTTTAATGCGATTTCCCCTTTGGGTATCGAAAACAACGAGTCCCTCATGAGTTTTATTGACTGGACACACTCTTTCAAACGGACGATGTTCCTCTCCAGAACATCCCCCCTGTCTCCGATCACCGGCTTGAACTTAAGCTCTTTGTATGTGAGATAATCTTCATTCCTTATGTCATAATTCACATTCGAAGCCCTTGCACAAGGTCCGACCGTGCCGGTTTCGATTGCCAGTTTTTCCGAAAGTATCCCTACTTTACTTGTCCTTCGCTTTACGGACGAGTCCCTTTCAAAAACCTTGATATAATGATATAATCTGTCTTCCATGCTATCGAGACCTTCCTCCACCTTTCTGATGTTGTCCGTGTCTAGGTCCCTTCTTACCCCGCCGATGGTGTTCATGCTGAAATGGACCCTGTTCCCGGAAAGCAGTTCCAGAAGATCCATCGCGGTTTCCCTGTCCCTGAAGATGTAATGGAATAATGTGTCCAGACCCATTTCATGGGCAATCAGTCCTAAACACAGAAGATGGGAATGAATCCTTTCCAGTTCCGAAACAATCACACGGATGTGTTTGGCCCTGTCCGGAATTTCGATACCCATGAGCCTTTCCACACCCTGTGCGAATGCGGATGTATGGAAATTACCGCATATTCCGCATACGCGTTCAGAGAGGAAGACGGATTTCGTCCATGAACGGTTTTCGAGCGCCTTTTCTATACCTTTGTGATTGTATCCGAGTTCCAGGCCGTCTAAGGAGACGACTGTTTCCCCCTCTACCCTGAGTTTCATGTGAACAGGCTCTACCAAAGCGGGGTGTTGTGGTCCCACAGGAAGGAAAAAATCGTGCATATTTAATTATGGCAGAACCTTATTAAATTGATTAATTATTTATACCAAGTATTGACAATTATTATTATGAGGGGTTTGCTGGTCTTGGGACTTGTTTTAGCGTTGTTGTTAATACCCGTATCAGCATTAGCGCTCGAACCTTCAATAACAGTTATGCCGGTTGACAAACTCGTTTCCGCGAATTCTTCGTTCATTTTACGTGTCAATCCGAATACTCTTCAAAAGCCGATAAGGGTTACATGGAGCGTTATAGGCGGGGGAGAAAGAGGGGTAGGATCATTCCCGCTGGTTGACGGTGTGGGATTATGTTATTTTTCTAACGTGGATGAAAATGCTACATGCGGTCCGTCACCGTTCACTGTCTCGGGTGAGCAGCAGTTATACGTTAATGTGATCACGCCGTCTGGAATAGTGAACGCGACCAAAACCCTTAACATATCCGACATTTACGTTCCTCTGAACCACATTACAGTGGTTGACAACATGATATATATCAGGGTAGGCGGGGATATTGATAAAGACTATACGGTTACTTATCACGTTTATACAGGTGAACTGGATTATGTTGCACAAAGAAGCCTTGCGTATGATCCCATAGAGGACAAGCATGTTGGTAACTACACGTTCCCGGAAGCGGGGGTGTACTACGTTTTCATACAGGCCGTCAAGGGATCCAGTTCCGGAAGCAACGTTTACAGGGTTTACCTGCCATCTTCCGATTACGTCAACATGGAACCGGGGAAGGGCGTATACTGGTTGGGGGAGACAGTCGAAATATCCGGTCAGGCAAGCCAGCCGGTTTCGGGCGAAGTGCTTTTCCCTAACAAATCAAAGGCAATGAACTTCATTCCATCAGTCGACGCTGGCGGAAGCTTTACGAAAACATTCAATTCCCTTTCCGGATGGCCTGAAGGAAACTATTCGGTTCATGTTACCAGCCCTGTCGAAAAGAGTATATACTTTTTGCTGCAAGACCTTATTGAGATCACTCCCTCGTCTGTTTCGGATCTGGTGAACAAGTCTTCAAGCTACAGGAAGACACTTGCTGTCCGGAACCTTCGTGACGTTACACTCAACATTTCTCTGCTTACGACAGGAGACATAAAATCCAGCCACGTTTCCCTTTCGAAATCCCATCTGGCACCCCAGGAAACGGGGAGCATCATGATAAATATTTCCAGCGTCGACAAGAACATGGAAGGTACCCTGAGAGTCCTGACAGAAGGGATCGAATTGGCCGTACCGGTCGAAGTGCTTACAAAGGAAAAGAGTGCTGAATGCCCTGAATGCCCTGAGTGCAAAGGGGGGTCAAGCGTTCTTTCGGTTACCACGTCATCGGGCGCGAAGATGATTTCGATCGAAATGGTTGAGAATTCCGAAGCCACGGAGACAATAAAAATAAAGAATACCGGTTCCTCATCGTTATCGTCATTCTCCTTCAGCGCGGGCGGTGATCTCAGCTATATCGAAAGCGACATGACAATGGACCTTAGCGGGGTTTCCGTTAGTGGGGGGAGTTCGGAGGAAGTCGATCTCGTAATAACGCCGTATTCTTCCGGAACGTACAGCGGTCCTCTTACGATCTCCGGCGGCAGCGAATCGGATTCCGTTTACCTGCATATTATAGTTTATTCTGACATGTACTCGGAAATACAGAACGCGATGGACGACCTGAGCCAGATGAAATCATCGTTATCATCTTCATTGTACAGCACGATCCAGTCATATCTCGACGACGCCGACACTTCCTACACATTGGAAAATTACCAGGAGGCTCAGGCAAAGCTGGATAAGGCAAAAGTTCTTCTCAGTGCTTCCGGTCCCGTCGGGCCGCCCGGCGGGGACGGAGGTTTCGACCCGACAATAATAATCATAGTGGTGGTCGTGATTATTGCCGGTGTGGGCGTTTTCTACTTCCTTAAAATGAGGAAGGCCGGCGGTGGCGAATATTCGGATGAAGAAGAGGGTGGAGAGGAAACATTCGAGGACTTCTGAATCACGGGATACAACTTTATTTATTTGGTGAAAGTTGCCATTCGAAATAACGCAGGACAGCTTAAACCATTTTAATCAAGTTGTCATTCGATTTTCCATTCCTTCATTCCAATCTTTTCAAAATCAATCGGTTTCTCAATAAAAAATAGATGAGAAGAGCATTTGCAGTCAGAGCACCCGAATCCTTTCACCGAATCATTATCCGATAATTTATTTGCTATTTCACATTCCTTCCTTTGGTCAGATTCAATGTAAAACACATTCTCTATATCTGCATTTTCAATCAAATAATCGACATGCCAGTGCTTCCTTTTTTCGGATATCAGATGTCTTGATATTCTCCCTTCCAGAGAATTCAATGCCGATCCAACGTAAGCGTAGAGCCCTTTTTTGAAACTGATCATTCCCAGTTTCCCTATTTTTAATTTCTTTTCAGTATACAATCTGATCAGAATAACGTAGCTGCCTTTCATGTAAATTTCACAATAATTTTTCAAGGTTTTTCATAGATTCCTCGCGGACGTTCTCGTATATGCTGTTTCCTTTGGAATCCATCGCCACGATGACCGGGAAGTCCCTTACGTACAGTTCCCATATCGCTTCAGGCATCCCGAACTCCTGTTTGTATACGTTCCTAACCTTGGAATTCTTGGCGTATACGACAGCAGCTCCCCCGACAGCGGCGAGATAGACTGTCTTCCCTTTCATCGCTTCGAGAACCGATGCGTCCATTCCGCCCTTCCCGATTATCGCTTTTATCCCGTATTTTTCAATCATTCCCGGAGTGAACATTCCCATTCTTCCGCTTGTAGTGGGCCCGGACGCAATAACATTATTGTCCTTTATTATCGGACCACAATGATAGATTATTCCGTTTCTGATCTTTTCGAAGTTCTCCTCCAGAAGGAAGAGGTGAGCCTTGTCTCTGGCGGTGAATATGGTCCCGTTCAGCAGAACCTTATCACCAACGTTAAGTTTTAGAATATCATCTTCTCTCAGGGGGGTATGAAGCGTGATCATATCTTTCCCCTCCTCATACACCAGCATCCGAATGAGATGCCTACAAAGAATGAAGCGGGATGCCTGACGGATGAAGCGATCTTGACCCCGATGGCGGTTGTTTTACCTCCCATTCCGAGAGGGCCTATTCCCAGCCTGTTTATTTCTTCCAGCGTTTGCTCTTCGAAATCTCTCATTTTCGGGTTATCGTTCTGATCATCTATTGCCCTAAGTAATTGCTTTTTAGAAAGTGAAGCTACCTGTTCGATGTTCCCTCCCATTGCGACGCCTATGGTGTAAGGAGGGCATCCCTTTCCCTGTGCCTTGAATACCGCGTCCAGTATACATTTCCTCACACCTTCCATATCCCTTCCCGCGTCGAGTCTTTTGTCCGGGAGCTGGTAAATGGCTGAAACGTTTTCAGATCCGCCACCCTTCAGCATGATGTTCATCCCGAATTTATCAGATTCCTCAAAATGGATGATAGGTTCGTTTCCAATATTGTTGTCAGTGAGCGTATCTACGGCGTTCGGCCTTAACGGAATATCCTTGGTAGCGGTTTTTGTGGCGTTTTTTATCGCATTTATGATATCTTCCCTGTTCTGGTCGTTTGGAAGCTTGACATAAAAAATAGGAATTCCCGTGTCTTGACATATAGGAATGGATCCTTCCCTTGCTTTCTTCACGTTTTCGAGAATCCTTTCCAAAACTTCGATAGAAACGGGATTTTCTTCCCCGGATTTCGCTTTTTCCAGCGCTTTTTCAACGTCTTCCGGTAGAGAAGTCGCAACCGTTCTGTAAAGATCAATTATTTCCTTTTCCATCCCCATGATAATCATAGGAAAATATTCTATTTATCCTTTGGGTAAAAATTTTTCTGAATCCCGATGTTAAATTGATAAATATTTCATGACAATTATATGACATGCCTGAAGTAAGAATCCTCATCGAGGGGTATGCGAAAGAACTGGAGACGGGATGGATGGCCTGCTCCACAGTTGCTCTGATAAAATCCAATGACAAACTGATAATATCTGATCCCGGCTGCAACAGGGGAATGCTTCTTTCCGCGCTGGATGAAGAGGGGCTCAAACCGGAAGACATCGATTTCGTGTTTTTGACGCATGGGCATGCTGACCATTCGCTTTTGGCTGGCATGTTCGTGAAAGCGAAATTCGTGACCTTTGAGGGTTTGATGTACGACAATGACATGCAGGTCGATTTTGCGGATGATGTTCTGGGTCCGGGCACGAGGATAATAGAAACGCCCGGCCATTCTGCAGAGCACGTATCATTGATCGTAAACACAAATAATGGGAAATACGCGATAGCCGGAGACGTTTTCTGGTGGAAATATGGTGAGAAACAGGCAGTGGACATAAACAAGGAAGACGATGCCCACCCGGAAGAACTCGACATGGAAAAACTTAAAAAATCCAGGAAAAAGATTCTTGAAATTGCTGATTACATCGTTCCGGGGCATGGGAAAATTTTCAAGACTGGAAACTGACTTCCTGTTTATCCTCTGGGTTCGATCTCAACGACCTTGATCTTGAATATCAGTGTCTTTCCGGACATCGGGTGATTCAGGTCGATCATGACTTCCTTGTCCGTGACCTCTTTGACAGTTACCGGTGCGTGAGCCCCGTTAGGAAGTTCAACACCGAGAATCATACCGGCCTTTATTTCCTGACCTTCCGGAACCTTGTCTCTTGGCATCTTCTGCACCAAATCCGGGCGAGGAACACCATAAGCATCTTCCGGCTTTATAGTTACTTCTTTCTCTTCATCCTTCTTCATCCCGACAACCGCTTCGTCAAAACCCTTGATCACTTGACCCGAACCTACCTCAAACTCGAGAGGATGTGAATGTTCTCCGTGTTTTGAACTATCGAACACCTTTCCGTCCTCGAATCTTCCTTCGTATTCAACCTTTACCTTGTCCCCTTTCTTTACCGTCATCATAAACCAACTCCTTGTCTTATAATCATCAAACAAACCATCGCTTGATTTCTTTAATGCTTGTGGTTTTGTTTATATAAGTTTTAATAAAACCGAAAAAATTACTGCTTTCCGAAGAACTTCTTGAATGCCGGGTGCATGTCTTCCATGTGCTGCATGGCTATCTGTTCGTATAACTGGTACACGATCATTACCGCAAGAAGTATACCGGTTCCTGTCCCCAGCGCGCCGGTGAAGTCTGCGAAAGCGGCGAGGAACCCTACTGATGCCCCGCCTAGTATGGCGAGAGCCGGTATGTAACGGTTGAGTACTTTCTCGATTATGCGAATATCCCTTCGATAGCCGGGTATCTGCATGCCTGTAGATTCTATCTGCTCCGCTACGCTTTTAGCGTCCATACCTGCCGTACTTACCCAGAATATCGAGAATATTACTGCTCCTCCTACCAGGAACATGGAATATGTTATGAGCCTGAGAATATCCAGACCGCTGATCGTGGCTAGCGCTGTCAGTCCAAGTGACGATACGGTAGCGAACCACAATATCCCTCCAAGTATTCCCATTCCAAGAACGATTTTCCAGCTACCTGTCTTGCTTTTCCTAAAGTACATGAATAATGCACCGAGAAGAGCGAATAATCCTATAAATATCATCATTCCGGCTATTGCCTGATTTCTTGGAGGTATTATGAACATTATCAATCCGCCGATGGGATTGCCTGAAGAATCGAAAGCCCCCAGCCATTCTGCCCCTCCTGTTTGTGATATCATTCTGGCGAACACCTGGACGTTTGCCAGAAGCGCGGCGATAAGAATAACAGGTATGTTTGACGTGTAAAGGAATTTAAGAGGCCATCTCCTTCCGAATCCCCTTATCGTGGAGAATGCGAGCGGAATCTCGACTCGTATGGCCTGTACGTATACGACAAGCATGAAAACGATAATAGTTGCTATCACCGGCAGAAGCATCAGAAGGGCAGCGACTGGTTCTCCTGCCCCTATGAGGATGCCCGCTCCGGGGATAAGACCGTTTGGAAGGTTGCTCGGACCCATCGGAACGCTTGGATCAGACAATATTGGGTTGAAAGCCCTGATTACCATGCTTTTCGCCACACCGGCCACGATGAATAAACCGACACCTGAACCGAATCCCCACTTGGAGACCATCTCGTCCATGAATATTATAAGCCATCCGCCCACTGCCATTTGTAAAACGACTATTCCCATTAATCCGGGTTCTGCATTTACCGCTCCGAATGAGACGTAAGCCCATCCTTCTACCAGACAAAGCACGATGGCGGCCAGTTTCTGAGTACCTTGGAATAGCACTCTTCCCTTATCGCTTCTTATGTCCCATGGTATGATCTTCGAACCTACCATGAGCTGAAGAATAATGGACGCCGTGACTATGGGACCGATACCTAACGTTATCAACGAACCGAACGTTGAACCCATAAGAATCTGAAGATATTCCAGATATTCGTAGGTCCCCTGTTCGATACCGTATATAGTGACCTGTGACATCACGAAGTATATCAGAACGATTATGCTCGTCCACTTCAGCTTGTCACGGAATGTCATCTTTTTGATTGGTTCCGTGACTCCGGGAAGCTTCTTCAGCAATGCAATGTATGATTCCTCTAATGGCATATGATTTCACTTTTCCTTTACGGATTATAATATTTCTCCGGCCCGGTTAAAATATATGACCTATTATTTGATCATATAATATATATATTGTAATGGCTTTGTAGAATAGATTTTTAAATGTTTACTTGAGATGGCGATGAAATTAACAAATGATTTTCATGAAATCTGGTGGTTTGGGACTTTATTCATCAAAAAAGATATAATCAGGACCTTCTACAATAAATCGTTCATCGCTGTAAATTATATCTGTTTTGTGGTTGTCACACATGCCGATTTGACACAATCCTTGGCATTTTTTCTTTTCAATCAATAAAACATCAGTTTCTGGTGAAATAAATCTCATTTGATCCTTCAGATATTTTACTGCTGTTTCTAATACGTCTTCCGCATCTGGAGGTGCACCATAGCATTCCAGAACAAATTTTGGAGAAACCTCGATCAATGTAGGTTTTCTTAATTTTATTTCACTTAGAATTTCTTGAACGTAAGATCCCATTACGAATCTTGGTTGGAAAATTTTAAAAACAGGCATTTACCCAGGAAATCATTTCTTCCCTTTGGATTCTTCTTCTGGTTCTTCGTCGACTTCCTCTGCCGAATCGCCTGAATCTTCAGTGACCTCTTCGGATTCTTCAATCGTTTCCTCTCCCGGAACGTATTCAGCGACCACTTTTCCTCCGGCTTTCTCTATCTTTTCCTGGGCTTTCCTCGAGAACGTGTATGCTTTTACGGTTATAGCCTTGGAAATGTTTCCCTTTCCGAGAACCTTGTCGTATCCCATCTTCCCCAGATCGATCTCTTTCTTCCCCCCCGCGAGCTTCTCTATCTCACCGAGGTTTATGACGATAATTTCTTTGCTGTTCTTAGGGACGAATCCTTTGGCCTTTCCAATGTGTTCAGGACATTTGGCGGTTACCCAGCTCTTGTTGTGCTTTTTGGTACCTGAAAATCCCTTTCCTCCGCGGTTCCCCTTTCCTCTGTATTTCTTTATGGAACCCCTGTTGCAGAATCTTCTCCCGCGGTTCTTTTCAATTTTTTTTCTGCTCCCCATCAGATCATCCTCTCAATAAGTTCGTTAATCTTGTCTTTCCTGTATCCTAATGCTCCCCTGGGGAACGGATGCTTTATCGGCTTGTGTCCCTTTATCGGAGGGCTCAGCCTGAACACCGGCTTGATGCCGCTTTCCCCGTTCTTTTTGATTTTCTCTGTTACAGAATCAACATCCTTTGAAGGGATTACCTTGTCTCCCGGTAACCTTCCCCTTTTGGTAACCATGTCCTTGAGCGTCTTGTCGCTTATCTCTCCCCACGTTACCCAGTCCTTGACCTTTTTGATCATTCCTTCCAGTGAAGGGTTATCTTCTCTGATCAGAACACAATGATTTACCCTGCTGAGCCTTAACATTTTGAAGGTGTCCCTTATTTCCGCCCTAAGGTTCACGTTTCCCCTGATTCTTATAACAGCAAACATCAGAAATCACCTTTTGTCACACTTAGATTTTTCAGGGCGTTGAATACGGCAAATGCGAGGTTCATTCTAGTTGACGTCTTTCCGAACGTCTTAACCCATACGTCCTTGACACCGGCCAGCCTCAGTATCTTTTTGGTCTCGTTATCAGCCACTATCCCTACACCTGTCGGAGTGGGGAAGAATTTTACAGTAACCGAAGACACCTTCGCTTGGGTTTTTAATGGAATTGAATGGTTTCCGCCGCAATTGCATTCCCATGATCCGCAGCCCCTCTTAACATTTATCACGCTTAGCTTGGCGTGCTGTGCGGCCTTTCCGATAGCGACCATGTGTTCCTGTGATGTGGCCTTTCCGAGACCTAGTATACCATTTTCGTTACCGATCGTTATCAGGGCAGTGAGCTTGAACCTTCTTCCGGATTTGTGCATCCTTGCCGTCATCCTTGTAGGTGTCCTTCGAGCCCCTCCGCCCTTTCCGGGAGTTCCGCCTATGAAAATTATTTCCTGTTTCAGATCAGGAATAAGATAATCAACAATCTCCGGCTCGAGTATGATCTCGCCCGCGTTCAGTATCTCTTCCACAGAATTGTATTTGCCCGCAACGACTTCCTTCCCGAGTCTTGTCTTGGGGATCCATTCGATCGTTTCTCCCTGTCTTCTGGACATCCTGTTCGGGATCTGTACGCTCGTTGGAGGCGCTTCCTTCGGCTTCCCTTCTTTTTTCTCCTGCTCCCCCTCTTTCGGTTTTTCGGTTGATGACTTTTCCTTTTGTTTCAAGTCATCTTTTGAAACCTTTGTTTCCTTTTTCGGAACTTCCTTTACTTCAGAAACCTTCTTCACTGAATCGCCTGATGACTTACCCGCTTCGTTAGATGACTTGGATTTATTTTTAACGCTATCATTCTTTCTTTTCAACTCATCTTTCGAAACTTGCGGTTTCTCTTTCGTTTCTTTTTTCTCGGCCATATGTGTCAACTCTTTCCTGTGGCAGCTTGGTTTGATCGGTGTTAGCTGTCGTTCTTAATCCTATTAATTATAGTGATTACTTATAAAAAGGTATTCTTTTATTTAAATATTTACACAGCGATAGACAGCTTTTTATGTAATACCAAGCTGTCAAACTCAAATGACGACTTGATCCAACGTATATGAGTCGTCTTTCCTATTTCTTATATCTTCTCCTTTTTGCTATCTGTTCGAACCTTTTGATCACTTCTTTTGATCGGGAATATTTACCGTAACCCTTCAGAACCCCCTTCCAGGACTCATCCAGGAAATCGAAATGCGTCGACTTTATAGCTTCCTGCAGAAGGAACAGGTCAACTGCCTGATCCTCGATCTTACCGGAAAACTTCCCGAGACCGAAATCTATCAGGAACATCTTCCCGTTTTTGTCCAGGATCATGTTCGAGGTCGTAAGGTCACCGTGGATCATCCCGTTTTCGTGGAGTTTCGCTATAATATCCCCCATTTCCCGGCATAATTTTTTCCTTTCCTTGGTTTCAAGATCATTGAATACGTCCTTGACCCTGAAACCTTCGATATAATCCATGACTATGTTATATTTGTTCGGAGACCATGCTTTAGGGGTTTGGATGCCGGCCTGCCTTGCCCTGGAAAGAAGCTTTAGTTCATGCCTTGTTCGATTCTTGCGTATTTTCTCGTCAATCTCAGGAATCCGGTAGCCTTTCGAAACCCTTTCCTTCACGATCATTTTTTTGTCCAGTTCCTTCTGGAGATAAAGCACCGCTTCCGCTCCTCTTTGAACGATTTTCATAAAAATAGAGATATCGCCGTGGTTTATATGTTTTAATATATTCCGCCGTCTTCCAGCACTTTGTCGAAATGCATTGTCCTGTCAATTTCCAGAAATGAATCCAGCAAATAAAGATATTCTTCGTTACCCACAAGATATATTTTGACTGGTTCATATCCTGACTTTATTTTATGTAGTTCTCTTGGATACTTTTCATCCTCGATTTCGTAAAAGGTGACATGCATATCCCCTTCTTTTTTATCAACGGCGTAATCATGTTCACCTTCGGATATTTTCAGTATTGCTTCCCCGCTTATGGGAAGGCCCACAGATATCGTTATGTCTCCATTCGCGAAGAAGCTATATGTTTTGAAATCACTTTTGTCCTCAAAAATCCGTTTTAATTCTCCTTCAATGTTTCTATATATCCTTTTGTTCCAGTCGTTGTATGCCATAAGGAAAATATGTCTAAAACAAATAAAATCAGCTAATGTTCCACAATTCGCAGGTCTTGCAGACCTTCTGCCCGCTGGTCGGTTCCTTGCATTTCGTGCATTTATCGACCTTAAATCCTTTGGTTTTCATTCCCTTTCTCAGTAACGGGAGGAGCTTGTCGTATGACTTGATGATAGAGAATTTCGTACCCGGGCTCTCGCTTTCGAGTTCGTTCAGAAAGTCCCTCACCCGGAACCTCGGACCCTCCAGCAGGGGGCATTCGTCCTCCTGTATTTTCAGCCCGTTCAGGAAGGCGTATAGCCCGATCTCCTTTTCCGGAATCTCCCTGAAGGGCTTGATTCTCGGAACAAATAGACTGTCCTTAACCACATGTCCTCCCATCCTGCTGAGCCTTATCAGGTCTCCTCTCATGTAGTTCATAAGGATTCCCTGGATCTCGTCGTCCAGATTCATTCCCAGCGCCAGTCTCGTCGCTCCCAGTTCCCTGGATTTCCTGTTCAATAAATAGCGTCTTCCGACCCCGCAGTACGTGCATGGCCCCCCTTCCTCCTTCTTCCGGATTTTTTTAACTTTCTTTGAAAGGGGCATCCCGAATTCCTTCCTGAACGAGAAAATATGATGTTCCATGCCAAGTCTTTTGCATAAATCCTTCGCTATCCCCAGACTCTCGTCCCTGTATCCTGGGATTCCCTCGTCTATGGTGATCGAAAACAATCGGATGTCAGTCCTCTTTCCAAATATTTTGTTCAATAAAAGAAGCAGAGCAGTCGAATCCTTCCCCCCGGAGACAGCGACGGCGATGGTTTCGTTCCTCCCGACCCTGTAATACTTGGAAATGGTCTTCTTTGCCTTGTCTTCGATACTCTTGATAAAATGATATTTGCAGAGTCCCTTCCCCTCGTACTTGCGAAATATGACGGCTTTCTTTCCGCATCTGCACTTGTGAACCATAAGCAAGATTACGGGTAAGAATTAATATAATTTTCTTCGATTGTTTAATGCCCCATCATTCTCCTGTATCTTCTCATGCGACCCTTTTCCTTGTTTGATTCCAACAAATCTTTGTATACGATTCTCAGCTTTTCCGCGTGTTCTGTCCATATCCCGAGAATGTCGCATAACCTGTTCCATTCCCTTTGCTTGTGCGGATTTCCGTCAATGTCAGGAGTCACATGATTGCCCGGCGTTATCCACCCGAATCCTTCACCTTTAGGATAGCCGAAACTTATCGGG
>CAYUSU010000025.1:9002-22189 GCA_964447525.1 uncultured archaeon | reverse complement strand
GAGGCGCTGATCGGGAAAGCATTTGAAGTCGGGAAGTTCGTGGTGATCGGGCTTACCCATGACAAGTATTTCTTCTATCTCGGGAAGGACAAGGACTGGCTGAAAAACGAAGTGAAGAACTATTCGGAGCGAAGGAGCAATCTCCGCGCTTATCTCAACATGAAGGGATGGGATAAAAGGTATAAGATCGTTCCGTTATACCATGATTATGATGACGGCCTGGTGGAAGATCCTAAATACTGTGAAGCCATTATAGTGAGTCTCGAGACTCTTCGAGATGCAGAAAAGATCAACGAAAAACGCGTGGAAAACGGCCTTCCTCCAATCAAAATCATTCAGATAAAAACAGTCCTCGCGAGGGACGGGTCCCCTGTGTCATCCACGAGAATAAGGAAAGGGGATATCGACAGAAGGGGTAACGTGACAATGAAAGACCGGACGTTAATTAATACTGATTAAATCATCGCAGCGAATTTGAAATATTTCCATCTTCTTTTTTCTTTCGTCGTGAGAGGTTTTTCCTCTTTGAAGTCCCTTGCATCATATGAGCGAACTAGAAAAATTTCATCCGTTTCAGTATTTCTTATCGCTGCCCATAATTTTGTTCTGTGCTCCACCGCGCATATGTCTGCGTTGAAATTCAGTTTTTCCGATATTGCTTTTAATCTGAGAGCCCTTCTCTTATCGTACCCGGTAAAAAATGCGTTTCTGACCATGTACTCTATTGATTGATAATTTTTCAGATAATTATCATCTTGTTCAACGATACTCGCTAAAAATCTGTAATCCCCGTTCTTTCCCATTTTAATTTTTAGAAGAAAATTTTTTAAACCCTGTTTGTAACAAGAATCAGCTTCCCAGTATCTTTATTCGTTCTTCCCCCCGGATCTTTATGATGTAATCATGCACTTCTTTCGGAACGAGTTCCTTCCATCCCCTTCCCTCTATTATTCTTTTCCTGATCACCCTTCCGCAGTGCTTGTACCTTTCGTAGTTCTTCTGCCGCTTGATCGGGATATCGGCGAGCCTCAAACAACGTGCGGTCCATGGGTTTCTCGTGTAAGCGACGTCGAAATTCCCCATTTTCGATACGGCGTCAACCCATTTTTTATCGTTGTCCGTATCGCTGAGAAAATGAATCTCGTAATCCTTTCCAGTTCCTTTCAAGACAGAACTGATCATATCTTTCCTTTCCCTGAAAGTGAAAGGGTCTCTTATGGTGGGTTCTTCCTGTGCCGGTCCGGCGATCACCACTATTATCTTGTCGTATTTTTTCATTATATCTTTCAAGACCTTGTGATGGCCGATATGGAATGGTTGGAATCTCCCGACGAACAATGCGACACTTTCTTCTTTTTGGCATTCCCCGGCTATCGCCCTGAAAACCTTTGTAGCGATTTTTCGTCCTTTGGTTTCGTCCTGGACATCGAACACGAGAACCTTTCCGGTGGGATAGATGCTGACCTTTGATCCGTATGCCTCTACGGAAAGTAGAACCTTTGTTTTGAAATCCACTTTCTTGAATTTCTTCGAAATCTCAAAAAGGTCGATATTCAGGTCCTTCTTCGGTTTTAGTTCCCATGCGCCCTTGGATGAGCATATCTTGAAAATGCAGTAGACCATGAAAGTAATTTATCGGGACCGAATAAATATCATATCTTAATAACTTCAGATTCCTTTATCGCTTTCCTGATCAAAACATCGAGCTTTTTGACGTTCTTCTCTTCCCATGTGAGCCTTTCCGGAGTGGATTTAGTGGCCGGTTTCCCCGTGTGGAGAGGGCATGAACTCTTGATGTTCTTGGAGATGTCGTAAGTCCCGATCTCTTCCGCGATCTTGATTATGTCCGTCTTGTCCAGCCCGATGAGCGGTTTCAGTACGGGCATTGTCAGGATATCGTCTTCTGATAGTATATTGTCAAGGGTCTGGCTTGCTACCTGGGCGAGGGAATCCCCGGTTAGAAGGGCTTTCGCTCTGGTTTCCTTCGCCAGAGTTTCCGAGATTCGGTACATGATTCTTCGTCCAATAACGCATTTGTATTTACCCTCCACGGCGTTTGTGACGGCTTCCGTTATTTTCAGCAAAGGAACTACAATGAGCGTTATCTGGCGGGATGTGTATTCCCTTAAGACGCGAAGGACTTTTATCACGTTTTCCTTGTCCGATTTTGGGACGAGAGGATAACTGGAGAAATAAACGAATACGGGGTAGCATCCCCTTTTCATCATCAGCCACGCCGCGACAGGGGAATCCATGCCTCCGGACATCAGGCAGAGTATCTTGCCGGAAACCCCCAACGGAAGGCCTCCCGCTCCCTCCGTCTTTTCCGAATAAACATATGATTTGCCTTTCTTTACCTCGATGTGTATCGTGTGGTCAGGATTGGAGAGATCTACCTTTCTATCGATCCCCTTTCCTAAAATGTTCTCTATTTCCATGCTGGTGTGGGGGAAGGACTTGTCTGCTCTGGAAGCGCGGACGGCGAAACTCTCGTTTTTTCCGATTGATTTGGCGATTTTCAATACCTGTTTTTCTATCGATTTCATACCCGACGTGACTTCGTTAACGGTAGAAAACCAAGATATACCGAAAACCTTTTTCAATGACCCCGTTGCCTTTGACGGTTTGGACGTGTTAAGAACGAGATAATCCCTTTCTCTGGTGATCTCGAAATCTATGGAATCCTCTTTTAGTTTTTTCTTGATGTTGTCCCGCAGTGTCTGTATGAATTTTCTTTTCACGGGTTCCGATTTCAGCCAAAGTTCCCCATATTTGATAAGTATCTTACTCATCGCCGACACATGTCTTGCACATGGGATTGGGATTGACCTGGATGAATTCGAATTTGGAATCCTTCATATCCACCTTGAGAAGCTTTTCATGGTTGGGCTCCCCTATCCCTGTGATTATCTTGATGCATTCCATGACTTGCCATGATGCAAGGGCGGGAACTATCGGAGGAAGTATGCCTTCCTTCTTGGAGACCATCTCGTCATTGCTTTTTATGTTTGGATACAAGCATTTCAGGCAAGGTTTCCCTCCTGCTTTAAAAGTGGAAGATAAACCGCTTGTTCCTGAGACGGATGCATAAATCCAAGGGATATCGTTTTTCGTGCAGAAATCATTTATGACGAATCTTGTTTCCATGTTATCCGTACAGTCTATCACTATATCAGAGGCGTTGAGTATGTCCACATTATCCTCGCATAGTCTGTCTTTGAACGTTTCTATTCTCGAACTCGGGTTTACACTTCCCAGCCTGAGTTCTGTAACCCTGACCTTTGGACGGTCTATGTCCCTTGTCTCGAAAAACGCGGTCCTGTGTAAATTGGACTTTTCGACGCGATCGCTGTCTATCAGTCTTATGGTTCCTATCCCAAGTCTGACAAGCTGGGATGATACGAATGATCCGAGACCGCCCGCCCCAACTATCGAAACTTTTGCTTTTGATATTTTTCTTTGCCCCTCTTCCCCCAACACGTCTATCTGTCTGGAGTAAAATTCTGAATCCATACCTTTTACTAATACACTAAACAATAAATAGTATGATTGAAGAAACCACTGATGGGATCATTTTTCATGCAAAAATCAAGACAAAATCCAAAAAATTCCTCATTTCGAAGAAAGGTGATCATATTCTCGTTGAAGTGAAATCCCCTCCTGTGCAGGGGAAGGCCAACACAGAGATCGTCAAGGAACTGAAAAAGGTCCTTGGTAAAGAGATTCTGATCCTGAAGGGGTTCAAGTCGAAGGAAAAGGTCATTTTTGTGAACGAGATGTCTAGGAATGACTTAGAAAGGGTGCTTTCTGCGTGAATATATTAATTTAAACGATTTCTCCAATTAAGTTAATTATGCTGACGGAACTGCTTATAGTATTCTTAACGACAATGAGCCCGATAGTCGAACTGAGGGGAGCAATCCCCATTGGGCTAGCACTAGGACTACCAGTCGAAGTGCTCGTTCCGGTGGTTTTCGTTGTTAATTGTCTGGTATTCTTCCCCATTTATTTCGGTCTGACTATTTTTTATGACCACTTCTTCAGGAGATTTGGATGGTTTAGGAAAATCATAGACCGCATACACAAGAAGGGATTAAAATACGTGGGTAAATATGGCATTTTCGGATTGGTTATTTTTGTGGGAATACCCCTGCCTGTCACAGGAGTCTGGACAGGAACCGGGATTGCTTGGTTGCTTGGCTTGGAATGGAAAAGATCATTCTTGGCGATATGTTTGGGGGTTTTGATAGCAACTTGTATTGTTACTTCCCTGAGTTTGGGTGTTCTGACCGGATTGACCTTTGCAAAAGGTATATAAAGATTTAAATGTTACTAACGTAAATTGAACAATTAAACTCGGAAAATCCCTTAAAGGGAATGACTGAGGAGGTGTATGAAATGACTTTTAAAATAGTGGTATCAGATCCAAAGACCAAGAAATCTTATCAGAAAGAGGTTTCTCAGAAAGAATCCGGACTGATCGGAAAGAAAATAAGAGACAAAGTGAAAGGCGATTTTCTCGGGCTTTCAGGTTATGAAGTAGAGATAACCGGAGGATCCGACAAACAGGGTTTCCCGATGAATCAGAGCATTCAGGGTTCAACCAGGAAGAAAGTTATTCTGACGGGCGGACCGGGATTCAATCCTAAGAAAAAGGGCGAGAGAAGAAGGAAATCTGTTCGCGGAAACGTGATAGCTTCTGACATTGCCCAGATAAACACGAAGATCGTCACTTATGGAAAGAAAGCGGTAGAAGAGCTTCTCGGAAAGAAAGAGGCGCCAAAAGAGGAATCAACCGAAGCAAAAGCTTCCGATGCACCGAAGGTTGAAGCAAAACCATCCGAAGTTCCTAAAAAAGAACCAAAAGCTGAAGAGAAAAAAGAGGAACCTGTGAAAGAGGCGCCGAAAGAGAAACCAAAAGCTGAAGAAAAACCGGCAGAAGAACCTAAAAAAGAAAAACCAGTTGAAGTACCTAAAGAGGAAGCTCCTGCAGAACCAAAAGAAGAAACCGCTGAAGCCAAGACTTGAAAGATGACTAAAAATTAAGAGAAAAGTCATCATCCGATTTAACGAGGAAGAAAAGAAATAAACCGTTCCTCCCCCTTTATTTTCTTTATTGTTTCGATTTTAATTTTATGAAAACTTTTTTGTATAAGCTGTAACTATTATTATTCATATGGTGATCAAAACAGCTACAGAAGGAGGTATGGTTGAATGAAAAAAATATTTGCAGTTTCTCTGGTTTTATTTGTGTTAGGAATGATAGCGGTTTCCGGCGTATCGGCGCAGCAACCATCGTTGATAAGCGCAAATAACCAGATAAGAATTCACAGGATGGGAGTTTTCGGGAACGGTTTGGCAATCTCGGATTCCGACCCGATGGATTTCGAGCTTCTCAAAATAGGGATAGCCGGGATAAAGGTAGGCCTGCTCGACGATTCCGCCGAGGTCATGACAGGTGTTCTCTATCTCGGGGAGAACAAATACAGGTTGAGAGAGGTAGTCATAGGGAACGGTTCGTCTTCTGCGAGACTTTATGACGCTGATGGAGAAAATGTGGGTTCCATTTCCCTCGATTCTTATCCGAAAGGTGATACGGAAATATGGGCTGGCACGCTTTCGTTGAGTGGGAGGATGTTTAATGCCTACGTTATTCAGGTTCCGAGGGTGGAAAGAGCAATGGAAGCGGCATCCAAGATACACGAATATTGCAAGAACAATCCTGTCAGATGCAGAGCGGCTATGCAGGCGGTAGGCCAGATCATATGCGACCCCACGGACGGGACGTGCAGAAACAGGATCAGTGATTTCTGCGAAGCCAATCCGGAAGACAACAGGTGCAAAAGACTAAAGTACGAATACTGCAAGGAGAACCTGGATGATGCCGGATGCCGAGCTCAGGTTATGGAAAAATGTAAAGCAAATCTGAATGATGTCGTATGCGAGAGACTTGGCGGTATTTACGATAAGTTTGCGGAAAAAAGACCCACTGTTGCGAACCAGGCACCTGCATGGATCAAAGCAGTTACTGCGAGGGTGAAGCAAAGAGTCGCTGCCGCTGTGACGTCTAATGCCGGAATGAATGGAAACCAGAGCAATAACAGCGGAACTGGTAATCAGGGAGGCCAGTGAGGTGATAACATGAAATATGTTGTAATGATATTGGCTTTATTGGTGCTTTCAGTAGTATTCGTGAGCGGATGCGCCACAACGCCGGATACGGGAAATACGGGAGCGACAGGGGAGCTGACGGCCAAGGAAAAGGAAGACCTCGCTTACCAGGCAATCGACAACGAGATAGATCAGGCCCTTGAGAACATGACACTCGAAGACATCGAGAACGAGCTATTAAACCAGGGGTAAAACCCCTCTTTTTCTCTTTTTATTGTCCGGTTTTTATCATAGCCATTTTAGCCGATTCATGGGCTGATTTTATAAGCTGTGTTATCGGCGGCTTGTCTTCATTGAACAATTCTCTCCACCTTCCGGAAGCTTCGGGTATGTAATCAGGTTCCTCGGTTTCATTCTTCCTCACCAATAGGGCTTCATTTGCTACATCAGCCATTAAAATTAGTTTTCCTGCATGAAATCCCGTATAATCTTTTCTGCCTTTACCCAACATCTGTTTATGTGATTCGGTTTTTAATTTATCGTAGTCAAATTCTATATTCACTTTGGAAAGTTCAAGACCGAACTTCATGTCAGCTCCTTCTGAAAGAAAGTGCAACATGATATTTTCTGGAGGAATTTCTGAAAAATATCCCTTCCCGACGAGATTTTCAAACATCTTTTTAAGTTCCTCAAAATCTGAAGAAGAGTCATCAGTATCATTAAAATCTGATCCGTAAGCCAAAACTTTCCATAACCCACTCTCCAGTTTTTTCCATGCTTCGCGTAACTCATCAACACGTCTGTTTATAGCCAAATATATACTTTTTTCAAACGCTTCTTCAAGGATAACTTTCGCAGTAAGCATGTTTGAAGTATAACCCGTGTCTAAAGTTTCGACCAGACAGTCTTCTTCAAGAATCATCGGGGGGTTATCAACGAGGTAATTGACAAGTTGTCTCTGGACCCCGATTCCGCAGGAACTCAGAGCGTAAGATGATGCAAGTATATTTTCTGCGGATTCCAAAATGGAAAGTTTACTACTCATAAGTAAAATTAAAATGGCTGATTTATAAATTCATTGCCCAACCCGTCTTTTTAATGATCAAAATTGGGATACCCTTAAACAGAAGTTACTTAATGAATGAAATCCTTGGGAAGCCCGGGAAGGCAAGCTTTATAAAGATGTGATTTATTATTACTATATAATAGTAACTATATAGTAAAATGAGGTGTTTAACTTGCAGATCGAAGTTTCCAAGATGTCCGCAAGCGAACTCATGGAACTCAACATGAGAGATATGAATGTGGATGAAGCCGGAAGAGTAGTTTCCAAGCTAATCCATCTCGGCAGGGATGCTCATTTTTCCGGCGATCCAAAGACAGCCGTGACGATTTTTAAAGACGCTGCAACCAAATGCACGAAACGGAAACCGGAATTCGCAAAAAAAGGGAATCTTTACGGTTCTTCGCAAATCCGAATGAGTACCGAGAATATGATTATTGGAAACGACGGAGTGCTGGCGAATTTAAGTGACGTGAGAAAAAACATTTACGGTCTTGATATAGATCCGGAAATACTTGAATGGGCCAACGTGGGGAGGGCGGAGTTCTACAGGACTATAAAACATGATCACGGACAGGCGGAAGCGATTCTGAAAAAAATATTCAGACGATTTAATGGCGTTGACAGGGACGGACTGACATTCGCCAGGGGATACTTCGAAGCTGGGAATCTGCGCATGTCTGGGAGGGATCAGGATCCGAACATGGCGAAAAAATATCTTGAAGAAGGGCTCCGGATAGCTGTTGCTCTTTTCGAAAGCAGCGATTCAGAAAAGATGACGAATATTTATTCTATTCTCGATAGTGGTTATGACAGGACAGATGTCGGCGAGGTCGTCTCTGGGATTTTGTACGAAATCGGAATGGTTTCGAAAAGAATTGCCGACTGCGCGGGAACCGGGAAAAAATTTAATATTTCACTTTCAGACGCATTGGATGCACTGAACGAATCCTCTTTGGTGGCAGACCAGATAAAACATAAGCCGTTGAGCTATCAGACAAATCTCGCAAAGGGGAGTGTGCTGATGACAGCTGGCAAATACGGTGATGCACTGGATCCACTCAAAAAAGTTTTGAGCGTTTCGAAGAAAGGGAATGACAGGAGAGCATCCGCTTCAGCGTCACTTGCTATCGGATGCTGCTACGTCCACGCCGGTGATGCCGTTAATGCTGAAAAACATCTTGCCGAAGCTTCCGTTTACTTTTTGAGATCAAAAAACATGAGTGAAAACGACATGGAAGTACTTGGAAGGGCTGTCAGAACTTACATTGACAGGAATAATATTTCTAAAATACCTTCTCTTAACAACCTTTGCGACCGGACGAATGGTATGATGAAATATATAATATTATGATTTGGAGAGGTGATAATATGGTGGAAATTAGCAAAGTCGTCGATAAAATAACGGAGGCGAGGGAACTCGCTTTCGGCGGGCAAATGGAGAAATCGGTGGTACGTCTTAAGCAGGCATCGATTTCCTCTGGTCTGGGAGGCGGGAACGGGATGCTTTTCGGAACGAGCCTGAACAGGGAAGGATTGGTCCACAGGATGATCACAGGACACTATCCGGAAGCTCGTGCATGTTTCAATTATGTTCTTGATCCTAATTTTTTGGTTGGTGGCATCGAGGTTCCCGCGGACCAGAAGGGACTGGCGTTGGTTAATCTGGGAGATCTCATCCGCGTGGATACTTCTGATAATATTTCTGCTGCTAATTCGGTGTTGAGTGCTCTTAATGGTAAAGATACAAATCAGCTTGTTGTAAAGGGAGGACTGAACGAGGCATTTGCATGGGATCAATTAGGCCTGATTAATAAGGCAATGGGGAAACCGAAAGCCATGGAAAATTACGATAAAGCGAGGGAAATCGCCGAATACAACGCATCAAGAAGTTTGTATGATGATCCTTATGAAGCCATCCCGGAATTCGGTTTTGACATTATTGACGCAAAACACAGGCTCGGGGAAATACTCCATCATATCGGTGTTGTCTTTAACGAGAAAGGCAATCCCGATGAATCACTCAGGTTCCAAAAAAGGGCCGCTGGCATTGCCGAGGAAATCGGTCACAATCATCTCACCTACAACACCACCGCTTCCGTCGGAGCGATCCATATTGCGAGGGGGGAGTATGAACAGGCCATAGAACCATTAGAGAAGGCCAGGGAAATGGTGAAAAAAAGCGGATTTGACAGGGGAGTTGCGGCCACGGATATAAGTATAGGATGTTCTTACATTCTTTCGGGAAACGCTGAAAAAGGGGAACAGTTTTTCATTGAAGCCCTTGACCTTTTTGACAAACTGAGCAGGAATGATCTTGTTTGTTATGAAAGCATGTTTAGAAGGGTAGAAAAAGAATATCACGGACCGATGGACGGGATGGATAATTTCAAGGCGTTCAGGAAGAAGGCGTACGACAGATGATGTTATGGTATCCGATGACAAGTTTGGTATAGTGATGGTAATAAGGGAAGCGAGAGATCTTGCTTTAAAAGGGGAATATGACAACGCTAATGATATCCTGGAGCTAGCTGCGTATTCTTCCGGCAGATGTAAATCCGGAACACTTTTTGGAAGAGCGAACAATGACAGAGGATTCAACTGCATAATTCAGGGAACTGACCACTATAATGATGCTTTGGGGTCTTTCCAGAACGTGCTGACTCCGGATGCTTCGTTGGACATCGCGATACCTCCGGAACAGGAGGCCATCGCTTTGATCAACGCGATTACCGCTAAAAGGCGGCTCAGATCAGACAAAAGATCCGCTGAAACATATATCGATTTGGCATCGGGCCTGGTCGGGAAAGGCAGTTACGGGGAAGCGCTCTTGCTTGACCAGATGGGGCAGATGAACATGGGAAAGCCCGACCAGGCCATGAGTTATTTTGAGGATGCGTTGAAAATTTCCGAAAAATATTATTCAAGGTGTGTTAAAGGAGGGGCATTTCGTATCGATGAGGATGGTTATGACACAGCAGATGTTATGAAAATGCATGCAGGAATACTCATGCGTCTCGGAGCAGTGGGATTCGAAGGAGGTGAATACGGGATTGGTACTGAATTTCTTTCTCGAGCCGACTGGATCGCAAAAAAAATTGATGATGATAGCCTTAAATTCGAAACAAAGCAGACATTGGGAAAATTCCATCTAAAGTTTGGAAAATGCACGGATGCAATGGATCAATTCACCGAAGCCGGGATATTGGCTATGAAACTCAAGTACAAGAGAGGAATAGCCCTTACGAGTGCGTATCTCGGATCCTATTCCTATAAGCACAAAGAAAGGAAAACTGCGAACCAATTTTTCAAATGGGTAAACAATTTTTTGCCTGAATTGAACCGGGACGATCTGGAAGAACTCAAGAAAAGAATTGTTTTCCATGCCGTGAAAAAAGGAGGGGAACCAAGCAAAAGGAGCCAGCTCAGCCGGTTTTTGGATAACGCTTATAATTTTTATTGCTGATGCCTCAAAGGCACGAATATGCATCCCCCGCGCCTTTCCTTCTTTAATCCTTCTTCGGTTTTCTTTAACGTGATCAGCTCCTGGCCGAATCCTCCTCCCACCGGGGCGATTATCTTCCCCCCTTCCTTCAGCTGGTTGATCCATGTCTTGTATATTTCAGATGTGGCGCAGGTTACCATGATTAGATCGTATGGTCCATTCTTTGCGTAACCTTTTGAGCCGTCCCCTTCCAAAACTATAACACTGTTATATCCTCCCTTCTCGAGATTCTTCCTCGCGAATACTGATAGTTCCGGGTCAAGCTCAATAGTGATTATTTTCCCTTTCTTTCCTACCATTTCGGCCATCAGAGCGGCATTATAGCCAGAACCCGCTCCAACCTCCAGTATTTTCTCTCCTCCATTCAGGCCAGCGAATTCGAGCATTATCGCGCACATGTGCGGGGCGGATATTGTCTGGCTTCCGGGAATAGAAAGCGGATAATCTACGTAAGCGAGGTTTTTGTCCGTCGGAAGAACGAATTCTTCCCTTTTCACTTTTCGGAAGGCTTCTGTTATTCTTGGTGTTTTGAGATAGCCCTCGGAAATGAGGTTCCTGATGAGTTTCTCTTTTTCCCTGCCGAGGTCCATGATAAGAATTCGATTCGTTATTTAAACCTCTTTTGCCGGTGCCGTTCAGATATTTCCGGTAAATCTGTACAAATTTCCATCCTTTTTCAGAACATAATGGGTTATATTGTTTTGGGTCTGGATGGAAAATAATTTGCATCCCTTGATACGATCTCCCGTCGGCTGTATTCCTAAAACAGTCCCTTCATCCAAAGGATAACTTTTTTTCAGACTATGTTTATCAGGAAGAATCGGTATGGCATCTTCTTCCAAACACAGCAGACTTAATTCGAAACACGACATCTCATGCATGGCGATTACCTGTTTTTCTTATGAATCGGACATTATCCGTTTCATGTTATTGATGGTTTTACTTATTTTATGTTGAAGTATATATAAATATTTATAATTATTTAGTAGTAACACTTTAAATATTTAAATGTCAATCATCTTCTCCGACAGCGATGAAATTCTTTTCAGGTTTTCCGGAAGTGGATAGTCCTGTCGATAATGACAGGTATCTTGGTCACATGACAGTACGAAAACCAATCTGTGGTTGGGTTTAAGTTATTTTAACCACATCCTTCCAATATTTATTCATGAAGTTCTACGACATGCACGTCCACCCGGAGGTTGAGCTCATTAAAGTGCTTGCCTTCGCTGAAAAGCTCGGATGGAATGGCTTGTGCCTGATTTACAATGATATAAAGGAACTGGAAGAGGCCAGAATGGCGCTGAAAAGCGTGAAGCATATTGACATCTCCTTCGGGGTAAAGCTCGAACCGAAAAGGGCGAATGACATTCCAGTGATGGTCGAAAGGGTGCGCAAAAGGGCTGAGATGGTGCTTGTCTATGGCGGTGATCTGGAGATAAACAGGAAGGCCTGCGAAACCGCCGGAGTGGACATATTATGCCATCCTGAACTCGGCAGGGAGGATTCAGGGCTTGATCATATCATGGCGAAGCTTGCGAAGAAGAACTTCGTGGCGATAGAATTCAACTTTCGTCAGCTGCTTATGTTATATTCCCAAAACAGATCAAAATACTTTTCAAACATGGAGATCAACGCAAAGCTCGTTCAGAAATACAATGTCCCCTTCGTTCTCACGTCCGGCGCTGTTTCATGCTGGGATTTGCGTGCGCCTTCTGAACTGTCGTCTCTGGGAAAGCTGCTCGGATTCGACGGAAAAGAGGTAAAGAATGCCCTTTCCGGATGGATACTGGAAAACAATCGAAAACGATTGTCAGGAAAATGGGTAATGCCCGGCGTTGAATTGGAATAATCTGGAAGTGTTAACTCCCTTTTGCTCACCCGTTTTTGTTGGGAAAAGGAAAAGCGGGTAATGGGTAATGCCCGGCGTAGAAGTTGAATAAAGTTATAATTTTTTAAAATGATGAAGGCTGGTTTGGGTATGTCTTATCATTCTGTCCCATTCGTTCCTACTTGAATCCGCCCTTCGAGTAAGAGTAGCTCTTCTTATTACTGTTTGTCTTAACATTCGTTTTCACCTTCGGCGCTTTCGCACCTCCGCCTAATGTCTTGAGGGCGGCTATCGCTATGATTATAAGAACTATTACGCCGACGCCAATTCCGATCGGCCTCGACTCTTCTGACGTGACCGAAGTTATGAAACCCGTGAACGCTTCGGAGAACCAGTCTTCTCCGGCGACTGCCTGACCGGTTATGTCCGCTCCGCCTTCGCTGGTCACTTCGCACTCACCACAATCTTCCGGGCACTCTTCGCATCCTTCTGTGTCTGTGTCGCAAATACCGTCACCGCAGCTTCCGGTTTCACTTTCTGAAGATCCGCCGGATGTCTGGCAGCTTCCGGTTTCTTCTGGTTTGGAGTCTTCTGTTCCGCAATCGTTCTCATCCTCGCATGTCCTTGTCCTCACGCTGTCCGTGCATTCAGACCATTCTGAACAGGACCATGATTCT
>CAYUSU010000025.1:0-8902 GCA_964447525.1 uncultured archaeon | reverse complement strand
CATGCCCTCTGGATCCCGTCTATCGTTCCGTCGCAATCGTTATCGACATTATCGCATATCTCGGCCGCACCGGGGTTTATGTCATCGTCGTTATCGTTGCAGTCCACGTCCGAACAGTAACCGTCAAGGTCATTGTCTTCGCAGTCGTTCACCTGGAAATCCGTCTCTCCTGTAAGTGAATTATAAGATGCAGTCACTTCGTATCCCCCCTGTTCGGAATCCTGCTCTATCGTGAATGTTGCTGTAAATTCACCTAATGCGTCAGTAAGCAGCTGTGCCACGAAGAAAGGCGCACCGTTTGGATTCTTTACAAGAATTGCCACGTATTTCCCTTCTACCGGAGCGCATGAAGGCCCCACAAGCTTTCCTGCGAGGGTAACCGTGCTTCCGGGTGAATAAAAATCCGAATTGGTGTCTACAATGACTTCATACTCGTCAAAAGAACAATAAAGCGTCATATCACCCATTTCATACCATACGTCTTGCGCGTTTATCGTGGTTATCACGGGTCCTGCTATATAGTGGTCACCGTTGTCTATGACCTCGGCAATGATCACATCCCCTTCTTCGCATGGATCGATGAGGTTCCTGCAGTTAAGCATGTATGTTGCGTCAAAACCCAGAACCTGGGTCAAAGAATCGGATTTTCCCATTGTTTGTTTGTATATCATTACCATATGCCCTTCAGCCATTGTGTCCACCGCATCCAACACCTCACCAACTACGTTTATGGCTACCTGTGACTGAACTAATGGTATTGTGAGAAGTATAGTGATGATTAAACATACTACAGAAAATGTAGATAAAAGTGGCATTTTTGGGAAGATATTTATCACCTAGCAATAACACAATTTTGGAAATAAAACTTATAAACATGTTGTTATCCAAGAATGATTAAAAAAGAATATTTTTAATTGAAAATATACCCGAAATCATCGATTTCTTCTGAGTTTAATTTTAATGATATAATGCTTTCGCATGAATTAATTTTACTTGATGGTTCATCGGTTGGATTAATACCTCTTAATTTATTATTGAAAATAAAAGCATCAACGTATTCAATTTCACCTAATTTTATATCGTTTTGGAAAATATGAATAACATAAAAATCAAGTAAATTTTTTCTAGTGTAAGAATTTATTTCATATTGAAATGTTTTGTTCGTTAAAAAATTACCTTTTTTTAATAAATCGAATCCGTCCATACATAAAAATATAATAAAATTATAAATACTGGTATTATACCAAATATTTATTCAGGATACCAGTCAACATCGCCGCTGATCGCTATTTCGTATCCTGATCCGGGTTCTATCCTGAAGTCCTTTCCGAAACCGCCGTTGAATGATATCCAGCTTTCTGGTACCTGTGCGATCGGATCCCATCTGGAGACAGACAAGCATTTTTCCCCGATGCTCGCCATCAACTCTGATGCCTTCGAGAGGGATGTCCCGACGGGAAGAGCGATCCAGTATATACCGTATGTTCCCGGCTCCTTTCTTAGTTTTATCTTGTCTAAAACATCCGGAACGCTTCCGTATATCGTAAACTTCGTATCTTCGCTGACCCTGACCATGTATCCTTCGTAAGGGTTCAGAAGGAATTCTCCTTCTTCAATCCCTACCTGCCCGACCGGTACCCATTTACCGATGGAAACGTATGTCCCTATTTTTTGGCCGAGTTCGCCTGATGTTTGCGTGTCAGTTATCAGAGGAAGAGAGATGTAATTTATCCCCTTCCCGTTTGAATGGAGGGTTATGTCAAACTTCCCTACAACGTTCGTGTTCTCCTCTTCGTTACCGTTGCTGTCGAATGCGCGAACAACGTAGTATTTTTGCTGATAATTCTGTGATGAAGGATCCTTCCAGTGGTTTCCTTCGATCGTTGTCTCTGGATTTTCGTAATCGAAACCATCCGGTGTTTCGGAAGTGTATATGTTGTAACCGGCATTCGCTCCGGATGAATCCCATGACAACAGCGAATCATCTCCATCGCTGCCTATCTGAAGGTTTTCAACCGGATCAAGGCCTCCTGTGGGAAAGATACAATGAGGGGATGGGACCTGGTGATCAATCCAATCAAGGGGAGTGTCCGTATCTAAGGACACGGGAATCCTCTTTAGGGATTCATTGGGGTCCGCAACCAAATCCCATCCCATGTAGCCTTCCCATGCTACCATGTCGATTTCGTTGCCGTTGTCTCTTAATGAGACGATATCACCGTCGTTGTTGAGGGATCTTGTGAAACCCTCGACATGCGGCTGGCAACCATAAAGGTTTGCGAATCCATTCGCGTTTCTCGCTATTACGTAATAATCATTCGCTCCGATAGTTCCTCCGGGGATTTCCCAGCTGCTCACATTGTCGTATATTTTCAGTCCTGCCAGGCTTATCGGATGATTAGTGGGATTGTATAATTCTACCCATTCTTCGTCATAATCCTCCCCCGGGGTGTCGTAAAAAACCTGCGAAAATAACAGATGATCAACACCAGGTACTGTGATCACAAAAGGTGTGGAATTTGAAATGGTGTTGTATGTGGCTCGGACAACGTATGAACCGTTTCTCCATTCACCCGGTATCCCGAAAACCATACCGAACATCCCGATGGAATCCGTTTTAAGCTGGGCGATGAATTTCGGCGTTCCCATGAAGTCCGTGACAAGTATCGAAACATATCTGTTCTGAACCGGCACACAATCCGGGTTGGTTACCTCTCCTGTTATCGAAACTTCTTCTCCGGTGTTATAATCCGAAGAGTCGGTCTGTAAAATTATCTGGTAATCGGTCTGGTCGCATTCCTCACATACGGGATCAGCATACGAATCCATTGGCTCGCATGAATATGTTATGCATTCTCCATCTGAACAGAAGTCATGCCCGTCGTCGGGGAATATGGTCCAGAAATCCCCGATGCAGTGGTCTTCCGGGCAATCCTGAGGGAATCCGCACACGTTCGTGTCGTCAATAAAACTTTCACACATATAATCTATACAAATTTCATCTGTGCATTCATTCACCTCATCCGAGCAATCATTATCTACATGGCAGCACATTTTTCCGCCTGGTCCCTCTTCACCGTAACAATCATCATCCGCGCAGTCCGTCAGTCCGTCACAATCGTTGTCCAATCCATCAGTACAATCAGATTCAATCGGATATGTTGGATCTCCCCAGTAGTATTCCGAATCATAAAGACACACATATTCTTCGTCAGCGCAGGATACAATTTCGCATAATTGGGTTTCATCACATATCCATGGTCCGCCACAGTCCCTGTTGTTCGTGACCTCGCAACCGTTTGATGTGCAGCTGTATTCTTCTCCTGTTTCCCTGATCATCTCAATAGTATCTATCTCACATATCAGCGTCTCTTCGTTACAATCGTAATCGTTACAATCCTCGGTTTCGTAAGAACATGAACAATCACTTTCACAATTTCCGTCATAATGATAAACTTCACCTACACACTTGTCGTCACATTCTATCTGATCATCACATTCCGCCCCGCATTCGGTCACGGAACAATCGTATGTGAAATCATCCTCGATACAAAAACAGCCGCTGTTGCATTCTCCGAACGGGTCCCTTGTTCCGAGTTTCATCCCATCACATTCCGTCTCGCTCTGTGAACATAACGGGTTGTCTGACGTGGAGGGATATTCGCATTCCTCCGGTTGCTGTATGATCCCGTCGCCGCACATCTCCGGCTCGATGAACTGGCAGTCCAGATCACATCCGTTGTCTCCGGGAGCGATACCTTCGCATTCCGCCGAAGCGGAGCAATAATACTTGCAAAAATTGATATGGTCATAATCCATACCGCTCTCCGAACATCGCATGTAAGTGTTGTCCGGGTTGCACATGTATTCGTGATCCGGCCCGAAATAATTATAACCCCACAGACTGTCCCTGAAACATACGATGAGAGGTTTGTAATCGCATTGATATGTGCAGAAACCGGTATTAGGTTCTCCGTTCGCGCATTCCGGGTCTGATCCGCATTCCTCCGAACATTCGTAAACGTGAATGTAAGTTCCCTGGTAACATTCATTATATGTGGAGTCGTCAATGCAGACGAATTCGTGGCCGTTGCCCCAGAGGCCGTCGTTTGAACATTCGGTTCCCTGTGCAAAAACGCTTGCTGCAGAAAAAGTAACTGCATTCAATGATAATATTACTATGATTAAAAATGCCATTTTGCTTTTTTTGGCTGTTTTTTTTCCATGTATCACGAAAGCGGCCAAAATGATCAGTGACATTAAGACAATAATAAACACATGGCTGGATATTCCTGAAAATATCATACCCGTTACGCCGTTATCCCTTTTCAGTTCTATTTCGTAAGGCTCCGCTATCTTCCCTTCGTTTTCTTCTTCAGGCATTTCGGAATACGCATTGACGTAGGTTTCAAGTATCTTTTCATCCTCGTTCCATAATGTTATTTTGTTCATGCCCTCGGGAAGTTCGTGAACGTATTCTATCTCGAAGCACCCTTCCTCGTCAAGGATTGCTTCCTGCACGATCTCGTTTTCCAGGTAGAGGATTATTTTACCTTTACCTCCTTCAATGCATCCCTTTAGTGTCAGCGTATTGCCGGTGTAATTCGGTTCTTCTATGTTTATTTCAGGGACTGGACTGGATGTTTCTTCCGGTGGGGTTGGCATGAAAATGGAACCCTGCGGGGTTTCCTCATTAAGCGGGGTCACCTCGCCGGACGGGTTGTAGACCGGGCATGTCCCCCCGAGGCATTCGCATCCGTATATGTAAAGATTCGACAGTAATACCCTTCCGGCTGCTTCCGATTCCAGTTCGATGTCTACCGTGCAGTTGCCGGACGAGGAATTATGTACACATCCAGGGCACGGGTCCGACTGGCATTTGTGGGTGATCCTGCCGAGTTCCTCCGCGAAATTTGCGGTATCGTTCGCATTGAATTCGCCCGTAAAGTTCCATTCGTAAATCCCGTTCCTTCCCGCGTCAAACGTCAGGTTTTCCGGGTGAGTCTCTATGAGCTTTGTTATTATGTCGGTATAGAAGGCGGTCAGGTTGTCGGACGGGGTGTAATAATATTCACCGTTCCCCACGTCGGCGATTGTCTGCATCGTGCCCTGATCGGAGTCCTCGCCAAAAGCCACGGTGTATACCATTATTCCGTGCGTTTCCCATGCATCTTCGGCGAATGCGATAGCTTCGTCCCTTGCTATTATGTTCGTGCAGGCGCCGTACGTGCACCTGTTGGGGTAACCGTCCGTCATTAAAAGAATAACCTTCGTCGGGTTGCTGCCTTCGTCTGATATTTCTATCGCCTTCTGCAGCCCGCATGATATGCATGTCTTGTACAACGCGTCATACCCGTCTGTCTGGCCGAAAAGCTCTGTTTTGTTCACGGTCAGGTTCGCGGATTCCTCCACCCACGTACTGTAACCCACGAGACCCACTGTGTTGTTGGGTGATGAATCAAGCGTTATGTTGATGAGTTCCCTGTTGGCCAGTTTAACGTCGTTTATCTTGCACGGGGTCTCGCCGGGCTGCGCTATCCCGTCAGGTCCGCAGTTGTCGTCCATGCTGCCGGACAGGTCGGTCACTACCACTATGTCTATCTTTTTGTCACTTGAATATATCACGGAAAGCCCTGAGAGGTCGACCCTGGCGGTGGTTATGTTTATGTTCGTCGGCATCTCTATCTTTGCGGATGAATTACTTCCTCCTCCCTGGGGGAATTGCAGCATTTCACTTGGATTTCCGTCATGAAATAATGTCCAGTTATAGCACGGAGGTTCGCATATCACGTCATATTCCGACGAAACGGCGTCGCATGAATACGTTTCGCACGTTCCTGACATGCAGTAGTCATGCCCGTCGTCAGGATAGTTCGTCCAGTTCAGCAGTACGCACTGGTCGTCCAGGCAGTCTCTTTCCGTTCCGCACGGGGTCTGGTCCGGGAGGTTGTTGTAAACACAATCCCCCATGAGGTTCTCTTCACAAACCTCCGACGTGCATTCGTTCCCGTCGTCGCAGTTCTTTTGCATTCCTGTGCATATCCCTTCGGAACAGTGGTCGCTGAGCGTGCAGTAGAGGCCGTCTGAACAGGTATTAGAATCATTGATCGTTATCTGGCACTGGTAGTCCAGACATACGTCATCCGTGCATTCATTCCCATCGTTACAATCGCTGTCCGTTGCGCAGCACATTGTCCCATTCGGTCCTTCCAATCCAAGGCAGTCGCTGTCCTCGCAATCCATTAGTCCGTCACAGTCGTTGTCGTGATAGTCGTCGCATATTTCTCCCTTTTCTGAGTATAATCCCTTCCATGAATATACGGAATCGAATACGCATACGTAATCTTCCCCTCCGCATAACTGGTAATCGCATTCACTGTCCTGATTGCATAACCAAGGTCCTCCACAAATAAGATCGCCCGTCTTTTCACAACCATCCGTTTCACATGTATAGTCGTCCCCGGTTTCAGCCAGCGTGTCTTCCTCCGGCTGTATGCAGGTGAGCGGGTTCGGCGTGGAACAATCGTAGTT
This sequence comes from uncultured archaeon, assembly GCA_964447525.1. Taxonomy (GTDB): domain Archaea; phylum Aenigmatarchaeota; class Aenigmatarchaeia; order QMZP01; family QMZT01; genus JAFGDH01. The sequence goes on along the minus strand of CAYUSU010000025.1, from coordinate 2,371 downwards.
ATCGCAATCCTCAGTGGCGTACTGACATTCGCACCCGCTCATGTCGCAGTATCCGCCGTAATGCCTCGCACTACCGGAGCAGTAACCAGTGCAGTCAATATTTTGGTCGCATTCCGCTCCGCATGAATCGCCATCCAACCCGTCTAATGAGTCGTCGTCCCTGCATTCGTGTCCGTAATCGCATTGATTTTGTGTGCACTGGAACAGTCCGGAGCAGAAATTATCAGCATCACCTGCGAAATCCCATGTGAACGGGTTGGAATCTATGTTGCAGCCATCGGGACATGGTGTTGGCGGGCAGTCGGAATCCTGCTCCTCATCGAAATCCTCGTTCCCCGATTCGTCGCATTCGCAGCAAACACCGCAATCGTTCCCTTCTGTATCGCAGTTGCCCCAGTATCCAGGTTCAATGCATTCCATCGTCCCGGTGCATTGCCCAGAACCGCATGGTTCCGTTTCGCCTGGTGTGCATTCGCATCCCTCGTCCGTCGTTCCGTCGCAGTCATTGTCCTTTCCGTCGCATATCTCTTCCGCTCCCGGATAAACGTCCGTGTCGCTGTCGTCGCAGTCTCCGCAGCTTTCGGAATAACCGTCACCGTCGATATCTTCCTCGCACGTCACGTAATCGTCACAGTCCTTTTGTGTACATACAAATAATCCCTGGCATTCGTTATCGACGTATTCCGGGTAATCACCGAAAATATGAGTTCCGCAGTCGTCCGCACCGCAACCGTCTGAAGGGCAGATGCTCGGGGAGCAGTCGGAATCCTGCATCTCGTCGTACGTATCGTAACCATCGGAATTGCAAATGCAGCATATGCCGCAATCGTTCCCTTTGGTCGAGCAGTCGCTCCATATACCTGCTGAGCAGGTTTCTGTTCCGGCGCAGTTGCCTTCTCCGCATGGTCTGTTTATTTCATCGATCGTTCCGTCACAATTGTCGTCAATCCCGTTGCATATCTCTTCCGCTCCCGGATAAACGTCCGGGTCGCTGTCGTCACAGTCCCCGTCGCATTCCGTGTCGTAACCGTCACCGTCGTCATCCGTCACGACCGGATCAAAGTCCCCGCACTGGTTTTCGGTGCATTCGCACGCTCCGTCGCATTCGTTATCAACATCATGATAATCCCTGTACGTCCCTCCGTAACAGTCATCCAGATGGTCGCATTCCGTCGGGCCGCAGTCACCATCGTCATCGCACTCCGCCCCACATTCCCCTATAATGCAGCCATAAACGAAATCATCTTCTTCGCAGAAACATCCGTCGTCACAGTCACCGTAACCGTCCCTTGTACCTTTCAATTTCCCTGAACATTCGTTTTGTGTCTGCGGGCAGAACCCGCTGTCCGGAGTGGACGGCAGTTCGCAGTCTTCCCCTATCTCGATTATGTCATTCCCGCAAAGTTGTCCGGTATAATGGCAGTCATCATCGCATCCCATCTCGCCCGGTGCCACACCATCACATTCCTCTGAAGCTGAACAGTAATATATGCATTCGTCCACGTGTTCGTAATCCATGCCGTTCACTGAGCACCTGCTGTACGTGTTGTCCTGTTCGCATACGAACTCGTGTCCCTGCCCCCATTGTTCGTCCCTTACGCAAATGAAAAGGGGCCTGTATTCGCACTGGTATGTGCAGTGATCGGTATTGGGTTCCTTGTCGTCGCATTCCGCCGCCGCCGTGCATCCGCTGAAGTCGTCTTCGCACCAGTCGTCGCTGATCTGGCAGTCGTAATTGCAGTAATCCTGAAGGTACGATTCCCCGTAGATCGTGCATGAGCTGAAAACTGTATTCGGCGAGAATCCGCTGCACTCGGGGGACGCCTCGCAAATGGCGTTGCAGAAATTTATGTGGCCGTATCCGTCCCCTTCTTTATTGCACACTTCGTAGGTTCCGTCGTCAAGGCACCTGTGCTCATGGCCGTCTCCCCAGAGACCGTCCCTTTCGCAGTCCGGCGTTTCGTGCTCCGCTTCGAACCATACGTTTATGGTATAATTGTCCGGGATCAGCGCGACGTCCGTCGTTATAGACATCGGAACTATCTCGGCTATGTGCTGGTAAAGATAAACGCTTTCCGGGAGGCTCACATTCATCCCGATTCCGTCCCACGTTCCGTTTTCCTGTGTTATGTTATATCCGGAATACGTGGTAATGGGAAAATCACCGTCCCACCTCACGAAAAGAGACGCATTTTTCGTTTCCCCGCCGTACAGGAAAAGATTGAGCGCGAAAGGTTCCACGGTTATCTCCGCGGCCATCGCCATAGGTATTGCTAAAATAAGGATTACTAACGGAATGGCCATCTTCTTCATAAGGTGTGGCGCGGAATCGAACCGCGCTTCATCCAATCACACTATAAAGGGATGAAAA
>CAYUSU010000024.1:0-22771 GCA_964447525.1 uncultured archaeon | reverse complement strand
ACTACTGGTTTCATTGTATCGAGAAGTTCGTTTATATCTGAAACTCCGGACATATGCGGGGGGTGGGAATTTCGACGGAAGCCGACAAATCGGCTTCAAGCAATGTTCGAACCCACGAAGGCACTAAGCCACAGGATAACCTAAAAGGCATTGAAGTCATAGCATAAAGCTCATCACTTAAGTTACCTCACTTAAGTCCTGCCCCTATGGCCCTAGATCATCCGTTTCGAATGATCATGCGCTTGACCAGACTCGGGTACCCCCGCATACTACGAAAGACGACATTATTTTGTATATGCAAGTCGTCATGCATTTTGTGAGATGACATGTGATTTTGGTTCAAGTCATCAATTAATGTTAGAATATTATCTATAAAGGATTTTAAAAGTTGAGCATATGAAAAAGACAGATTTAATCCAAATAAACTAATTCAACTTCACTTGTCGATATTCTACCATTGAAAACGTGACCGGCAATCTTAATTAGTTTATCTTCGCTGCAACAATCAATTCGTCCAAGAAATTTATTAATTCTCGTATCCACCTTTGACAGAAGACCGTTCCCGTCAGAAGGACCAAACATTGCCACACGGGTGTATCTTTCGCCCTGTTTCTCTATTACCATTTTGTAACTCATCTGATATATTAACAGTAACTTTTTTAAGCGTTTAAACATGTATTTTGGGTAATCTTTTTGTATTTTATACAACAATATATCATATTGGGTGTTTTTTTGATCAAATTGAAGGATTACATGAAGATCGTTGGGGAGGATGTGATCGGGAACATTCGAAGGACCGCCGAACCCCTCACAAACAAGCACATAGTCCACGTTAATTCCACATACAGCGGAGGAGGAGTTGCCGAGATCCTGAACCGGCTCGTGATCCTGATGGACGAGCTTAAGATCGAGAGCGGGTGGAGGCTTATGAAGGGCTCCCATACGTTCTTTAACCTCACGAAAAGCTTTCACAACGCCCTCCAGGGGGAAGACATAAAAATTACCGAGAGGAAGCTCAAAACATACGCCGAAGAGACCGAAAGGAATGCGATCATGAACCATTTCGACCATGATCTAGTCGTGATCCATGATCCGCAGCCTCTGGGACTCATCGACCATTACAAAAAGGATCAGCCATGGATATGGAGATGCCATATAGACATCAGCAATCCGAACCGTTCTATCTGGAGCTTTGTCATGAAACATCTCCAGAAATACGACGGAATGATCGTATCCATGAAAAAGTACAAGAAAAGGATCGGGATTCCGCAGTTCATCATTCCGCCTTCAATAGACCCGCTCTCCGAGAAGAACAAGCCGCTTTCCGATGAGAGAAGGAAAAAAATCCTTTCCCTGAACGGGATAGATACCGATAAACCGATCATATGTCAGGTCTCCAGATTCGACAAGTGGAAGGATCCGCTGGGTGTTATTAAGATATTCAATAAGGTGAGGAATAAGGCGGACTGTCAACTCATTCTCCTGGGAGACATGGCATCAGACGATCCAGAAGGGCCGATGATCTATCACAGGATAATGAAGAAGATCGAGGATAACGGCGGCGACATCAAGGCTCTTACGATCAAGTCCGACCTTCTGGTCAACGCGCTCCAGAAGGAGTCATCCGTAATATTGCAGAATTCGAAAAGGGAAGGTTTCGGTCTGGTAGTAACTGAAGCTTTGTGGAAGGAGACACCTGTTATTGCGAGGAACGTCGGCGGCATCCCTTTACAGGTACTAGACAATAAAACCGGTTTCCTCGTAGGAAGCGAGAAGGAAGCCGCCAAAAGATGTATACAGCTCATGGAAGACCATAAACTTAGGGAAAGATTGGGAAAGAATGCGAAGGAACACGTCAGAAAGAACTTCCTCATAACCAGGCACATGCAGGATTACATTAATCTTTTCAGTCATTACCTGAAGAACTAATTTTAATACAAACATCAAAAAAATGTTATGGCCATCAAATTAACAGGGGATGAGAAGAAGCTGGTTGATCACGCAAAGAATGCAGTATTAAGATACAATAAACTTCGCGTTTCCAATGGTGAATTAGCTACTATATACGCTTTCGTTCTTTCCAGCAGCGGTAAGATATATGACGGAGCCTGCCTGGAATCCACTATCGGTTCCGGCGCCATTTGTGCGGAGCGTGTAGCAATAGGAACGATGTTTGTGAAAGAAACGTACAAATCCAAAATTAAATGTGTGGTCTTGTTTGATCCTGTCCCGAAAAAACAGGATTACGCTTCCACTCCGTGCGGGACGTGCAGACATGTCATATGGCAATACGGTAAAACCAATACGACAGTATTATGTGGACAGTACATGCTCAAGAACAATAAATGGCATTTCATCCCAAAGATGGAAAAATACACAATAAGTCAACTCTATCCGAAGGCTTACAAAATGATCAAATGGGATTAAAGAAATTTGTCTATCTCTTTCTTCGCCAGCTCACGTTTTTTCTGGTGCTCTTCTAAGAACTTCTGGAGCTTTTCCGAGAGTATCTGTTTCAATTCGCCCGTGAGCATCTTTCCCGATTTGTACTCTTCGTATATCTTCCTGATCTTCTTGTCATCCGGTTCGAATTGCGAGTAGAGGTACTGGTAAGAAACGTCCACCTCCGGAACGCCTCCTTTCTTCCGATGCTCTTCTATCGTTTCTCTTCCGCCAGAGAAGGCGTATTTCATGATCTTCTTTCGTATGGTCTTCGGGTCGTCGGTGAGGGCGATGTATGATAACGGATCGGAACTGGACATCTTCCCGCCCTTGAGACCTTTGATGAACCGGTGATAGGTCGATGAGGGAAGCGATGGGAAACCGTATTCCTTGTCGAATCGTGAAGCGATATCCCTCGTAAGTCGGATATGGGGGTCCTGATCGATTCCGACCGGAACGACAACGTGCTTGAAACCCCCAAATTCAGGGAGCATGGGATGGAGAATATCGGCTACTTGTGTCATTACGGACATCACCTTACCCGGAGAGATGTCGCCGTATATCGCCTTCATTTCATTGAAAGTCGTCTTTCTGGCTGACATCCCGACCAGACGATAGAAGGCGTTGGATTTTTTAGCGTCTTTCGAGCGGTCGCTCTGGAAGTAGAATTCGCAGTTCTTCGGTTTCAGCCCGAGGGCTATGTAATTCAGAAGGTATTCGTTTATCGCGATCTCACGAAGCTTCTCCATGTCGTTCATCCGCATGTTGTACGCTTCGATATCGGCCACGCATATGAACACCTTTCCGCCAAGGACTTGCTGATGGTATATCATTTGTTCCGCGAGTATCCTGTGACCCAAATGGAACTTTCCGGAAGGCATCAGACCGGTAAGCATGGCATACCCTTCCCCTTTTTGCACAGAATCAAGAATCTTGCCGAAATCCCTGTGGCCGAAAACCAGTCCCCTCCGCATGAGTAGGTGAGGCTCCTTCATTCGCTTCAGCAGGGACCCGAATGGCTGGATTCCGAACTCTTTCGAGAGCTTTTCGTAATCCTTGACATCGGAAGATCCCCATGGGTTGATTTCCAGCGGCATGTTTAATTATTCACCTTCCCTGATTTAATACTTTCCTTTATTTTACATACAGGAAAGTCTTTCCTCCCATTTCCAGTCCGCCGTCATATTCATGTATCTGATCAGTCCGGACGGTTTTCCCTACCTGATAACTCCTTCCGTCATCGGTTTTGAGTATGGCGACACTACCACCCCATCCGAATGACCTTACCTTGATATCCGTAACTAATTTCCTCATTCTTTCACCTCCTTATTTTCGGAAAATAAAGCTAAAAATAGAAAAAAATATGATACAACAAAAAAGGCAGTTTCAACTGAGCCAGAGAGGAACGGAGCAACAAATGTGATTGTTTCCTTCTTCAATGCAAACCAATTTTTTCTTTTTCATCTGAATCACATCCAACATAGTCCATACCACGGGCATTTGCACCCATGTTCGATTAAGCATTCGTCTTGCTTCATTTCCTTTTTGTGGATTTCACACATTGTTTTCCTGTTGACATATGCCTTTGTTTTGGAATCTATTTCTTCCATGGTTTCACCTGCAGCTGATCAAATCCAGCACGAATTTCCCCATTCCTGTTATCTTCACCGGTCTCCCGTTGTTTATGTGGATAAGCCCGAGATCTTTCAGGCAGTTGAAGTTGTTCCACAGGGCAGACTGGGAACATTGAAGAACCATCGAAAGTTCGAGGACCAGACGCGTCGATGTCTTTAGACGGTTCTCGTCCAAGGAAATGTAATAAAGTATCTCTCTTTGCTTGTTTTTCAGGGACCTTTCGACCAATTTTCTCGTCAGAAGCATGAACTCGGAGTTTTCAAATCCATATTCTTCTTTCACCAAAGAAATTGCAAACGAACCCATTCCGAGGCACCCGAGAAGCGAAGAGGTTCGATATCACCAATATGTCGGGACAACGAGGATGGAGAGAAATGAGCCTACACAAGGCTTATCCATCTTCATAGTTCTGTGACATGCGGTTGGTAACATCTAAACCTGTATAATTCTTAACGTCTGGTATTTATAAGATTTACCCTCATCGGCGAAGGAAGTAAGGTTTTTTATCGGATCGTACAATTGTATAGTATGGAAGAACACCCGAGGAACGTCTTTATCGGACACAGATGCTTCAAGTCATTAATAGCGAGCGCCATAGAGGTCTACAACAGGGAGACCAACGGCGCGCTGATCGGGAAGAACGTGACCAGGAAGATAGAAGGAAAACGGAGAAAGGTCATATCGGTCCGCGAGGTCTATCCGTTCCAGACGGAGAAGCGTACGCCTTCGGAAGTGATACACGGGAACAAGGAAGCCTTCAGACGAGTGATGAGATCAATGCACGGGATGAAGTTCGACATCGTGGGCGGCTTCCACTCCCACCCGCATCCTTACGGGAAAGTCGGACTTTCTGATGGAGACATCGTCTCGATCAGGGACGAGATCAGGGACATGAAGAAAATCCATAGAAATCTGGCAATGGACAAATGGCTGGAGGTTCTGATCTCGATCAGGAGGAGGGATTACGCCACCCCCCAGGAGATGGGGTGGTCAATGTTCGACACCGGAAAAAAGGTGAAGGTTCTTTTGAAAACAGGTAAATATATGGGCTACCACGTCATAATTTCGGCTCACTGGGTATTGTTTGATCAGAAAAAACCAAGAGTAAAAGAAGCCAATGTATTCGTTCCGTGGATATTGGAATGAATCATTCCGGATAAGCTTTCTTCACGAGATTCGTCTTGTTTTTCATTCTCTTCCTGATCGGCTCTAACAAAACGTTTACCTCTCTTGCCATCGCTTTCTTGAGGTCCATCGGGTGGAGCTTGCCGGAAACGAAATCTTTCTCGAGGGACCTGTAATTTTTGTATACGACGTTTCCCCCGAACTTTTCTGGCCTCTCTATCACGAATTCTTCTCCCTTGTCATGCTTTATTACCATTATAACGTGTTCTACAAAGGCAAGGACACCGTTACCTTCCGATTTTCCCGCGGGGCAGAAAGCACCCATTATCTTCTTCTCCACAACTTTCGAATCATCCAGAAGGTCGATCTTCCCCTTTTCCTCGGAAGAAGACATCTTGTCTCCCTGAAGACCCGGAAGCATTGGAGTCATTACCTCGACCCTTTTATTGTATCCGAGAAGCGGGAGGACTTCCCTGGCGAAAGCCAGAATTTTCCTCTGGTCATGACCACCGTATTGAACGTCAACGTCAAGATACTGCTCGTCGAGCGCCTGTAATAACGGGTAAATAAACCCGCTTAGTTTCGGTTCCTTTCCGAACCTCACCACTTCCGACGCAGCCCGTTTGCAGCGGTTGAAAGTGTTCAGGGCGGAAAGCTTGTACATATCAAGCGTGTATTTAGGATCAAGTTCGAAATCAGTGCCTTTTACGAATGTAACTTTTTTCAGGTCAACGCCTATTGATTCGAGTATTCCTGAAATGACTTCCTTATAATATTCAATCCTGTCGTCCAGAAGCTCGAAAGGGGTTTTCTGGTCGTCGAGATGTCCGTGCATGTTGGCGAAAAGGATCTTGAAATGGAATCCCGCCTTAAGGAAATCGCTTACCTTGATCATGGGAATGAAGTATCCGATATGCGGTTTTCCGGTTGTTGCGAGACCAATGTAAGCGGAAGGATGTTCTTTTTTCTTGAGAAGATCCCTGAGTTCATGGTTCGTAAGAATCTCCTCGGTATTCCTTTCGATCAAATCAATCCTTTTTTCCAGATCCATAAGAATCACTGTATGATTCTAATAATTGATATGAGAGATTATATGTTTATCTGATTTTTTGGTTTTTTAAAACTTAGGAAATTTCTATACACATGGCAAGAAAACATTTCGATCGAAGGGGATACCCAAAACTGAAAATGATTGCGGGAGAAATAATCCAATATCTTTCTCATTTGCCGGAAACCTATTTACAACAGGTCGATCAGATTATTAAAGAAAATAATTATGGAATGAATCTTGGTCCGGCTTATTTAAATGATGAGGTTGATTCGCTCGTTTACGAACTTCTCCGGAACCGGGAAAAGAGGCCTTCAGTCCCAGTCACCGTTAATGGAATTTTTGTTGTCGGTGGTCAAGCGGTCTTTCTACCGGATTCATATCATACAGGTGATCATGATCTCGACATAAAAATTGTTTGCGATATTGAAACTTCGGCCGCTGATGAATTAACCAGAAATTTCGTGATAGGAACATTATACTATAAATTGAATGGAAAGGATGGAATTAAACGAAACTCGAAAGATTTCTTAATTGATGTTGCACATGCCTGTGACAATGACCCTCTGAAGAAACCATTCTTTGAAATAATCTTATAAAACCAAATTCCAAATTATTCATATGCACTTCGAAAGCACAATCTGCCTGAAGATGGGGTAAGTTAGCTGGTTCTGTCTATTTGCTTTCGCTACAACACAACTAATCTATTATGATAATGCTTGACGGCACATAATGATTGAACAAAGCCGTCTTTTGAGGTGGGATTATGGATGAGATACGCGATTATAAGATCGAAGAGGGAATGAAGCTGGAAGATTTTGTCAGCCAGATGAGCGGAATAGGTTTTCAGGCGACCAACGTCGCGAAGGCCATCGAACTGATCAAAATGATGAAAAAGGAGGGATGCATGATCATCCTGACCTTCACAGCGAACATGGTTGCGACAGGGCTCCGTTCGGTTTTCGCAAGGATGTGCGAGAAGGGGATGGTGGACATGGTCATCACGACCGGAGGATCGATAGACCACGACCTGATAAGGAGCTACAAGCCTTACCTTATTGGCGATTTCGGGATGAATGACGAAGATCTCCATAAGAGGGGGATAAACAGGATCGGGAATGTTCTCGTTCCGAATAACAGGTACGTCCTTCTGGAGGAGAAGATACAGAAGATATTCGCCGACGTTTACGCCAAAAATAAGGTCACCTCGCCGTCCGATCTGATCATGGAAATCGGAAAGACGCTGGAGGACAGGGATTCCTTCATGCACTGGTGCTCGAAAAGGGATATACCGGTTTTTTCCCCCGGGATAACCGATTCCGCCATAGGTCTGCAGACCTATTTCTTCAAGCAGAACCATCCGGACTTCGGGATAGATGTCACCAAGGACATGAAGAAGATGGCTGATGTCGTGCTGAACGCGGAAAAGACCGGCGGCATCATATTAGGAGGGGGTATATCGAAGCACCATGCCCTCGGCGTGAATCTGGTCAGGGACGGTTTCGATTATGCGGTCTACGTGACCACATCCAGCCCGTGGGACGGTTCTCTTTCCGGCGCAAGGCCGACCGAGGCAAAGTCATGGGGGAAAATAAAAGAGATCGGGAGGCACGCAACTGTTGACGGGGACGTGACCGTTGTTTTCCCTCTGATAATTTCCGGTTTCATTTAAGGGGAATGTTTCAAATGATTGAAATTCTCATGGTCTTTGTCGCGGGATTCCTGACGAAGCTTTCCGATCACTTCGCGGATGACACAAAAAGGAAGACGCATCTTGGTCACGTGGCGGGTATTTTATACGGAGTGTTGACAGCGTACATCATCATCAGTTACCCTTCACTGGCGCCGCTGGGGATCGCTGTCATACTGTCCGTACTGTTCACGAAGAAAATCGACCATCCCGTACATTTCCTCGGAATGGGATTCACGATACTCACTTTCGGTTTCATCGGTCTGCCGGCGGTGAATATAACGGTATTATTGTTCTTTCTTGCCGGCGGCTTGCTTGATGAAATAGGGAACGATCTTTACGGTAAAAAGAGGATCAAGGGTCTGCTTGGAAGGTTCTTCGAATACAGGGTCACGCTGGAAGCATTCACATTAGTCTATTCTGCGTTGACCGGGCTGTGGATAGTGTTCATCGCTATGCTTATTTTCGACATGGGATACGAAATTTCGGGGAAACTGGCGAAATTTTCAAGGATATAAATGATCCCGACCATGGTTTATAAATAGGCAGAGTTGATTTTTTCATGATTGACATCCGTTTTCTGGGAGGAGCGAAAGAAGTAGGCAGGTCAGGCATACTTTTAGACACGGGGGTGGAGAAATTCCTGTTCGATTACGGGATCGATGTCCAGGACAACAGCCATCCCATCCAGCCGGCAATAAACCTGGACGGGATATTCATTTCTCATGCCCACATGGACCATTCCGGATTCATTCCCGACCTTTACAGGCGTGGATACAACGGACCTGTTTTCATGACCCCGGCGACCGCCGACTTGACATCCATCCTTCTCAGGGACAGTCTGAAGGTCCAGAAGAGGAGAGGAGACGAACTCCATTTCACGATCAATGACATAAAAAAGACCGAAAGGTGCATCCAGTTTTTAGGGCCAGGCCAGAGGCAGGAGTTCTCGGTTTCCAGCGCGGAATTCTTCCATGCCGGACACATACCGGGAAGCGTTCTCACCCTTCTCGAACATAAAGGCAAACGTATTTTATACACCGGCGATATAAAATTCATAGACACCGCTCTCATGAAAGGTGCTTTTTCCGATTTTAAAGACATAGACGTGATCATATCCGAGTCAACGTATTCGTATGGCAACCATCCGGATCGAAAGGGGTTGGAAGACGAATTCAAGAAAATAATACAGGACACCGTTCAAAACAACGGTATAGCGGTCATACCGGCATTCGCTGTCGGGAGGACACAGGAGATACTCATAATTCTTTCGAATCTCGGGGTTCCGGTTTTCATGGACGGTATGGGGATACGAGCGACCGAAAAGATTCTCAAGAACCCGAATTCCGTCCGCGACTTTAAGACGTTGAATGCGGCGTTCGGAAGGGCAACCAAGGTAAAGAGGGACAGGATGAGGAAAGACATAATCGAGAAACCGTGCGCCATAATCACGACAGCCGGTATGCTTAGCGGGGGACCGGTTGTTTATTATCTTTCCCACCTATGGGGCAGGCAGGACTGCTCGATAACGCTCACGGGATTTCAGGTACCGGGAACAGCGGGAAGAGGACTTCTGGACACGGGAAGGTACGATAACGGTGAGGTTGACCTGAAGCCGGAAATGAAACTCAACTTCCTGGATTTTTCGGCGCACACCGACAGGGAACATCTTCTAAATTTCTACAAGAAGGTCAACCCCGAAAAGATCATTCTCGTCCACGGCGAGCATACCGAGGATTTCTCGAACGATCTAAGGGGAATGGGCTTCGATGCCGTGGCCCCGGAGAACGGGGAAACAATAACGGTTTGATTCTGGTTAAAGACGATTTCGACGGATTATGTTTAAACAAAATAATATATACAAGTAGAAATGAATTAATACTTAGGGGTTACATGAAAGGGGTCAATTTCCAGAAATTCGTTTTACTGTTTTTAGTGTCAGTTATAGTTGTTTCCGGATGTGTCACACCTGATTCAGGTACGGGCGTGGTTGATGGCACACAGGGAACGGAAGATATGATAGTTATAGGGTTTTCACTCTCCGACCTTCGCATAGAAAGGTGGCAGAGAGACAGGGACATTTTCACAAGTAAAGCAGAAGAACTTGGCGCGTCCGTGATCACGGTGTCGGCTGATCTGGATGCGGACATTCAGGAATCACAGGCAGAAAACCTGATTCTGCAGGGAGTTGACGCTTTGGTAATCGTGGCGCATGACGGAGAGAAGGCCGCAGCGATAGTGGAGAAAGCGCACGACGCAGGCATACAGGTGATCGCATACGACAGAATTATAAAGGATTGTGATCTGGATTATTACATTTCTTTCGACAACGTCAAAGTAGGGGAATACGAAGCTAAAGGCGTACTGGACGTTGTGAGCGAAGGTGATTTCGCATATCTGGGCGGTTCGCCTACTGATAACAATGCATTCCTCGTCAAGGAAGGATCATTCAAACTTTTGCAGCCAAAGATAGACAGCGGGGACATAAATCTGGTACTGGAAGTTTTCAACGACGGATGGAAATCCGAAGAGGCATACAAGCAATTGAAAGCTTACCTCGAAGAGAACGGAACGGTTGATGCGGTAGTGTGCGCAAACGATGGGACAGCAATGGGAGCAATACAGGCACTTGGAGAGTTCAATCTTTCCGGAAAGGTTCCTGTATCCGGTCAGGATGCTTCTCTCGGAGCCTGCCAGTTGATCGCGGAAGGCAAACAGACAGTCAGCGTTTACAAACCGCTCAAGACTATCGCAGAAAAGGCGGCAGAAATGGCAGTGGCTATAGCAAAAGGGGAAACTGTGGAAACCAACCAGAACGTGAACAACGGAAAAATAGACGTGCCTTCATATCTGCTGGACGTAGAGATGGTCATCAAAGACAATCTGATGAGCACCGTAATAGCGGACGGATTCCATTCATACGATGACGTTTACCAGAACGTGCCTGAAAGCGAAAGACCAGAAAGGAATTAATTTTATTCAGTTCTCCGATAATAATAACTGGTGACTTGGAATATGCAAAAAAAAGGCTTGGCTTTAAACAACATAAAAACCAGGTTGCTGTTTTCTTTCATAATCGTCATCGCCGTGCTGCTGCTGCAGATAGCATATTTCTCAAGTGTTCATTTCAGCATAGTCGCCCAATACAAGGAAGTCACGGATAACCTCGTCCTAGAAAACAAATTCACTTATTACGTACCGGAATTCACACAGGCATATTACAATTTAGTCAACAGCCCCGGCAACATAGAAAGGACCAGCAAATACAACCAGCTTCACGATGAAATCACGGAAGCCTTTTCAAAGCTGGATGAATCCATCATCAGCAAGGACAGCAAAATCGCATACAGAGGACTGAAGAATTATATCATGATTATAGTAGATTTATGCGACGATGGTATCAAACACATCGAAAAGGGGGAATTGATAGAATCCACGAACATATACAAGGATGTGATCGGAAAAACCAGATTCATAAATGAAAACAGCGGGAATCTGATAGTAAAAGAGCTTTCTTACGCAGAAGAACTGCAGATGAAAATAGAAGAGACCCATGCAAATACAATCAACACCGTGCTGATACTGATCGTGTTAACTGCTCTGGGATGCGTGGTATTTTCCTTCATTTTCGCCAAAAGGCTGACAGATCCCATCATCAACCTTTCTAAAACCGCGAACAGGATCACGGAGGGAAACCTGAAGCTCAAGGTCAACAGGAAACTGCTCCGAAGGAAGGATGAGATAGGCATATTGTCCAATTCATTCAATACAATGATCAAGAGACTGGACGAGGAGATCGATTCGCAAAAAAAGGTAAGCAACGACCTGGCAGATTCCAGGAAAGAACTGGAAAGCAGGAATTTCCAGCTCGAGAAGTTCAACAAGCTAGCCGTCGGCAGGGAGCTGAGAATGGTGGATCTGAAGAAAAGGATAAAGGAACTGGAAAGGAAAATAAAACCTGAAAAAAAGTAGTGTAAATTATTTTTCTTTGTTAAAACGGGAAAGGATAACGGTTTGATTATTCTGCATTAATAACATATACATGTTTACGTAGTTTCCCTTCGGGAAAGTTTTGGGAATTCTCACGTTTACTCTGTGTTGGAATTCCCGTTTAATCGGTATATGCGAAGGTATGTTTCTTGTGCCGTCGTTCACAAATGGGCGATAATTATAAAGGATATATTTATACAAAAAAGATAAATGTTTAAACAACATATATATATACCATATTTTATAAATATTATACACCACAATTTATAAAATTTAACTAAATCCAACTCTCAAGAATTGATAAAAAAAGGAGTTTTTGAATGAGTGATTTAAGCGGACAAGAAAAAAAAATAAGCGTATCTTTAAAAAAAGGTACAGTAAAGCTTCTTGATGAAGTGGCCAGGAAAAAGGTTAATATAGCCATGAAAAATGGTTCTCTCGATATAATAAATTTAATAAGGAGCAAGAGGGGCAGAGGGGTTTCCTATGACAGCCAAATAAATTTTTTGGCAAGAATTTATCTTGCAGTAATCGATGAAACCTTTTTAACCAAAGATTCTGTGAATGATAACCCGCAACTAAAGAAAGTTCTTAATCGTTTAAATGAAATTAATCACTTTTTCCTTGAAAGTAACGAAGAATAATTCTAAACAGCACCTACATTCTAAACATCACTGACAGCACCTACATTCTAAACATCACTGACATTTCAGGGGTTACTTTAAGCCCAGACCCTTGGATAGATATCAATAGTGATATTGAATGTCGCATGCAATGCTGTTTTGCAATAAAATGGAGATAAACGGGAGATATGAACTATAACCGAGAAAAAATCATGAAAGAATTAAAAGAAACTTCAAGAGGATTCACTGTTTCTGAATTATCTAAAAAAATCGGTGTTTCCAGGCAAACTGTGACCAATTGCTTTGCATTTTTAGAAGGTGCGAAAAAAGTTAAAACAAGACAGGCAGGCATGGCTAAAATTTATTTCTGGATCAATGGGAGGAAAGAAAATGAATAAGATGTTTTTGATTCCGATGAGCATGTTCATTTCAATATTAGCTGTCAATATCGTTTCTGCATCAGATGTTTTGGTCTGGCAGGGCCAGTATTTTACGGGAACAACATTCAACACGGGGACTTATGAATTTAATTTTAGTGTTTATGACGCCCCGATTGGAGGGAATATATGACTCTTCCAAGCAAAGTGAAGAAAAAGTTAATAGGTTCACCGACAAACAAATCCATCATGCTGGAAGTGGAGGCGCAGGACTGCTTGAAATATGCGTTGGACATTCTGAAGACTCTCACGAATAAGGGTTATAAAGGAATTTTCATCGCCACATCCAGAACCGCGCCGGAAATAATCGATATATGCCAGAAGAAGGGGATAAACCAAGAAAAAATACTTTTCATCGACGGCGTTTCAAAGAAAAATATCATGTATCCGGAACACTTCGAGGACGATTCAAACATAACATACGTGGACTCTCTGAATGCGCTCGACCGCATATTGTCCATAATTAGCAGAAAGGCCGAAAATCTGAAAGGCGAGAAGTTCTTGATGATCGAATCCGTCTCACTCGCTCTCATCCGCAGCAAAAAAAAGGATTTTGAGGCATTCGTCCAGCACCTGCTGACCAAAAGAAGAAGCATGGGCATAGACCTGGCCATGGTCATGGCCGAGAAGGAGATTGACGAAGACGTGAAGATGGTAATCAGAAGACTCTGTGATGATGTAGTGGTAATATGATGGCGCGACCTGCGATGCTATTCAATGAGGCGGCGGGAAGTCATGTTTAGGCCAAAGGGAAAGAAAATGAATAAGATGTTTTTGATTCCGATGGGCATGCTCATTTCGATATTAGCTGCCAATATCGTTTCTGCATCGGATGTTCTGGTCTGGCAGGGCCAGTATTTTACGGGAACAACATTCAACACGGGGACATATGAATTTAATTTTAGCGTTTATGACGCCCCAAATGGAGGGAACATATGCTATTCCAACGCTACCAATTTAACAACAGGCAATTTCGGGGAGTGGATAACTGAACAGATCGGAGTAAGTTCTGCCTGCAACAATGCTTCGAAAGATTATTATCTGAATATAAACATCGGCGGAGCAGACCAAACCCCAAGAAGAAGATTGAATATCTTTAATTTTTTAAGAAAAGATGTTGATGAAGCTACAGCAGGAGATTTAGTATTGCACGGAGTATTGCAGGGTTTAAGCCCGTTAAAACTGCAAGATGAAATCAATTTTATAAAAGCTGACGGGATAATCACATCTTCATTATACAATGCTCCAAGAGAAACACCATCTACGCTTCCATCTATTTTTGCAGATTCATTAATCCACGACATTATAGAGGAAACCAATGAATATGGGATGCAGGAATGTTTCTGGGATGAGAATACAGAAACCATGCAGATGTGCATCAGCGGTGCGTATTTAGCAGGAAGGGCAACTACAGTTTCAAGAAGTCTTCAGGTAGTCGGGAATACTACCAATAAACCAATAAATGAGAACTTCACTCTGTGCGAAGGGAATAAGTATGTTGATTGTGAAACAGATGTAACAGGAGCTGATTTTTTGGTGGAAGATGATATTGAATCTATTGGCTCTATATTCTCGCAAGAAAACATAACTGCAGATGACACTGGATTTTTTAATTTGTTAGGAAGTTTAGCAAACAGAACAACTAAATTATTTGTGCAGGATATCGATGCTTCCGGTAATGTTAATGCTTCTAATTATACATTAAACGGAACAACGATAGATGATTGGTCAGATGTTACCGGAAGTGCAGATACAGACACGCATGTTGCAGGAGATGGTGATTATTTAACTAATGACAGCACTACAATGTATTTTAATGAAACTAAATTGAATGCAACAATAGATGCAAGAACAACAACTTCAGATCTCACTAATTATGCACTAAAAAACCAATCAGAAACATTTGCCGGAAATATAACTACAATTCAAACTGGTTTCTTTGGCTGGATTGGTTCTTTAATTTCAAGAATAACTAAATTATGGGTTGTTGATATCAATGCAACGGGAAACATAGAAACAAGCCAGAATGTTTCAGCCAAATACTTCATAGGAAATGGTTCTTTATTGACAAATCTTCCCGCAGGGGAACTTACTCCGGTCTATCTGGGAAGTGATCTGAATGCCACAAGTGCAGCGTATACGACCATATTCACCATCGCACTGACTCCTGGTAAGATGAATATTGTTCATGTTTATCTTGCACAGAGCTCATCCACAGCCGGGACGGCAATCCAGAACAGGGTAATCGTAAACGAATCAGGTCCTGTCGGATACTGCAACTTTGTGACACAGACGGGAGGAGCGGATGCAGTTGACACCATCGCAGTGAGCACCAACTCTGCAGATACAGAGGAGAATAAAATGAGTCTAGATACCGGTATTCCATTCATCAATACAGTCACCTGCACGGTGATTGCGGATTCTAATCAAAAGGATTTGATTATCCAGTTCGATTCAGAGGACGCCAATAATGTCACGACATACGCAGGTTCATACTACACATATGCTGTCAACTAATATAGGGGATAAAATGGGGGCATCTAAAATTAACGGATTTAATGCAATCTTGATTATATCACTCCTGTCACTCGTAGTGAACGTATCCGCAGAAACGACTTTCTTTGACAATCCGGATGACGCTTTTATAATGGATGACTTCGCAACAGGCGGAATAGTGATATTAGGGACAACAACCGGGAGGGTAACTGGCGGAAGTTGCACATATGAGTGGAACTGCACAAATTGGAGTGAATGTGGTCCATCCGGAAAACAAACCAGAGATTGCACTAATATTGGCACTTGTTATGATACATACGAATCCCCGGAAAAAGAGCAAGACTGCAATTATACCGTTTCTCAAAAAATTGAGGAAGAAAAGGTAGAGGTAGAAACTGAAAAAGAAATTGAAACTGAAAAAATAAACGAAAAAGAAACTGCAGAAAAAAATAAAGAATTACTATATTTTTTTATAATCCTTACAGTCTCGATAATCGGTTTCGTTATATTTTTCAGAAGAAAAATATACTCATTGATTATATTTAAAGAAAAGAAAAAGAGATGGTTATTTTTTAAGAGAAAAAGATGGTTATGAATAAGATTCAAAGTAAATATGAAGAAATGTACAGGAGATTATTTGAAATCATACCTGATTCTATCTTCATAGCTGATCCTGATTCTAAAAAACTGGTTGATTGCAATAAAAGAACTGAAAAACTCATGGGATACTCCCGAAAAGAAATACTTTCATTAAAGGTGGATCAGCTTTATCCAAAAGACTTAGTGAAGAGAACAACGGAGGATTTCAAAAAGCATGCTGCTGGCAAGCTTGTTGTTGTTGAAACAGAAGTTCTGACTAAAAACAAGAAAAGAATTCCCGTCAGCATCAACTCAGCAATTATTGAATTTGACGGAAAACCATATGTTCTAGAAATTTTTAGGGATATAACCTCGATAAAAAAAGCAGAAGAAGAACTGAGGGATGTTAAGAATTACCTGGAAAATCTTTTGAATTATGCCAATGCGCCAATCATAGTCTGGGACAATAAAAAAAGGATCACATTGTTCAACAAGGCATTCGAGGTTTTAACAGGTTACAAAGGGGATTCAGTACTTGGAAGAAATATAGATATCTTGTTTCCACCCTCACAGAAAAAAAATATTCTGAAAACTATAGAAAAAGCTACAAAAGGCAGGAAGTGGCAATATGTTGATATACCCATTATGCGTAAAGACAAGGGAATAAGAATCGTACTTTGGAACTCAGCAAACATAACAGACAAAGAAGGCAGAATAGTTACCACAATCGCTCAAGGTATGGACATCACCGAGCGCAAGAAGCTGTTGGAGAAGCTTGAAAATAATAAAATAAGATTAGATATAGCCATAGAAGCAAGCTTAATAGGAGTTTGGGAGTTAAATTTAATAGATGATACTTCCATCAGAAATTTAATACATGACCAAATTTTTGGTTATACAAAAATGCTACCTGAATGGGGAGCAAAGACATTATTTGAGCATATTGTTCCTGAAGATGGGCCTTCAGTCAGGGCGGCTTTCAATGAGGCAATGAAAACAGAAAAATTATATTTTGAATGTAGAATTATTTGGCCCGATAAATCAATTCATTGGATTACTGCGACAGGGAAAGTTCTCCGAGATGGCGCAGGGAAACCGCAAAAAATTCTGGGTACTATAATTGATATCACTAAAAGGAAAAAAACTGAAGAAGAAATTAAAGAAAGCGAAACCAGATGGAAAGCTTTGGTGGAGAACTCTCTAGATACCATACTAATAATGGACATGGAAGGTAAAATTAAATACATCAATAGAACTTTACCTGGTTTTGATATCGGCAAGGTAATAGGGTCAAGCTGTTTTGATTATATGCCGCAAGAAACTATAAAATTACAGAAAGATGTCCTTAAAGGGGTTTTCGAAACAGGAAAAACCCAAAGCTTTGAATTTAGTGCCATGGGCCAACATGGTAAAATTGTATCTTACTCCTCTCAGATCATTCCATTAAAAAAAGGTGAAGTCGTTTCTTTAGCCATTCAAATTAGCAAAGACATCACAAAACAGAAGAAAAAGGAAGAAGAACTGAAATTCAAGGTTGAAGAATTAGAAAAAATTCATAAACTAACGGTGGGAAGAGAATTGAAGATGGTTGATTTGAAGAAAATTATAAAAAAGCTCAAAGAGAAGTAAAAACCTAAATTCTGAATGAATAATATTACTCCCGGTTCCTTATTTTTAACATGTCCCGTAGCGATTGCATATGATAACGCAGAGACCGGTCTTGAAAAGAGAGTGAAAAGTATTCAGTTAAATGAATCGAGAAACATAATACCCGACAATTCCGGAGATATTCTCGTTATTAATTTCATTCTTTTCGGGAGAAATGACAACCTTCTTTTCAACAAGGAAGAATAAGTGATTTAATGCTATTCTATTCTGATATTAAATTCGAAGTCTTCTGAAAATCCTTTCGATAAGACAGCAGGGATTGAGATCATTATCTCATCACCCAGGTTCTGTATCAACGTCGTGCTTCCCGTGAAGGCCTTTTCGTGCTCCGGGTCTAAACCAACGGATGTGACCGTAATCTTGTTCTTGCTCCTATCTTTTGGGATATTTATAAGGTACGTTTTCAGTAAAGGTTCGCTTGTGAACTCAATGATTTTCTGACCGATTTCCACGAACTTTACCTCACTGTAAAGGGTGTGAGTATACCTACCACCATTACCTGCACCGGACATCTCTTCGATGTTTTCAACTGTCCCAAAATTGACATTGAGCTTGATCTCATTTCCGTTTATTTCCAAGTCTTTTATTGATGTATGCTTATTTTCATATTCCCTGTCGATTACCTCAATGGATGGATCTCCGAATAGCACCCAGTTTTGTGCCTCGAAATCAATAAATTCCATTGTTTTCTTGTCATTTAACGGATATTCACCGTCCCACATGGATGTTGAACCGAATCCGTTATTTTCGTATATGCTATCCCTAATGGCTATCTTGTTGTACATCAGCCTGTTCTTGAAGTTCTTAATTGCTTCCCCGACTGAAATGTCATGTATCATGCTCTCGAAGACGGCGTTGGTGGGGCTCATGCCAAGGACAGAAACATGTGTCGCTCCAATATATGCTACTGCGCCGCTCTTCAGCGCAGCAAGGACAATCGATTTGTCTACGATTCCTGGGTTATCCATATCTCCAAATTCTTTCTTTACATTTGAAGGAACTCCATTTATCCTAGCAGTCATGCATGAGTCTGCAACCACAATTGAATTTGCAAGAGTGATTGAGGTCTTTTTTCCTTTATCGCAAACCGGGTCGTCCATATTGCAGAGATTATTAGGATCCATCACATTGATAAATAAGCCAAGCGAAGAATCTCCCCTCAGGGAAAAATCTGTACCGACTTCCATTGACTCTGGAGTTCCATGCAAATTAAACCTTATTAAATCTTTATCCCTTATTTCCGTATTTAGATTATCTGGAGTAACAACATCCTCATCAGAACAAATACCAATACCCATATCCCCTAACTGATTGCATCTAACTGTACTTTTCACTCCTTCAAGTTTGGATGGATTACCAACACAACCACCAATAACATATTCATCAATTGTAGTTTTAGGAGAATATACCAGTAACCTGTCAATATAATCATAAGCTTCATCCACGGTGAAGGAGGTTATTATTCCAAATGCAGCGTCATAATAAGGATCATTGTCGATCTCTCTCATCTTATTATCAACCAAATCAACAAAATCAGGAGTAAGTTCCTGCGGTGAAATAACAAGAGCAACATATTTCGGATGGATCTCAGATAATCTGTGTATCGCTTCATCGAAATTATTCGTATATGTTACAAGTTCAGCGTTCTTTTTACCTGCGAAGTAAACGGCAACATCATAAAAAGAGTCTCCCGTCTTAGCCACTACCGCATATCCGGCAGTTTCACCTGTCCCCGGAGAGTTGTCTGTTACACATTTCCCATTATTGCAGGTTTTCCCGCTCCCGCATGCGGTTACGCTGCCCCATTCCATACAGGAATCAGAATCATAATTACCGCAGGTTTTGTATCCATTCCCGTCACATTGCTTCATCCCGTTCCGGGAACATTCATCCCGACATCCGGTGGCACAATCATCGGGGCATGAAGAGGCCTCCCCGGACTGGCATATTCCGTCCCCGCACGAAGACTGCATCAAATTCTGCTGATCCTGATTGCCCTGCTCCTGGACACAACCGCTAACGAAAACTAATCCGATGACCATCAACGCTAAAATCCCGGATGGCAAAAATTTAGTTTTCATGATCACTGTTTATAATTACGAATCCGGTCATATTTAAAAAAACTCTTTTTTGTTACGGAATTTACCGAACTGATAAAATACCTGGCACAAAATATTATCATGATACAAATAGACGGTTCTTATCTTGAAGGTGGAGGTCAGATCATCCGAACGGCAGTCGGTCTTTCCGCAGTGACAGGGAAACCGTGCCGTATTTTCAGCATAAGAAAGGGCCGCCCTAATCCCGGCCTGAAGGCACAGCACATGAAAGGGATTGAAGCCGTGGGGGAAATATGTTCTGCCGAAATCAGGGGTCTGGAATTAGGTTCGGAGGAACTGGAATTCATTCCCGGAAAGATGACTTTCGATGATCTGAAAATAGACGTTGGAACCGCCGGATCAGTCACGCTCGTACTTCAGTCATTGATGATCCCGCTGATCCATACGGATAAAGAGCTGGACATCGAAATCGTCGGGGGAACGCATGTCAAATGGTCGCCGCCAGCGGACTATTTTGAAAACGTATTCTGTTACTTTCTGAAGAAAATGGGTCTCGAGATATATCCTGAAATAATCAAACCCGGATTCTTCCCTAAAGGAGGGGGGATCCTGAAGGTAAGGATAAAACCCGGGACATTGAAACCTTTACAGCTCACTGAAAGGAAGAATTTCGAAGGAACTAAAGGATACTGTTATGCATCAAATGATCTCAAAAACGCAGACGTAGCGACCCGTATATTCAATGGAACCGAACTGGATTTAAAAGAGAAAAATTCCTATTATCTGGATTCCTATTCAACGGGTTGCTCCGTTCTTCTGGTTTCTCATTTTGGAAACACTAGAATTGGATCATCATACCTCGGAGAAAGGGGCCTACCGGCAGAAAAGGTCGGTAAAAGTTCCAGAGAGTCTCTTGATTCTCAATTGAATAGTGGGGCATGTCTGGACGAATGGATGGGAGACCAGATCCTCCCATATATGGCGCTGGCCGGGAATTCCAGTGTAAGCATTTCCAGACTCACGAACCATGCAAGAACGAATATGTGGGTGATCGAGAAGTTCCTGGACACGAAATTCAGCGCGAAGGGGAACGGTAATGTGATCGTTTCCTGCGCCGGGCCGAAAGATAAATGATCAACGGCAATGCGATGCTAACTGCAAAGCTTTCTATCATCAGCGTACCCACGTGTGTGGAGGGCATGTTCTGCAGGGTTCCCAGAAAATAATCGAAGAAGTCGTTTAATAATACCATACCAATGACCATAAGCGTATTGTCACGGTTCATTTTCACCTTACCGGAAAGTGCAACACCCTCCAGTATCAATCCCGTGTGAAGGATGAAATTCAGTATTGCGATTATCTGATCCATCCCAGACAGGTAATGATTCCAGTAAAGATATATTGCAGAAAGCGTCCATAATCCGTATTTTATCATGTAAACGGACGTAAAGAACAGCAATAGATTAGGAATTCTTTTCCCTCTAAGATAAAGATAGCAAACCCATGAAAACAGCAGCACCGCCAGCGGGCAGTCGGCCACTATGACCCAGATGAAAGATGGATGTACCGCAAATTCATCCATGTAATAGTATATTCCGATAAAGAAACCGATCATGTTTATTATCATGAGTGAAACAAGAGTCCATCTTTCCCTGAAAACGTATCCCACAAATCGCTGGAACCTCGATTTCATTATTATATTTCTATGAACTCCTTTAAGTCTTTCCCAGTCTCTTGACCGGGACGCCACCGGCGAAGGTGTTCGGAGGGATGCTCTTGTTGACCAGAGAATAGGAAGCTATGGTGCAGTTATCACCGATTTCCACCCCGGGGAGAATAACTGTCATCGCTCCTATCAAACAGTTCTTTCCTATCTTCACTTTCCCTCTGGACCATCTGTCATTCTCGAACTCGTGCGTAAGGACGACAGTAAACGCGCCAACCGTCGAAAAGTCACCTATCTCTATAAGTTCCGGGAAAAATATATCGAAGGAGGAACCCATTATCGTGACGTCCTTTCCTATCTTCATCCCAACCCGGCGATAAAGTGTGTTCTTGAACTCTATGTCCGGCAGAACCTTGCAAAGGCTGATTACCATGAAATTTCTCATAACGGTCCATACACCGCGAACCTTTCCCCAGTTCCTTACTGACATATCTTCCTCAGGAAAGCGAAAGGTCCGAAGCATTCTTTTTTTGAATTTCTCCTCCATATTGTCTCCCCGTCTATTCTTATCCTTTTTACCCTGTGGTGGGGGATGAATGTCTCTTTTCCCCTTACACTGAAAACGAAATGATCTTTCTTGACATCTGTTATATTCTTACCGGAAATCTTCTTTATGTCCCCGGGACATCCCCTGCTGACTATCGTTACTGTGCATTTTTCAAGTCTGTCCGTCCATTTCAGTCTGTTCAGGGTCTGAAAGACCATATGATTAATAATTAGAGAAGCACTGTTAAATTTGATTAGAATTTTGGAACGGAAACCAGCTCAAAATAGACTTCCATTTTGTCACCCTTCCCGCATCTGGGACACTGTTTAACATCATCAAAAACAATACAGCACTTCTTGCAAAGCCTTCTTTCCTTCAAATGTTGTTCAATATTCGCCATTTTTTCACCCAGAACTAATCTTAGTTATGTTTAGATATTAAAATTTAAATTCTTTACACCGCATCGGCCGTCAGTTTATCGAGGTCGATGAGGGCTATCCTCCCCCGGCCGGGATTGACGCTAAGCGTTTTTCCTATGGTATCCTTGATGGAACCTGATATGTCGGGTGATTCGTGTATGTGCCCGTGCAACGTGAGCAAAGGCTGTTCCTTCTCTATGAACTTTCGGATTGACTTGGACCCCATGTTCTCCTTCGTGTACATAACGTCAAGTACGGTATTATGAGGAGGCGCGTGGAAAACCATTATTGTCTTGGAAGGATTCATCCCTTTCTTCAGCTTTTCCAGATCCTTCTTTATATCTCC
>CAYUSU010000023.1:1730-22776 GCA_964447525.1 uncultured archaeon | reverse complement strand
GGATCTCAACCTCGGACTGAGCCTGACCGGAGTTCCTTCGAATGTCGAATGCCAGGCGGTCGACTTGGAGGGAATGTGTTATCCGGAAACCCCTCAGAGGCAGTTCAGGTTCCACATAAACAACGCACCAAAGAAGCTGGATGTATACAAGTTTTCCGCGGACTTTGAGGGAAAGTCCAGTGACGTTTTATGTGACAAGGTCAGCGGTGAAGATTATATTTACGAATGTGATTTCGTTCTGGGATCGGTCGATCTGGATGGCGATGACCCGGAAGACCCGATCAATTTCCAGGGAACATTCCCTTTCGGTCTGACGGTCGAAACACGATTTCTCAATACATATTACAGGACCCTCCGAGCTTCATCCGAGGTTTCCTATTACGGTTCCCTGCCCAGCGACATAGTGGACAGGAAGAAGCAACTTGAAAAACTTAAGGATCAGATAAAAAAATACAAGGAAGATTATAATTTATATTCAACCATAATTTCTTGGGTTACAAAATTACTTTGTTGCTGCGCAGTCGCCGGCATATTAACTGATATCTTAACTGAACCTGCTGAAGAAGGAGCCGAAGAAGCAATTAAAAAAGGAATAGGTGAAGTTTTTCTGGAATTTGTGAAACAGATGACCGGTATGAGCCTTTTTATGAAGGTGTTGATGGATTTTGGGGTAAGCAGTCTTGAATGCATTCTTAACGCAGAAGTGAAATTGCTCGAAAGAACAACGGACAAACTGGATGAGTTCGAGCAATCCCCGGACCCCGAAGGAATAGACATGAATGTTCCATGCATGGAGAAGGACAAAACCTTATTTGAACAGGTTGATTGTGTTATAATGGAGGATGGGGGATGGTGGGGCGCAGGAGGATGTGCCCTTAAAGGAACTGCAAGAAAATTACTGGACTCTCTTACATGTGGGATTGTTGGATGTTTCGAAAAGATTATAACAGGTTCTTTTGAAGAAAAAATTGAATGCTCAGCTTACATATGGGCATGTCTCGTAATAATCGCCGCTTTGACCATTAATCCCAGCCCGCTATTAACAAAAATTTGCAAATACACTAAAATAGGTTTAGAGTATGCGTCCCTAGCACTGGCTTTCCTTTTCATGTTTGTTTCCACCCTTAACATGAAACACCAGATGGGTCTTACCATGGCCCAGATCGAGACCCAGCTGAAGATACAATCGGACATGGATTCGGCTATGCAGGACTGGGCCGATGCTATGACGAAATTCACCGATGAAATAAAGCAGGATACGGAAGCCCTCGCCCTCCTTCATACAATTTTCGACCCTCCTTCCGCATCGCTTTTCTTCAGGTCAGTCGGGGGACAGCTGATAGAATATAACGAGACTTATTGTTATGGGGAGAAATTGTCGATGGAATACGATTTCGCCAAGCTGAATGTCACGGCCGACTTCGCTTCAGAGGTTGGGATATACAATTCCGGGCGCAATGTGAGAACACTGAGACTTCCCGGAATAAACGGCACATACGGTCCGCAGAAAATAAATATTATAGTAGGAACAGGAGGAAATGGACCGACCGGGGAATATGATTTTGTTATGGATTACGGTTACGGAAGGGCTTCATACAAGCTCTATTATCTTAATTACACATGCATGTGATCAATATGGAAAGAAAGAAAGGACAAGTAGAATTGGTGGCGATAGCAGGCCTGATAATAATCGTACTCATAGTTGTTTTCCTGATGATGCAGCAGTTCATGATCCAGCCGCCCATTACGCCGGGAACCGGTTCCGAAGTGAAGACCGTGAAGGATTCGATAAACAATTTCATCCAGGCCGGTTTGATGGAAGTTCTTGTGAAAATATATAACCAGGGAGGATACTCCAATCTCGCCGGGATCCAGACAGTGGATTTCGGAAAAACCAGGGTACCGGTCTGGCAGGCCTGCGAAAAGCTCAGCATACCGGACGTTGAGAATGAGATAGGAGCGGAGGTAAGTAAATACATAAGGCAAAACCTCAAAGAGGAAATATTATTTTTCGGGAAGAATGTGATAATCGATATTCCTTCCGTCCAGGCCACCGCTTCCATACTGAAGGATTCTGTAAAAGTCGAAGTGTATCTTCCCACTTATGTTGAAGGGAATGACATCCCGCTTCCGTACATAGCTTCGGTCGATTCCAACCTCCGGGAGATCCTCGAATTTTCCGGTGCTTTCGTGAGGGATTCCAGCAGCACGAGATTCTTCGAGAAGGTCACTCTGGCGACCATATTATTCTCCAACCCGGATAACCCTAACTGGATGCCTATACTCGGAGCAGCCACGGAATGCAACAAACCAGTCGTAAAGCGAAGGCCGGAGATGGTGGAAGGGATAACCGAGATCGCGGAATACGTGGCCTCCCATACCGTATGGAATGACAAGCCGGCGAGGCTGGCGAGGAATCCGTTTTATTCCCTCAACAGAGTCGGTGGCAAAGAGTATGATCTGGAAGTCATGTTTTCCTACCCGAAGGAATGGGACATGGACAGCAATTTCCAGTTCGGACCCAATCCTCTGAAGATATCACCCAAGCCCTTTTCCTTCGATCTCGGGGTAATAACGTTGCCGATGCCAATCCAAATATGCACGGACGTTTACGGAGTCACATATTCGATCAAATACCCTCTGGTGATTATGGTCGAGGACGAATCAATAAACCAGTGGTTTAAGTTTGCCATAATGAACGAGATAGACCAGAACGAGCCGGGAGACTGTGTGGGTGATCTGGACGACATCAGTGCAGGTTATTCGAAGGAGATATGTGTTAACCAGTCGAGATGCGAGATCAACATAACCGTAACCGACGATCTCGGCGTTCCGATAGAAGGAGCGGATGTCTTCTTTTACGAATGCGATCTGGGGAGCACGGATGAAGAGGGGAGAATGATCACATACGTTCCCTGCGGAGTCAGCGAGATAAAGGTGTATAAGGATGGACATAAAGCGTTCGGGAATTTCACCAGTTATCACCATCTCACCAATACGACCATCGTTCTGGGAAGGAAACACAATATTACTGTCTATTTCTTCGGTGTTCCAATGGAAGGGCTCAATTTATCATACAACAGAGATACCACGACCACGTACTTCGCTTACAGGGTGACCGGAGAACCCAGACCTATAACCGAATTCAGCAAGGTCAAGACAGAACTCGTTTTCAAGCCGATCAACAGGGATATATTCACCGGGGAGGACGTGGACATAGTCGCGATGAATCTTAACTATTCTTCCGGTGAATTCATGGATAATTATACAGTCAACGGGATAATGTACAACAATTATATACTTCAGGGAAAATCAATAGATATAACCAACGGGGAAGGAAAAGGTATAGATATGGGACATAATAACGCTACCATGCAGATAAGGGATGAGACTGATCTTTATGTTTATTATCCGATTGTCGAGAGGTGGGTCAAAATTTATGGTATCATGGCCGGAAAAATGAAAAACGGGATAAGCATGGACGATATACCGAAATTAAGGAGAAAATTTGGATATTGTGGAATCGATTTCTTCAGCTTCACCAAACAAACAGACTTCTCCGGATTTAACACCGCTAGCGGGTGCACGGACTTCACTCCGTAAATAAATCAATATAAGTCACTTAATAGAAATAATTATTATGGTTCGTAAAGGTCAGGTGGAGTTCATCGTTATTTTTGCCCTTCTGTTAATAGGCGCTATAGCGGCGTATGTTGCCCTCCAAAATGTTAGCATACAACCACCGGCACCTCCGGGAATTGCGGACGAAGTCAAGACGGTCAAGGATTCGGTGACCAATCTCATTATCGCTGGAATTACGGACCAGATGGAGAACCTTTACAGGAACGGCGGGGTGATCACCCCAACTACCGGTGATTCCGTAAGTTTCGGGCCTGACAATGTGAGGATATGGTCGTCCTGCGTTGAATTCGACCCGCCCAGCGTTAAAATGGAACTGGAAGGCGGGGTGGAGAATTACTTGAGATTCCACCTGAAGGACCAGGAGGAGTTCTTCGGGAAGGACGTTGATTTCGATCTGGCGAGGCTGGACGTGGACCTGAACATCCTTCAGGACAGGATGGACGTGAGTGTAACGCTTCCGACAGAGATGGAGGACTATTCCATACCCCAGCCTTACACGATTTCCTACCCGACCAAGATCAATGACATAATGGAATTCGTTTATGATTTCACGCTCCACCTGAACGATTCGAATTTCTTCGAATGGGCCACCTTCGATTCCATATACAACTCCGATCCGGATTCACCGTACTGGATGCCCATGATCAACTTTAACGTCGATTGCGGGAAGGTGGTAAGAAAGGACAGGAGCGAATTGCTGGAAGGAATGAGGAGGATGATCAAGGCAGTCATTATGTCCACGACCTGGAATGAAGTGCCTGTGTACTTCGACGATCCCGTTTACGCGTTAGGGGAGGTTAACGGGAAGATGTACCCAAACATAAATCTGTATTATATTTATCCGGAAAGCTGGGACCTTGACAACAACTTTGCGATTTTCCCGCCCAGCCCGATAATAGTGGAGCCGAAGAGACTCATCCCGTTCGTTGATTCGTGCGTCGTTCCGATTACGGTATTCTACACCGTAAAGTATCCCATCGTTTTCTCAGTCGAAGATTCGAGTACAGGCGAACTGTTCAATTTCGCCACGATGGTCTGCATCGAAAACAACCGTCCGAGCACCGGGGAGATGACAGTCGTAGGGGATCTGGAGTACGATCAGGAGTGCGTTCAAGAAGCTAACTGCCATTATAAAATAAATGTGACCGACTCGGATGGCAATCCGGTGGAGGGGGCTGATATTATTTTCGACATTTGCGATCTGGAAAGGACCGATACCAACGGGATATCCGAGGGCGACGGGCCCTGCCTGTCCTTCGGCCAGCTTAACGTTTACGCACCGGGATTCATGTCATACGGGGAGGTTTTGGGGGCGGGCAATCTCGCTTCGAAGAACATCACCCTCGTAAAGACGTCCGGCGAAGTGAACATACACTTCTATGGGATTGATACAGTTCCCAGCGGCTATCTCGGCGAAGGGAAATATACATCATATTCCGCTACCGGGAGTCCGGGGAGACTGAGCGACTTCGGGGAATACAACGCATTCATACAGTTCGATCCGATCAATCCAAATCGCTACTCCGGCCAGGAGTATCCGATCATGACCAACAACTACGGGGAGAATGGCTACGAGGACGACATAATAGTTTCCGGGTTCTACCCGAAGGAATTCCAGGTCATTGCTTCGATAACCGAGAATTCAACCTACTACACTTCAGGGATGTTCAATTCGACATTCATCTTCACCGAAGGAACAAAGGACATATACGTATACCTTCCGGTCGTGACGGGACTGACGGAATCACTGAACGATACCGAAATCACCAGCCTTACGGAAGCCGTGAGGGCATGCGGGTTCGCCTTGGTGAGTTCAGGAAAACAGGAACTGAGTTGTTAACATGAAGATAAAATTAGAGCTGATAGTGTTGCAGATTTTCGCAGTGGTGGCTTCGTACCTCATGATTTCCCTCACCTTCGTGAGCGCTTTCCAGATAAACATATTCGGGGACAATGACCAAGCGTCCGCCGAATTGGCCTCATTCTCTGATTTCCTGAACAAGGATTTCGATTTCGAGTATGATTACGCGAGAAACGCTCATTTCGCCAAGCTTTCAATGGAAACCAACAATGACAGCATACAGATGAGGAAGGTTTATTTTTACGTGTGCAGGGATTACAACCCGGTTCAGTGCGTTCTCAGGGGCGATCCCCCGCATATCGGGAGCAGCCCGGCCGGTTACATACCGAACTATGAAGAAGAACTGAAATGGGCGGATGTCTCTACGTCCGGAATGGCAAACTTCATGATTATTGTAAAGCTGGACGTTGCCGGAAAGACATACTGGACGGGAAGCTGGGATCACGTCGAAAAGTCCGGTTCGGGCATCGGGCCTGAGAATTTCAGGCATGACAACTTTGATTTGGAGCGATTGAACCTGTACCTGAACCCGGGCGTGAACCCGGTGGCCGTCAAGAATTACATCGAAAGCTATGAAAGAATCCCCTCCAACTATGTCAACAGGAGCGTATTCGCCCTGGTTTCATCTTCCACGGTGGACAAGCTTTACGAACTCATGGGAAACACGGCAGACATCGACCCTTCCGGGACCGGTGATCCGCTGTTCTCGACGAACATAGATTCCGGCAATGTCTTCGGGGTATCTCCCAAACAATGGAATTTCGTTTACGGGAGCGGGGCGAAAACCTCGAACCCGGTGGTTTTCTATTCCACGGGCGAGCTTCCTCCTCCCGACGGTGAGCCGGGAGTAGGCGGCGCGAAACTGGTGATCGATTCCTTCGATCCTCAAATAGTGACCTGCGAAAGCGACGAGACAATCGAGGTTAAGGTACACGTGGAGAACTCCTCCTATATTACATGCGGCCAGAACGAGTGCTATTACAAATCATTTTATTATGACGTTGACGATGTCCCGCCAACTGAAAGCCACATGACCTGTATTATCACGGGAACGTATGAATACGAGTGTTCTATACCCGTGGATAACTTCCCGGTATGCGATGCGCCAGGTACTTCGACGGTGACGCTTCACTTCACTTATGATGATGGAAAAACGGTTTTCGCGGGTTTCCCGGTAACCGTTAAGAAGCCACCGTCATCCATAATACTTTCCGATCTGAATCCGAATCCATTCGACTGCGGGATAGACAGCCAGCTCTCCGCCACCATAATAGTGCAGAACCCGGGCTCTTCATCCCCGACCAAAGAGTACACATTAGACGGATCAACCTACCATTCCCTTTCCTGTGACGCTCCCGTGGGGAACGCATACAGATGCAGGATAGGCGAGAGCAACATATGCAACCTTCTGAACGATGATCTCGATCTTTATTTCAGGTTCGGTTTCGACGGGACGTCGGTGAACACGAGCAAGATAGATCTTAGCGTTTCCTTCCCGCCGCCGAGCATAGCAATCGATCATATTTCAAACCAGCTGTTCACGGCCGGCGATACGGAACCGGTTACGGTTAATCTTCACGTCAATTATCCTGATTCCATAACATACCAGTTATCAAATTTCCAGTACAAATATCTTGACGGTTCATGGAATTCCCCTTCCTGCACGTCGAAGGAGACGTTCCCTGACATAGACCATTACGAATGTTCTGTCACGATGGACATCCCGGAGACCCAGAATCCCGGGGTTTATCCGGTCCAGTTCAGGCTTAACGCCTTTGACGGGGGAGGGAACCCGAGAACCCTCCAGGCTAACACGTTCGTTGAGATCCGCTCGCCACCGCCGGGACCTTCGCTCGCCTTTACGCATGCGAAGAGGCTCGACTGCATTACAGACACCTCACTCACCCTGACAGCGACCACCTCCAACATAATGGAAATCCCGACGAAATACGAATACGCCATGGACGGCGGTTCTTACAAGACGTTGACATGCACGAAATCCGATTACATCTATACCTGCACGATACCGGCCAGCGAAATGTGTCAGATAAAGAAGGAAAAGGTGACCATGAACCTGAAATTCGCATATCCTTCACTTTCCTCCGCTCTGGTTTCGAATTTCTATGATGCTTACGTGGACCTCCCGAAGCCGAGCTTCCACATACTTTACATACAGCCAGACCCGATGACCAGAGGAACCACAACCGAAGGAACGATCGTTACCTACATCAGTTACCCTTCCTACATTTTGAACACCCCTTCCTTCAAGTTTTCCTACATGGACAACCCCGAGGAGACGCTCAGCTGCTCGAAGGACCAGGATTCCGGGAGTGCGGACAAGGACTTCTATACATGCTCCGCATCCTTCCAGATACCTGCCGACTACGCGAATGCGAATTTCCCGGTAGTTGCGAGGGTTTCAGGGATGGTATCGGAGCTTTACCAGGTAAATGTCATCGATCCGGCATCCGGGCCCCAGCCGGGCATACTTGAGATAATCCCGGAGAGGATAGAGGGGGAAGCTGGTAACAAAACGGAGGCGGAGATTTTCGTTAAGACTGAGAATTTTGACGAACTGGGACTGTCCACGGTCACGATAAAGCCTGACGGATGGATAGCCTCGGGGACCTGCGAACATCTGCAGGCTAATTATTTCAAGTGCCCTGTGACTGTTAACATACCGTCGACGGCGGCCGGCGAAAATCAGCAGACCTTCAAGATTCTCGCTTCGGATGGGACAAACAGCCATGACCTTTCGAAAGCCTTGACGGTGGACGTTGATTATTCACCAGTCGAGATCACGATCCAGTCCGTCACGCCGGCGGGTGTTTATTGTCCTGATCACCCTTCATCCAATCCCGCCCAGATCACGGTAAACATGAGAACCAAGACAGCCACAAATGAAAATCCCGCGATAATCAACGAAGAGATCAAGTTCAACGACCAGATAATATCCGGAACGGCCCGCTACTGCACGTCACAGGGGGCTTCCATAACCTGCACAATTCCGCCTGACCGTTTCCTGGGAGCGGTCGCTTGTGGCCAGGGGGAACTTGTTGACGGCGAGGTGAGGAACTACCCGCTTGACATCAAATTCAGCGTCAAGCTTCCGGGGGAGGCGCCTGTAGGAGCGAGTGTTGATACGTATTATTACAGGGTCGAAGCGCCGCCGCTGACGCCTTACATAGAATTCAATGACAAGAAGCTGAATGAGAATAATGTTTACGATTTCAATCTGAACTGTCTCGAAAAGAACACGATAGTTCTTGGGGATGTCGGGAACATGATTACCATCCGAAACGCCGACCTCCTCCATCCGACCGTCGATGACGAAATCAGGTGGTCGTTCAACTTCAACGCATACAATAATGAATCAGGGAAGCTCACCAAGGGGAGAGGGGTCTCTCCTCCCGACAACTCGACGTACTGCGAATTCAAGAGTTCCGCTATTGTCGGGGCCCACAGGGAGGAGCATTACAAGTGTTCAATGTATATTGATCCGTCATTCTTCCAGAGATGCGACGACGGGACGGGAACCATAGAACTGGTGGCGACATCCCCGTCCAACGGGAAGCAGGCGAAGGGGACGTTCAAGGTATATGTGAAGAAGGGGACGGACCAGTTCGATATAGAGCTCACGAAGAGCAGCGAGATAAACCCCTCCAAATTCAAGTGCCACGTAAATTCACCCAGAGGGACGTGCGGGATGGAGTATTCCATGTTCAACGCTACCGTCAGCCTCAAGAACAGGGAGGACGGGGACATTTCCGACCTCAAGGTTTATGATTCAACCATCGACATGACAGGCAGCAAGGTCAACGTTTACAGCCCGAGATGCCAGGAGATCGGGACAGAACGCTCCCCGTCACAGTCCAGATACCTTTGTTCCTTCCGAATCCCGCCATCGATAACCCTGTCAGCGAAGGTCACGGAGGACCCGGATCAGACCTTTGTCGATGTTCCGCTGGGCAAGGCGAACCTCACCGTCTTCTACAAATACGCCAATAATCTTGTTTACGAATCCAGGTCACTGAGCCTCGGTTCCCTTACCGTTCAGCCGGAACTCGACGACAACCGCAGGTCCATGTTCTCCCAGCAGAAGGAAGCGGACAAGATGTACAAATCAATGGAGAACATATTCTTATGGCTGATCAGGATAGCCGCTTTCTGCACGGTCTGCCTTGGGACGGACTTCTTATGGGACAAGGTTATTGATCCGCCGAAAACACCACAAACAGAGCCTTCAATCCCAGATTTTGGCATAAAAGAAGAAGAATATCCTCCCCCAGAAGATGAATTATCTCCTTACAATGAAAACGATTACGTGCCGGAGACGGAAGGGATTGGATTTGATGATTATAATAATTGCCCGTCAACTGGATCTACTGCTTGCTATGAAGCATGTGAGAAAAAATACGGTGTCACTGGATCGACAAATGCTTGGTGCCAGATTTCAGCAAGTGAAATTTTGGAACCTTGCAATGGAGATTGGACGTTAATAGATGAGAGCGGGTATACCGGAAAAACCTGTAATGACTGCTTTAAAGATCCAACTAACCCGATTGATCATCACTGCTATTGCTGTGTAACGAAATGGAAATGCGATGAAAATGAATGGAAATGCATACAATCTGCCGATGGTACTTATGATACAGAAGAAGATTGTAAGGCCGAATCCATTTGCAGAGAAGCAATAGTGGATAGCCCAAAAATGATACCCGATTCAAGAGAAATACAAAACCAAATAGAGACACTTCCCAAAGATGGTGGTGGTTTCTGGGACACCGTGTTAGATGTATTAAAGTATGCCGGTATTCTTGCAGTTATTGTATTGGCAGTGTTTATTATTCTATGGCTTATCGATTCATTGACAAAGGAGAACACGTTCAAGGTCAAAGGAGCAGGAATATTCGACTGGTTCGACAAGGACGCTGAGGAAAATAAGTACAAGACAGCCATGAAGCAGGGTCTTGTCTGGGGACTTGGTGTGTGCTTAATGCCGAGATTGCTGGCAGAGGCTATCGGGGCGATTTGGCCGAGTGCCAGGGAAACCTCCAGGGATGTTGCGAGCGGAATCGCACTTTTGCCTACATCGGCTTGCAAATTCATAATGAAATCACCCCAGCTGATCATGCTCGCCCTCAAGATATACATGCAGTTCCTTGAACTGCAGATGTGCATGAAAATGGCCCAGCCAAGGCAGAGCGGCGCTTATGGCGGGACCGACTACCAGCAGAGCATGGCCCAGGTGGGCGAGTCCTCCAGAATGATGAGCCAGATGACCCAGTGTTTCAGCAGGTTCTACAATATAATGGGAGACGCCATGGCGCTGGGATGGGAGATAAACAATGCCGCCCAGGATTCATTTGGTAAACCGAGCCTGAAGATCACACAGGACGGGAATGAACTTCTGAGCAGTAGTGGGAGTTCAGGAACTGTGACAGTCAAATACAATCAAAATATCTTATTCAAGTGGACTAATGTCTGCAGTCTTGTGGGACAAAGTTACAATAATCCATACATACAAATAAGAATTGACAGGGGAGATGGCGTTCTTACTGACTGTGGTCAGATTCTAATGGTTCAGGGAGGCAGCTGTGCTTCCTGCGGCGGTAGTGGAGGACAAAATCCTTACTACCAGGCTGGGAGCAACCCTTACCAGAACTATAACAATTATAACAGGGGAAATTCCAACTGCCAGGACACTTCAAGTTATAGCGGTAAACTTGGTCAACCGGGTAATCTTCAGCGTTGTGCAGTAAACAACAATAAATTTGATAATGTATTTGTCCAGTTTGAAGTGATGCCCTCCGGAATCATTCCCGCTTCTAAGAATCTCCCGTTAGTTGCCCAGTAAATAATCTATTCTATGACCCCGAATTCCCTGGAGTTCTCGAGGATTGCCCATGCCCAGATGACCGCCTCGAACGCTCGAATAAGGTCTTTCCTTTCCAGAAAATATTCTGAATCCTTGATGTAGGCGTTGATGTTCGTAAGGACGTCCTCCCTTTTCTGATCAATTAGTTTAACGGATTTGACTTCTTCCTTTACCTTCAGGAGCCATTTTTCAGTCTCATTCCTTAGGGAGGTTTCGAGATCCATTATTTAATTATTCAGTGAAATTATTAATATGGTTCTTGAGATGCTGAACGATCCGTTCATCCTGGCGCTGCTGGCGATAATGATAGTGTTCATATTCCTTGCATACAAGATCGTCAAGATCCTTGCAAAGGCGGCTATAGTAGGATTGTTGGCCGCATTGTTCCCGGTCTTTGCTAATTATTTCCTCGGGGTTGACATACCGATCACCCTCTACAACATAATATGGTTCGCCGTTACCGGAATAGGATTGTTCCTCGTTTATTCCTTTGTAAGGGGAGGGTGGAAGGTCGTGAAATTGATCTTTTCTCCCTTCAAGGCGTTATTCAGGGGAAAGAAGAAGTAGATTCCCTTGTCCTTAGCCTTTCGATCAGGAATTTCCTTTCCAAACGCGAAACTTCGTTTTTCCCGGCTTCTATGTATTCCGGTTCCAGCGATATGGAATTGACGCCAGAATTGACCAGTCTTTCCACAAGGTGTTGGTCATAATCATTTATCCTTACGGATACGTCTGCATGACCCCTGCAGGCGTCAGTGATCATATTTATCAGTTTCATGACCGGTTTACTGCTTTCGGAATAAAGTGACGAAACCCTTGGGTTTTCCGGGTCCACTCCCAGTGTTATCTTCGACAACTCGGGAAGATTGATCATTACGAATTCTACCCCTTCGTTAACGAAGTCCTCGATATCCAATGCGGCCGAGGGAACGGACACCTCGATGCCTATCTTCACGTAAGACGGAATGACGTCTTTCATGATCCTCAGCTCGCGGATGTTGCTTACGAACGGCAGGAGGATTCCGATGTTCTTGTTACCATTTTCGTATGATTTTCTTACGAATTCTATCTCCCTTCTGAACAGTTCCTGGTTTTCCAGAACCCTTCGGATTCCCCTGCATCCCAGCAGAGGGTTCAGTTCGCTCTCTCCTCTCGGAGTAAGGAGGCGGTACCATGCCATTCTCGGAAAGATTTTGGCTGTCAGGCTTTCGATCCTTTCCAGCGTACCATCGAACTCCTCCGGATTGTTTCTCATCAAAAACAACGGATCATTGTCCCCGAAAAGTCCGGACGGGTCCAGTGTGACACCATCGAACTCCCTTTCCACGTCGAACTCTTTTTTGAAATTCAGGTTCATGAAAACCTCCGTTGCGGTAGGCGCTCCGCTTTCCACGATTTCGTATCCATCCGCTTCGGTTATGACCGGTTGGAAAGGAACCTCAAAACTCACGGAACCGTTCGTCCCGTTCAGGATCAGTCTTTTACCTGGTTCTATTGAATTGGTTTCGATCCCCGTCGCGCACGGGACACCAAACTCTCTGGACACGAAGGAAACGTTCGATCCGAGTCCTCCGCATTCTGAGATTATGCCACCGACCCTGCCCATCAATAATGAAAGGTCGGAATTCATTGATTTTGTGATAATGATGTCTTCGCTCTTTACCGAATCGAAATCATTCAGGTTCTCCAGCACCTTCGCAACGCCTCTTCCGTCCCCGGGAGATACGCCATACCCTTTCATCTCCCCTTCCATTTGGTTTTCCGATTGGCTCCAGTTTATCGGTTTTACCTGAAAAACATGGACTTTCCCTCTTTCCATTCCCCAGTCCATGGAAATGTGGTTGCCGAATATTTCATGCACCCTCCGGAAGGTCTGGAATATCTTTTTTATTTTTTCCTCATCAAGAAGCTGTTCCGAAATGCGGTCCCTGAGAACTGGTTCTTTCTTCGTTTTTCCGGATATCGGATCCTTGACGTACATGTACGTCTTCTTCCCTATGGTCTTTTTGATGACGTTCCCTTCAGCTGGATCCAGAACATACCTGTCAGGAGAGACGTTCCCTTCAGAAAGTGACGTTCCTAATCCCCATGAACCCTCGATGATCATCTGATTATTCAAGAAGGATACACTCCCGGATTTTTCGCAGTTTACCATCCTCTGGACCATCACCCCCATAGTCTTCGAATCCAGATCTCTTTTTTTCCTGTAGTAGAGCGATTTGGGGGAATAGATCGATGCCCAGCAAAGCTTCAGGTAATCCATTAAATTTCGAACCCCGCCGACATTCAGGAACGGGTCATGTATTCCCGGGAAGGATGAACCGTTGCTTTCGAACGGCGAAGGACGAACAGACACGCTGACGTGGTCTCTTCCCGCCCTTATGAAGTCCAGTGCCGCACCTCCGACTTCCTTGGCTTCAATGCTGACAAACATGCGGTTGTACGCATCTGTTATCTCCCTCACCAGCGAATCGGGTATTTTGGAATTTATGAACATCTCGCGAATGGATTTGGAGGTCTCTATCAACTGGTTTATGTTTTCCACGTCCACGTCCCTGGTCATTCCCTCCAGCCTTTCGTCCAGCTTGTTGTAATTCAGAAACGTTTGGTGAGCCTCGGAGGTTATCACAAAGGCACGGGGTACTGAAATCTTGTTTCTGAATACCTCAGAAAGCCTCATGGACTTGTTCCCCACGTTCAGATTCCCGGAATCAATGTTTTCCAAACCGATAACGTTCAGCTAAATCACCCTTTAGTGTGTTATAAAAACATATGGATTTAAAATTTTATAAAACAAAGATTAATTCGATAAATATGATAGATGGTGTGGAAAAAATATTGAAAGAGAAGGGATATCTCATAGAGAAGGAGATGGAGAAGGTCATCCCGAGGAAGGGAATAAAGAATCTGAATGATGTCGTATGGTACCATATGGATAGCGGAGGAAAACGAATCCGCCCGGTTCTCGCGATAATGGCGTGCGAGGCACTCGAAGGAAAGATAGAACAAGTCCTCCCGTTCGCGGCTTCATGCGAACTCATGCACAACTGGTTCCTTGTCCATGATGATATAGAGGACGGCGATGAAGTCCGGAGAGGACAGTCGGCCGTGTGGAAAAGGTTCGGGATCGACCACGCCATAAACGTCGGGGACTACATGTCGGAAAAGGTTTATGATCTCATATTTTCCAGCCTCAAAAATGGGGTGGACGAGCATACGGTAATGCGCCTCATCGAGGAAACCATTTTTACGTGTTCCAAAACCGCGGAAGGGCAGACAATGGACATGAATCTCAGGAAGAACGACTCTCCTGCCGAGAAGGATTACTTTGAATCGATAGAGAGAAAGACCGCTTACTATTTCATGCATCCCATAATCGGTGGATGTATAGTAGCTGGAGCGAAGGATGACGTGATAAAAAAGGTCAGGGAGTTCGGACTTAAGGCAGGACCGGCTTTCCAGATAGTTGACGATCTCCTTGATCTTACCGACGGAAAGGGGCGTGACGAGATTGGATGCGATATAAAGGAAGGCAAACGCACGTTAATGATAGTCAACTGCATGGAACGATGTTCCGTCGACGAAAGAAACGACCTGATAAGGATACTCAACAAACCCAGAGAGGAAACGTCAAAAGAGGATGTCGTGTGGGTGAAGGAACTCCTCGAAAGGCACGACTCGATGGATTATGCGATGGAAAAGGCGAGAAGCCTCGTTAATGAAGCTAAGCATATCATTTCTGACCTCCCCGAAGGATTGAAAAGCATTCTTGAACAGTTTGCGGACTACCTGATCGAGAGAAAAAAATAATTTCTGAATTCTGAAAACAATATAAGGAAACTGCGACAAATTAATATTATGATCGAAAGAGTCACAACAGGAATTCCTGGACTTGACAAACTCGTTTCCGGAGGATTTGTCAAGGGGTCAACCACACTTATCACTGGAGGAACAGGGGCAGGTAAAACAACATTCTGTACACAGTACCTTTTGGAAGGCCTCCGTAAAGGGGAAAATGGTGTGTATCTGTCCATGGAAGAGGATCCCAATGATATCAGGGAAGACATGAAAGTCTATGGTTGGGATCTGGCCAAATTCGAAAAAAGCAAGAAACTCAATATAGTGTACCAGAATCCCTTTGAAGTGTCAGACGTTTCTGCAAAATTAATGGAAAACGTGAGCCAGATAAAGGCCAAGAGGGTGGTGATAGATCCGATATCCCTGATGGGTCTTTACATAAAGGAAGAGGCCGCTGTCAGGAAGAAATTCTATCAGATAACTAGAATTTTAAAGGACGCCGGCGTTACTTCCATAATAACATCCGAGATACCGGAGGAATCGAAAGCACTTTCCAGGGACGGCGTGATAGAATTCGTCGTGGACGGCGTGATAGTACTCCATTTCGTCGGTATAGGTGGTCAATCTTTCGCTAATTTACAGGTAAGAAAAATGAGAAGAACCAAGCACTCTCGTGGCTGGTTCCCAATGGAGACCGGGAAAGACGGGCTGAAGGTAAAGAAGGGAGAAATCTCTTCACTTCTCAAGTAATGCTTATGTTGGGGTTTTTAACAAAACTGATGGTTTCTGGGCAGCTTAAATTTGAAGAAGGAAGAATAGTGATGCTGAAACAACCAATGGTTTTCATACCGCTCGATTTTTTCGTTGAATCCACGAGGAGAATCATAAATAACAATGACAGGAAAGGAATGCTGAACATTTATCTGGATGCATGGAAATCCGGTTTTGTTTTCATGGAGACCGTTTCAGAACTCTATAAAATGAAGAAATTCGAGGAAAGATACAAGATAGCGATGGACATAATATCCATGGCAGGATTCGGCGATTACGAGACCATGCAGTTCAAAAGAGGAGAATATTCACATTTCAAGATTACCAATAACTCCATCGCCGAGATATTCCACCCCTCCAAGGTATTCGTAGATCACGTGCTGAGGGGATTCAACGCCGGCGGGGGAACGCCGGTCCACGGCAGGATAATAAACACAATCGAGACCGAGTGCAAGGCAATCAACGGTAGCCATTGCATCCACATAAACGCTAACACGGAGATTCTGAAAAAATTCAAGGACCAGAAGCTAGTTGAGAGTCAACTTGATCTGGATTATCTTTTGGAAGAGGAGAAAAAATTCCTAAAAGAGAAGAAGATTAAAATACCGGTTTAGAATAGCAGCGTTAAAATAACAAACGCCAGTACCAGTATCCTTGCGACGCTCCAGCTATCTTCACCTGCTTTTTTTGTCTGGATTCTAAATACTTTGTATTCCTGGACGAATATGAGTAAAAGGATGACCAAAGACGCCATCAGGAAAATTACGTTTGGAATCACCAAAATATATATCAGCACAACGGAAATCAGATAGAATATCAGCGTTCCGGACATGTTGATAATCGATGCTGTTCTGAAACCGTGATTTATGGGGAGTGTTTTCTTTTTCGTGAACCTGTCCCCCGTTACGTCCTTGAAATCCTTCAACACTGAAAAGAAGGAGAAGAACAGCGAAATAAATACCAGTATTGAAATCGAAGCTGTGCTCATTAACAGATTATTTGTCAGCAACACTATTCCTGAATATCCTGTCGTGAAAACGGTTATGAAACCCAGCGAAACATTCGCCAGCATATCCCTGTTCTTGAGCGAAATCGGCGGGAGTGAATACATTATCCCTAATAATGTCATAATCACTATCGATATGAGATACAACGGGGATGCGATAGCCGATATAAAAAGCGCTGCAGTGAAACAAATCGTTGTGAATATTCCGGCTTCCTTTAGATTGATAAGATTACTTTCCAACGGCCTGAATGGCATGTTTATCGAGTCTGACTTAATGTCGAATATGTCGTTCAGACCGGCGCTTCCCATGTATACGAGAGTGGTTACGAAAAGAAGGATAAAAATCGAAAAAACATCCGGCACGAACCCGATGGCTATTTTTGCACCTATGACCGAAAAAAAACCGGCCACTATCGCATTCCAGAATCTTCCCAATATAAGATAATTTAATAACTTGTTTTTTCCGAATCTTGAGAAAAGTCTTTCCATAATAATAATACCCCCGTATTCTGATAAATATATCCTGCCGCTTTGAACAAAATACCCAATACTCCAAACATTTAAACACACTCGGTCAAATATTATTTATGATTAAGGGGCAGGTTTCGGTGATCTCGATCGTTATAGTAGCTTTTCTTGTCGTCAGCCTGATAGGTGCTTCTTACATGTTTGCCGGTCCGATGGTTGAAAAACAGAGCACAATCAGCCAGCACGGCTCAGCCGGGAAATTCATGTTCGACCTTGACAAAGCTATAGTGGATATCGCTCGTACATGCACCACCAAGGACGGCTGCGAGGAGAGGATCAGGATACCGGTTCCCGGCTCTCTGGGAGTGGACGAAACCGCAAATTCTATAGTTTATCTAATAGACAGTTCCCAGCCTTTGCTGACGAAAGCGCCTGTTTACCTGACCCCGGGCAACATAGACGAGATTGCAAATTACGGGGAGGTCCAGAATCCGGGTTATATCACAATGGAGGGTCTCCAGGAAAACAGACAAAATAAGCTTAAGTACGTTCTCCATTACAGGAGTTTGTACAATGCCGAGCAGGGAAAAACGTTCAACATTACGCTGGTAGGGGCGAACGAACAGGGATCTGATACAGTGATATTGACATACATGGGAACAGAGACGACCATTGGCGGTGGTCACCAGACAAGTGACCTCGTTAATTCCAAGGTAAATGTGCAAATTCTATAAAGAAAGACTGATAATATATTAAGATGGGGAAAAGGAAGGGTCAGACGGTCGTTTTTGAACAGGTTCTAATATTTTCCATCAGCGTGGCCATATTCATCGCCGCTTTTACACTTTTTTCCATGTATCAGAATCAATACATGTCTATAACAACGAGAGACCATCTGGCAGGCGTGAAAGAATACGTGAT
This sequence comes from uncultured archaeon, assembly GCA_964447525.1. Classification (GTDB taxonomy): domain Archaea; phylum Aenigmatarchaeota; class Aenigmatarchaeia; order QMZP01; family QMZT01; genus JAFGDH01. The sequence continues at coordinate 4,431 of CAYUSU010000023.1, read as the reverse complement.
GTCGAACATAATCGATCTGGCGAAAAAAGAGGGTTTCAATTCATCAATAACCCTTAAAATCCCGAGAACGATTTCCAATCGCCTGTACATACTCGACCTTTCCAATAATGGTCTTCACGTCAACATGACCGGTGGGAATGTTTACGAATTTTCGAGCCTCAGTGCGCTGAACGAAACGTTCACTTTCGGTGGACAGGTGTCTAGTGATTTAGGCGTTATTGTAATTTATAAGAAAGGAGACAAAATATTATTAATGTAATGCTTTTGGTCGATATTCATGAAAATCAAGAAATTGAAAGTCAAAAAACCCGTTGTTGGACTGCCTAGTTCGAGGAAAATCATAAGAAAGATGAAGGAAAATTATCTTCGGCAGAAAGAGGTTCCCCGAAAGGACTTGGATCCGACCAACATAAATTCTAATCAGAGCATCTTCATGTTTTCCGGTAAAGATGGCTATCCGGGTTACGTTCCACCAGGTGCGCAGAAACCGGGTGAAAGGGGGGAAGGTGAAGCTACAAAGGAGGTTGTGGTCATAAAGGAGTCCGGAATGGATATTACCATACCCAAGAATCCCACGTTTCTGGAAAGTCCGATGTCGTCCGAAGAGAAGGACATGCTAAAAAACATAAAAATAATGTATCCCCTCATTCCCTCGAAGCCCAAGAAGAACGAGAATGTATACGCTTATGCGAGGATAAGATGGGACCAGAAAATGGATTCACTTGTTTATCAGGTAGTGGAACCATACATAGCACCTGAAGACTACAAATTGGTCGAAACCGTGAAAAGGGAATTGGAGGAAAAGCTGGACGTTGATTTTTTCAAGCTCGGTGATATCAAGGCCAAGGAACTGGTTATGGAGGAAGTAGGGAAGATAATGGCTTCTATGCATATAGACAGAAAGAAGAGGGAAACGCTTTCCTATTACATAAAGAGGGACATCATTGGCCTCGGGAGGATAGAACCTCTCATGAGGGACCATGATATAGAGGACATATCATGCGACGGCCAAGGTATCTCGATTTACGTTTACCACAGAAACCCGATGCTGGGTTCGATGATAACGAACATAATGTTCAGGGACGGTGACGAACTGGACTCGTTCGTGATGAAACTTGCTCAGAAATGCAGCAAGTCCCTTTCCGTCGCAGAACCCCTGGTCGACGGGGCTTTGCCTGACGGTTCCAGGGTACAGGCTACGCTGGGTACGGATATTGCCAGAAGAGGATCTAACTTCACAATTCGAAAATTCACTGCGATGCCGCTCACCCCGGTACATATGCTGGAATACGGAACTTTGGACAGTACGCAACTAGCTTATCTATGGTTGGCGATCGAGAACAGGAAATCAGTCCTGATTTCCGGGGGAACAGCAACCGGAAAAACATCTTTACTTAACGCACTTTCGCTCTTCATCAAACCTTCATTAAAAATCGTATCAATAGAAGACACCCCGGAGCTTCGTTTGCCGCATCCACACTGGATTCCTGAAGTTGCGAGGACACCTATTGCACTCAGCGAAAAGTCTGGCGAGGTGAGCCTTTTCGATCTACTCAAGGAATCACTCAGACAGAGACCTGATTACATAATAGTTGGCGAGGTGAGAGGCAAAGAGACCTACGTCCTGTTCCAGCAGATCGCGACGGGTCACGCTGGCCTGGCTACCATACATGCCGCTTCACTGCCACAACTGATTGACAGGCTGACGACCCCTCCGATATCCCTTCCGCCAACGCTTCTTGAAAACATAGACATAATTCTCTTCCTCACGCAGGTGAAAATAAAGGACAAATATGTCAGGAGAATGAATGAAATAATCGAGATAAAGGGGATGAAAGAAGAAAGACCGGTGACTGAAACGATCTTCAAATGGAAGCCTATTCAGGACGTTTTTGAACTTTCCGGTAAATCCGTGCTCATGGAAGGCATATCCACGATGCTGGGTTTCACCGAGAAGAGCCTTACGAACGAGCTTACCGTTCGCAAGAGCATACTTGAATGGATGAAGGAAAGAAGGATATATGATTACAGGGATGTTGCCAGAATCATAAACGGATATTATTCTGATCCTGACAAGATAATAAATCTTGTTCAGGGAATGTAGGAGGCTGGAACTGACCGGAAAGATTATGTTAAAAAAAATATCTCAGAGGTTGTTTGGAGATTTGATAAGGCCTTATGTGGAATATTTTGATCCGCTGAAGTTTTCGTTAAAACAGGCGAGGATTAAATACACGGTCGAGGAATATCTGGCTACCCTGATTTTCGGATCGTTCCTCGCTTTCATGATCTCGTTGATAGGATTGTCCGTATTGATAACCCTCACAATAGGATCCGCTCCATATTCCTACACGCTTTCCATAATAATTTCCATAGTTATCGGCTTTGTTGTTTTCCTTTTAGGGTATTATTATCCCAACATAAGGGGAAAGACTATCAGATCTAAGATCGAGCGATCCCTGCCGTTCACGGTAGTCTACATGTCAACCGCCGCATCTGCGAATATCACTATCGCCGATCTTTTCAAGACCACTTCCATGCGCGGGGGAGAAATAGGTATGGAGTGCCGTCGTGTTTACAGGGACATAAAGATGCTGGGGATGGATCCGGTCACGGCCATTACCAAGTCAGCCAATAGGACTCCTTCACCGATGTTCGCTGAACTGTTGTGGGGAATATTGTCGGTGGTTGAGCGCGGAGG
>CAYUSU010000023.1:0-1720 GCA_964447525.1 uncultured archaeon | reverse complement strand
GGAATCTGGCGGTCTACCTGACCGAAAAATCCAAGGAATTCATGAGCCATTACAGAAGGATTCTTAACGATTATTCCAACCAGGTGACATTCTACACGGAAATATACGTAACCCTGATTATCGTGGGGACATTGTTCTTCCTCGTGATGACCTCGATAATGTCTCCGATGGTCGGGGGGAACACGCTTCTGTTACAGACGTTTCTGGTGTTCTTCTTCATCCCGTTGATTTCGACGGGTTTTATAGTTTTACTGAGGAGCATATATCCTTCGGACTGATAGCATGAAAATGACGATTGACCCGGAAAAGAAGCTTATGCTGATTTCATTAATAGTCGGACTGATATTCCTTCTCTTCTTCAGCGTGCTTACCCAGGACATAGGTGTCATAATCAACGTCGGCGTGATGGCGTTGTTCATAGTCATAGGCCCGATGTTCATCCACAGGTATCTCCAGTTCATGTGGCTGAAGGGGATAGAAAAGGAATTCCCGAATTTCGTGAGGGATTTGGCTAACCTCAAGCAGAGCGGGATGAGCCTGACGGAATCCGTTAAAATGGCATCAAAAACGAATTACGGCAAGCTTACCCCCGAAGTGAAAAAATTTTCCAACCGCCTTACATGGGGAACGGACTTCCTCAGGTCTCTTGAAATATTTGGCCAGAAATTCAATGGATCACGCGTCATCAAGGAATCACTTGACATCATGAAAGAGGCCTACCTTTCCGGAGCGGACATCTCAGTTACTCTTGATTCTCTTTCCAAGGATTTGCTCACTCTCAAAGACATAGACGAGGAAAGGAAGAGCATGGTAAGGCAGCATGTAATGGTGATGTACGGTATATTCTTCATGTTCGTGGGGATATCGGTAGCTATCATTTATGTCCTTGTTCCTATGATGACGTCGCAGGCTGACAATGTTGGCGGCGGGGCCGGAGCCGGAGGACTCGTCCTCTCGTTCAAGGATCCATGTGAGATAACGCCGTACTTCTTCCCGTGCGAGTACTTCAACGTTCTTTGCGCTTCATTCGGGGTCAGCCAGGGGATCGGATGCTATTATGTGGCCTTGTTCGTGACCATACTCGTGATACAGGCCATATTCATGGGGCTCATAGCGGGTCAGGTGGGGGAGAATTCAGTCACAGCCGGAATCAAGCACAGTATGATCATGCTGGCGTCGTCGCTGGTCATATTCGCTTTCCTCATCCAAGCCAACTTGTTACCGGTCTAGGCCAACTTTTTTATTAACCTGATGCAAAATAAAGAACTATGAGCTGGTTAAACGAATATTTTATTGATCCGATAATGAGCAACGGGTGGTTCAATCCTGTGAATACGCTCGCCTACGGGATAATACTCGTCGTGGCGGTTTATTTCGTTTTTCATCTCCTCAGAAAGCTTGACGTAAAGATAGATCGTTATTTCGCCATTGCCGTCGCACCGTTCATAATTTGGGGATCTTCGACCAGAGTCCTCCACGACGCATCGTTTGCCGGCACCCTTACTGGAGCGCTGGGAGATTTCTATTCGTTGCCGATCTTTCCCACACCCGGAAGCTATATGATCACATTTATGTTAGCGCTTATGGTGCTGCTGTTTTCCCTGATCATACAAAAATACACGAAATCTCCCTACTGGAAGGTCATGCTGTCGATTGGAATAGTACTTTCAATGATCAACATCCTCATCACGCCGTTTTCGAATGCCTTCGGACCGGCAAT
>CAYUSU010000022.1:0-23236 GCA_964447525.1 uncultured archaeon | reverse complement strand
CTTCTTCTAAATTAATCCTGTGGAGCAGTGACAGCGGATGCCTTAACATGTAGCTGAACGTCACGTCCTTTTCGATGGTCTTTTCTTTAAAAGCCTTTACGAAAAATATGAAACCGATAACCATGAACAATCCGCCGATGGGTTCTTTCTCTATGAAACCGGCGGAAACCCTGTATAATACACCAGGAACGAATGCAAGCGACGCTGCCGCCAGCAAACCCACTTCCTTTTTGTTAAATATTTCCTTTCCGAGGAAAAACATAAATAATACTTGTAGCATCCCGAAGAATGCCGGTCCCCACACGCCTATGAAATACCAGTCTATTCCTGTCAGCGGACTTAGCATATAATAGAGCGCGAGATACGAATACGTCGTTAACGGGAAATCAGTGATCCTTTCAGGCCCTCCTGGCGTTGTGCCCCACTGCGCTAGATAATCATTCGCTGGTAGCTGCCCGTTTTCAATGTAATATTCCCCCATCCTGAAGAAGAAATATGGGTCTATTGCCTGTAAACGCGGGTAAGAAAGCTTGTTTCCGGGTATCCCTCTCAGGTAGAACGCCACTAATAATATGAATATTAAACAGAACACCCAGTAATGCTTCTTCAAGAAGTTATAAACATTTTCCATAATCACTTATGGGCAGTGGGCTATTTAAATTTTCGTTATTGCCAGAAAATCATGCAATCAACGAACATTATTTTAAATATTTAAAAATACCCAGATACCCTAATAAATCATGCTGGTGTTGTTATGGCAGGTATTACAGGGTATGGATTTTACGTTCCCATGTGGAGAATAAAGTCAAAAGACATTGCTGTTGTATGGGGTTCTAACGAAGAGCGATTGAAGAATCTGGTCGGGGAAAAAGCAGTAGCGGGGATGGATGAAGACACCGCCACTATGGCCGTCGAAGCCTCAAGACGGGCTATTCTCATGGCAGGCATAGACCCGGAAAAGATAGGAGCCGTTTATATCGGATCGGAATCACATCCATACATTGTGAAAAGTACTTCTTCCATAGTCGCGGAAGCGATAGGAGCTACGCCTGAAATGATGGCAGCCGACCTGGAATTCGCGTGCAAGGCCGGGACGGCAGGAATACAGATGGCAATGGGGTTGATAGATTCCGGGAGAATCAATTACGGTCTTGCCATAGGATCGGACACCGCTCAGGGAAGGCCCGGTGACGAACTGGAATTCACGGCTGCTTCAGGGGCGGCTGCTTATATCTTAGGAAAAACCAATACGATCGCTGATATAGAGGATACCTATTCCTTCACGACGGATACTCCGGATTTCTGGAGAAGGGAAGGGGAGGACTTCCCGAGACACGGTGGCAGGTTCACCGGTTCACCCGCTTATTTCAATCACGTTCTTTCAGCCACGCGCGGATTACTGAAAAAGATGGGAAGAACCATTGATGATTATGATCATTTCGTTTTCCACCAGCCGAACGCCAAATTCCCGCTGGCTGCGGGAAAGATATTAGGGGTTCCTAAAGAGAAGATGGAAGGGGGATTAATGGTTCCTCTCATAGGGAACACATATTCAGCGGCTTCGCTTTTAGGATTGGCTTCGGTTCTTGATGATGCCAAACCCGGAGAAAAAATACTCGTTACCTCATTCGGTTCAGGTGCAGGGAGTGATTCATTTTCAATCGTCGTGAATGATGAAATAGAGAATAGAAGGATTCCTTTTAAAATAAAGGAAATGATCAAAAACAAGAAATATCTGGATTATTCCATGTACGTTAAATTCAGAAGAAAGCTTAAGGGTGTTGAAGAATGACGGAAGATTCAAGGCTTAAAAGGGATGTTGCGGTCATAGGGGTTGGCCAGACCAAGTTTGGTGAACACTGGAGCCAGAGCATGAGGGAGATGGCCGTGGAGGCAGGCGTCAAGGCCGTGGAGGATGCCGGCATATCGGGTCATGACATACAGATGATTATCGGGGGAAACATGTCCAGCGGGATGTTCACGGGACAGGAACACAGCTCCGCCCTTCTGGCGGATTATCTCGGATTGAATCCCATACCGGCAATAAGGACCGAAGCGGCTTGTTCTTCCGGCGCGCTCGCGATGCGGGTCGGTATTCTTGCGATTGCTTCGGGTATGTATGATTTCGTGGCTGTCGGGGGCGTTGAAAAGATGACCGACATATATGGTCCTCAGGCAACAACCGCCCTTTCCGGAGCGATGGACTACGACACGGAAGCGTATTTCGGAGCTACATTCCCGGGAATATATGCGCTCATGGCACAAAGGCATATGCATCAATACAAAACCACGAGGGAACAATTGGCGATGGTTGCGGTGAAAAACCACGAAAACGGGTTCCTTAATCCTGTCGCTCAATACCGGAAAAAGATAACTGTTGGTGATGTACTGGCGTCTCCGATGGTTGCTGATCCTTTGCGTTTGCTCGACTGTTCACCCATAACGGATGGCGCGGCAACCGTGATACTCGCCTCTGCGGACATGGCAAAAAAATATACCGACACGCCGGTTTACGTCAAAGCAACTGCCCAGGCATCAGACACTCTCAGCCTATTTTCCCGTCGAGATATTACGACTCTTGACGCGACCGTCGAGGCTGCCAGAAGGGCATATTCACAAGCCAAGCTTACGCCCAAAGACATCGATATGGCCGAAGTTCATGATTGTTTCACCATAGCTGAGATATGCGCTTACGAAGATTTGGGTTTTGCCAAAAAAGGAGAGGGTGGGAAGCTCATGCAGAGCGGCCAGACTACGCTGGGCGGAAAAATACCGATCAACACGTCAGGCGGACTGAAATCTAAGGGCCATCCGGTAGGGGCGACCGGGATCGCTCAGATAATCGAGATCGTGAAACAATTAAGAGGTGACGCTGGTAAACGTCAGGTGAATGGTGCGGAGATAGGAATGACCCATAACGTAGGCGGTTCCGGAGCGACCGCCGTTGTGCACATACTTTCGAGGAATAGATAACATGGTTAAAGAATTCGCAGTTCCGTTTCACTGGAGGAAGTTCAAAGAGAGATATCAGTTCATAGGATCGAAATGCGGCCACTGCGGTGAACATTTTTATCCAAAAAGAGAGATATGTCCTAAATGCAGGCGCACCGGAAAGATGGAACATGTCCAGTTTTCAGGTATCGGTAAGGTATATTCATACACAATAATCCGAACGCCACCGGAGGGGTTCAAAGCATACGTTCCGTATGTTATAGCGATCGTTGAACTGGAAGAAGGGACGAAGGTCCTTTCTCAGGTAGTGGATTGCAAACCGGAAGACGTCACAATAGGAATGGACCTGCATATGTGTTTCAGGAAGATACGAAGCGAGCATGACAGCGGACTGGTTCTTTACGGTTTCAAATTCAAGCCAGTGAAATGATCTAGTTCTGAAAATTATTTAATTCTGCAAGTCTCCATAAGATCATGGAAAAAATTTCATTGCCGGAAACCAATGAGAAGATTGATGTCAAGTTTCTGATGTCGGATGATGATCTGGCAGATATAATGGACCCGGAAGAAATACTTAAACTCATAAAAATGCTTCTAACGGATGACGATGAAGACGATGAAAAACTGTCATATATCATCGAAACACTAAGAAATTCCAAAATACTGGAAAAATATGCGGAAATCCTTTCCGGCAATGATCCTTATAAACTGCTCAATTTCGCCAACGAGATAAAAAAAATACACATTGAAAACGAAAACAATGAGTGGGCGATGTCATCAAACATGGTTAATGAGCAGTCATACTCTCCAGTAACGGAGATAAATTTCGAATATCAGTTACATTCCGATGAAAAACCCGGTGAGATTCTTAATATGAAATACGAAAACCCGATTTTCTACAATGAACAATGGACTTACCAGCGGCTTTTTATCGACAATGAAAAGGAGACTTCGGTTTACCATCTGACTTTGGACACGGCCAAGAAGAATGGTGTGGATGTTGATGTAATAGAGGATGAGCGGTCCGGAACAAAATACGTAAACTCGATCGACGGTTTAAATGACGGGGATAACAACAAATTTTGGGAATACTGGATAGTCGACAAGGATACCGGTGATAAGCGGATAGGAGAAATGGCAATAGACCAGCAAACCCTGAAGAAGAATGAATTCATAGAATGGAGGCTTGCGAACGAGCAGGAGCACGGGTGTGGCGGAGGAAACGAGAACCAGTATGATTCTTTCGTCATGGATTACTTTGGCAGGGATAAACCAGGATACGTAAAATCAAACACAATTACCCCCAACTTCAAGATAAATTTCGCTTACTGACTGAATACGAAGTCCATATCCATCCAGTTCTTCGGCAGTATCTTGGCGATCTTCACCGCCATTTCTATATGGAAATTTCCCATCATTTTTAACATATTTCTTGAAAACAATCCGAAGGATATCGCCCTTTCGAGTTTTTCTTTCCACATAACTTCGTAATTGGAGAGCATGCTTTCAGAAAAATCATTGGAACGGAATGCCTTGTCTATCGTTCTTGCAGCCGCTTTCGCAGATTCCATGCCGAATATTACCCCTCCGCCTGACCACGGTTTTGTCAGTCCGGCGGCATCGCCTGCCAAAAGAACGCGCGGGAAGTAAGTTTTCCTTACATGGCCTATCGGTATCATGCCCCCATATTTTTTTTCGAATTTCTCACCGAAGAATTCCTCCAGATACCTGAAGTTTACCCCCTTACCAAAAGCACCGAATTCCGTTGATGCCCCCCTCGGGATTTTCCAGAAGAATCCATCACCTATCTTGTTCTTGTCAAAATATATATCAACACCGTCCGAATGGTTTTTTCCTTTCTTCGTTCCTATAACACCATTTATCATCTCGATCGGCAGTTGACCTAATTTCCTCGCAACCAGAGAATTCGCGCCGTCACAACCAACAAGAATCTCTGACCTGAATACCCCCTTGGTGGTCTTCACTACCATTCTCTTCTTACTTTCGAAATCCAAAACCCTTGCCTTAAGAATATTCCTTTTTCCCAGCGATTTTGCCAGACATTTGTCGAATTTACTCCTGTTTATGACGAATGCAACCGTTCCGTTCTTGCGTAATTCGAATGAACTGGTGTGAGAATGTATCACAGCCGAGCACACTTCGTTTTCAATCGCATTCGCAATCTCCGAGAGCGGAATAAAATCCTTGATTCTTCTGGATATGAGTCCGGAACAATGGACGGGCTCCCCTATCCTTTCATGTTCCTCGATTACCAGAACGTTGTAACCAAGATCTTTGCACAAATTCGCGGCGTGCAAACCGGAGGGACCTGCCCCGGAGACGATGATATCATATGAACACTTCATGAAATAATGGAGATATGTAAGCTTTTTACACTTTCGCCGCTCTGATACAAAGATTTATAAATTAAATGCAAAAATTGTCATAACTTTATAAAAACAACCCTTAAATACAAATAATTGGATTAACAGTGATAATGATGAAAGAACTCCCGTTTAATTACAAATTCCTGTTAGTTATACCTCTGGTTGTGTTAATAATCTCTTTGGGAGTTATGGTAAACCAATACAACCAGACCGGGGAATGGTTCCAGAGATCCATCGAACTGAAGGGAGGAACGGTTCTGACGGTGAGCACCAAAACCCCGTTGGAAATAAAACTGATCGAGTCAAGCCTGCATCTCAAGTTCCCTTCTGTAATTGTTAGGGAAACGAGAAGTTTCAACATCTACGGTACACTTATAGAGATGGATTCGGAAACAGATGTTGATGCTGTTCTCAGCGAACTGGTTTCCATGGGGGTGGATACTTCTGACCATTCGATCGAAAACGTCGGATCTTCACTCGGATCTTCTTTCTGGTTGCAGGCACAATTTGGTCTTGTTTTGGCGTTCATATTCATGGGCATTATAGTTTTTGTGATATTCAGATCCCTTGTACCCTCCATGGCAGTTATAGCGAGCGCCGTATCGGACATTCTGATAACACTGGCAATGATGCAGGTTTTCGGGATACAACTTTCACTTGCAGGCTTCGCTGCGCTCCTCATGCTTATAGGTTATTCCGTCGACACTGACATAATGTTGACGTCTAGGTTATTGCGGGAATCTGATGAGAAGGATTTGAACGTGAAAATGAAGAGAGCGATCAAAACGGGATTGACGATGACACTTACTACTCTAGGGGCGCTGGTAGCTTTGTTGCTGTCCTCGATATCCGTCGTTCTGTCCCAGATAGCGATGGTACTGCTGATTGGTCTGGTGTTCGATATAATGAACACATGGCTCATGAATTCGGTTATGCTTAAATGGTATGTGGAGAGAAAGGGGATTTAGATGCTGAAATACTGGAGAGTAATAATATTGCTGATAATGGTAATCGGTGCATGCTTGGCAATAGTTATGAAACCCCAGTATACCGGAGTCCAGATTCTCTACGTTTCGGATGATTCACCCGCAAAGGGGGTTTTGGATCAGGGAGCAATAATACACAAACTGAACGGGGAAAGGATAAACGGTGTGGACGATTGGAATAGTGTAATAAATGGTTATACAGGTGAGATCAAGATAACAGTGATCGAACCGGGACCCAAATATCAGGATTATGATATTTTCATAAACGAGACCATAGGAATAGAGGTCACGGAAATAGAAAGACTGAACATAGAATTCGGTCTTGACATAAAAGGCGGTACTAGAATACTTCTGAAACCGAAAGAAAACGCAACAAGCGAGATGGTCAGCCAGATAATGTCCACCCTCCAGACAAGGGCTAATATTTATGGGCTGAAAGAGATAAGATTTTTCCCGGTCACATCAATTACCGGTGAAAGCTTCATACAAGTCGAAGCAACCGGACTCGGAAAGGATGTCGTTTCCGACCTTCTTTCAAAACAGGGAACATTCGAGGCAAAGATTTCCAAGCCCGTATTCCTTGTAAATTCAAAGGGAACATTCCAGCTCCTGGAAAACACTTATCCCGTCGAACTTCTTGAAAATGAATCTATTGATTTGAATGGAATGATATTGGAGAAGAATGATACATTCGAACTGGATGACGTAGAGTTCCAGTACGTTAACATAACAGACAACAAAAACGAACTGATATTTCTGGGAACCTCATACAAAGGGGAAGACATAGAGTTGGTTTATTCCGATCCGCAAAGAAGCGGCGTCATCCCCAGAGGGAATTACTTTTCATTCTTTTTCGTAGTGTTGGTATCAGAAAACGGAGCGGAAAGGTTCGCGAAAATAACGTCGGGAACACCTTCCCAGCTCGATCTGAACTCTGGGGATTACTACCTCAAGGACACACAGATATTGCTGTACCTTGACGAGAACCTCGTAAGCAGCCTGAGAATCGCATCCTCGCTCGGAGGAAAAGTTTACACCACCCCTTCGATTGAGGGTTCAAGGGAGACGAGGGAGCAGGCACATGCGGAGAAGTTGAGTTTGCAGACATATCTCAGATCAGGCGCGCTTCCGGTGGGGCTGGAAACTGTTTCCATTGACGTAATATCACCAACACTCGGAAAGGGTTTCATAGCATCTGCTTTAATGGCAGCGGGTCTGGCCGCGCTGGTAGTGGTTGTTATAATTTTCATAAGATACAAGACCTTAAAGATAGCTCTGCCATTAATCATGATCGGTTTATCAGAGATCATTATTATTCTTGGTGTTTCCGCAAGTAACGATTTTCACATATGGATATCCGTTCTTGCATTAAACCTTTTGGTTATTGGACTTGCGTGGTGGAACAAACAAGATATAGACATGATAGCATGGGTAGGTGCAGTGTTAATCCCGATATTCGGAATGCTTTCATGGACTATAGATCTTCCGGCTATAGGCGGTATAATTGCCGCGATAGGAACCGGGGTAGACAACATGATAGTCATCACCGATGAGGCTATCATGGGAGAGAAGGCAAAGAAGATACTATATACAATAAAAGACAAAATCAAACGAGCATTTTTCATAATTTTCGGTTCAGCGTCAACAACAATAGCAGCAATGGTTCCGCTCATGTCTCTTGGGGTCGGATTGGTCAGGGGATTCGCTATCACCACTATAATAGGCGTGCTGATTGGCGTATTGATAACAAGACCGGCATACGCAAAAATAATCGAGATAGTCACGACAAAAAAGAAATAGGGTTCATCCCTTTGTTATTTTTGACACGTTTCCTACAAGTTCTACCGATCCATTCCTGTAGAAGAATTTACCGAAGAAATCGGATATTTTGATTGACCCGTTTTCGCTAGTCTCGTTCCAATTGCCGGATACCATAGAAAGTCTCATGTTGTTAAGCTCCAGACTTTTTATTCTGAAATCGTGTATGTTGAATGAATTACCCGTATGTTCTATTGAGAGACTAGTTCCGGTTTCTTTCATTCTCAATACGTTACCTGCTATATCTATCTTGCCTTTAAAGTTGTATAGATTCGTTGTTTCAGATGTTATATTTATTGGTTGTTCCGACTCGCCGGAAAACGTTTCAGGGTAGAACGTAATGTCTATCGCTTCCGTGCTCTTCACCGGCTGGGAAAAGAGGCCACCAAAAGGCGAGGAATCAAACCAGTCTTTCAGTTTGTCGAATATGTCAGAAAGCAAACCCTCAGCGGAAACGTTAACCGTCATTAGCGATACGAATAAAATTGAAATGAAAACGACGACCATTATATTTTTCTTGTTCATCCAAACACCATTATAGTTATTTAACTGTTGAGATATAAAATATATAAATAATAAAAATTCGCACGAAGCAGATCATATCTGCTTCTTTCAAACGTTCCAGTTTAACTATTGATTGCGGTGTCTTGATGAGTGTGCTTTTTCAGCTTATTGGTGGCGGTGGGGATTGGACCAGCTGGATTTTCATGGTAATCTTCTGGGGAATATTCTTCTTTTTATATCCAAGGCTCATGCTCTCCCAGATAATGTGGAAGATCGAAAGGACTGCTGAGCAGCTTGAATTAATGTCCGATAATTCCAAGAAATTCCTTCTGAAGAAGATTTCCGATAAACCAACGGACAAGATAAAGAATTCCGTGGATAAATTCTTCGAATTCTTTGTAATAGGCCCGGTATCGCTCGATCCATACGGGGTCATTAAGAAACTGGATCTGGTGGTTCAGAACGAAAAAAGAAGGTTTGAATATTTTGCGGATCAGGTCGCACCTAAGATGGACAAGGAAAACAGTGCAAACCTCCAGATGGGCTTTGCCGGAGGAATCGAACTGCACAACATAGCGAAGATAGTCAGGCATTATGTCGAACTAATAAAACAGACGAAATCCTATCAGATTGCCATTATCATCCAGATGCAGCTTCCATTGGTGGAAAGGGTGGCAAAAGCAATGCATGAAGGAACCAAGACACTTGCCAACGGGGAACCGGTCGGTGACGGATTCGGACCACTTGTCGCAGCGAAGCTCATTGGAGACAAAAAACCAAAGGAAATAGAAGAAGACATAATCATGTCAGAAGTGACGATAAACAAAAGGAAGTGTTTTGTAATGAAGGCAAAGGGTCCCGGCGGAAGGCTCGGGAGACCGGGTAAGGCAGTCGAGTTACTGGTAAAAAGAAACAAGATATCCAGAATCATAACGATTGACGCTGCTGCAAAACTGGAAGGAGAAAAGACCGGAAGCATTGCCGAAGGGGTGGGAGTGGCGATGGGCGGACCGGGAGTTGAGAAAACATACATAGAGGAAGTCGCTGTAAAGAATAACATACCGATGGATTCAATTATAGTTAAAATGAGGCCAGAGGAAGCTATAATGCCAATGAGAAAGGCAATCAAGGACGCTGTCCCAAAAGCGATTGAATCAGTAAAAGAGGCGCTGGACAGAACAAAAACAAACCATAAGGTCATAATAGTCGGGGTGGGCAATACATCAGGCGTTGGTAATTCAGGAAAAACTTATGACGTGGTAGCGAAATTCGTTGACAGCAACGAAAGGAAACTCAAGGCAAAGAAGAAAAAGAAGAAAGACAAATTCTAACTTCTTATAACACCGTTTATTTCATCCCTCATTCTTACACACTCTTCCCTCGCGGTCAGATCAAAATCTTCCGGCCTCTTTTCATCAAATGAAAATATCACTTTTCTGGCCGAATGTATCAATGCGCCCTTCCCGTCTTCGTTGAAAGCGTTTGCGACATTCCTTGCCCCTCCGCCCTGCGCACCGTAACCCGGGATCAGCAATATGTTTTTTTCCATGATTTTTCTCAGAATTATTATTTCCTCCGGGAACGTCGCTCCAACAACAGCCCCGACCGGAGAATATCCTCTCTTCCCTTCTAACCCGTCCCCCCAGTTGTTAACGAGACGTGCTACGATCTCATAGATTTTCCCGTTTCCCGTTTCCAGATTCTGGATTTCGATTGAACTCGGATTGGAGGTCTTCACAAGAACAAATATACCCTTTTCCAAATTCTTCACATCTTCAAGGAACGGGTTTATTCCGTCACTTCCCAGATAAGGATTGACAGTAATGCAATCCATATCAAACGATTTGCTCTTCCTCCCGAAAATATCCACTTCCCCGATGTACCCGGAGGAATATGCTTTCGCCGTGTTTCCTATATCGTTCCTCTTCACATCACCTATCACGATCAGTCCCTTATTTCTGGCGTAATCGGCGGTTTCCTGTAAAACCCTCACACCATCGAATCCGTACATTTCGTAAAAGGCAGACTGCAGCTTAACGGCGGGAATTATATCGCTTATGGATTCTATCAGCTTTTTGTTAAACTCTGATATGCATTCCGCAACCCCCCTGACGTTGTTACCGAATTCTTTGAGATTTTTGATTTTAAGATGATCCGGTATTTTAGTGAAATCAGAATCCAGACCTATAACACTTGGATTGTCCTTCTCCTCGATTTTCTCAAGCAATCTGTCCGCGAAATTCTTCATTCAAATCCCATTTTCCTTCCCCAATTTTCCGGGTCCTTGCTCCATTCCAGCGCCTTGTTACAATATTCCCCGTCCAGGTAATTCTCTTCCCTCGCGATTTTTACCAGTGCTGAAAAATTCGAAAGCGTTAAAACCCTGCACCCGATTCCACTGAGATTATGTGTCGCCTTATTCATCTCGTACGTGAAAATGGCAAGGCAGTTATTCACAATCCCTCCAGCCTGCCTGACAGATTCTATCCCGTTCACAAGCGAGCCTGCGGTTGAAATTAGATCCTCCACAATCAAAACCTTTGCTCCCTTTTCGAGTTTGCCCTCTATCAGTTTCCCCCTTCCGTAACCCTTACTTTTCTTCCTTACGTATATCATGGGCTTCGACAATTTTTCTGCTAGCCACGCCGCATGGGGTATCCCGGAAGAGGCTATTCCAGCCACGACGTCAAATTCTATCCTTTTGTTTTTTATTATCTCAACAAACCCATCTACCACCTTTTTCCGCTCTTCCGGATAAGACATTAACAAACGATTATCACAATATATCGGGGAAAATATACCGGAAACCCATTTGTAAGGGGGATCCATTTTTAGCGTGACCGCCCCTATTTTCAAAAGTATTTTCGCGATATCATTTTCAATCATATAAAATCCCAACCCCTTTATGTTTTTTCATCACCGAACCGTTTTCGTAAACTATTCGCCCGTTAACGATCGTATGTGTGGGCCATCCTTTCACTTCCCGCCCGTCGAACGGTGACCATCCGCATTTCGTGAACAGCCGATCATTTCTTATTCCCTTCCGAAGTTTCATGCCGATTATCGTGAAATCACCGTCATTCCCCTCTTTAATGAAACCTTTATTTTTGATTTTAAAAATCATTGCCGGGTTCTCGCACATGGTCTGTACAAGCCTTTTCAATGTTAACAATCCTTTGTTAACCGCGTCCAGCATCAAAGGAAGGCGTGTCTCCACCCCGGGCACCCCAAATAATTCGGAGGATATTTTTTCTTCCGTCGTATGTGGAGCATGATCACTTCCGATAGTGTCGATAATCCCGTCATTCAAAGCTTTCCACAATGCTTTCCTGTCACTCTCCTTCTTCAGCGACGGTTTCATTTTCACCATTCGGTTCTGATCCTTCGCGGTAAGGAAAAGATGATGGGGAGTCACTTCCGCGTACACGTTAACCTTTTTGTTTTCTTTGATTTGTTTAATTTCATTCTCTCCCGAAATATGACAAAGATAAATTTCCCCCCCTGACGAGTTAGCGATATTTATAGCCTTTTTAACATTATCCTCCTCCGCGTGGATGGTATTTATTTTCGAGAATTCCATTATATTTTTTAAGATCCCTTCATCCTCTATCAGCATGTTTCCCGTGGATGCGTTCATGAATATCTTCACCGAAGCGATACCATTAGCATTTTTTATCTCTTCGATGTTTTCACTGGACGATCCAAAATGAAATCCAAAATTCACAACGGATTTCCCGGCGAGTTCCCTCTTCTCTTCAAGATATTTGGCTGTTAGTGTGGGTGGCTTATTGTTCGGCATGTCCAGAAAACATGTAACACCACCGGATGCCGCCGCCATTGATCCTGTCAGGAAATCCTCCTTCTGCGTCATTCCCGGTTCCCTGAAATGCACGTGAGGATCAATAACTCCGGGAATCA
The DNA here is from genome assembly GCA_964447525.1 of uncultured archaeon. Lineage (GTDB taxonomy): Archaea > Aenigmatarchaeota > Aenigmatarchaeia > QMZP01 > QMZT01 > JAFGDH01. Next base: position 10,671 of record CAYUSU010000022.1, on the reverse strand, counting down.
CTATTTTGCCCCTTGCATTAATAATTTCATCCGCACGGGGAAACTCTCCGGTTATTTTGCTTATTTTCGAATCTTCTATCAGGATGTTTTTCCCCAGTAGTTTTCCCTTGATGAAAACCTTTCCGTTTTTTATGAGTAAACTCATTTGCATCTCCACCCGGCGTATTCCGCGACCGTGATTTTCTTACCGTTCTTGAGTTTGGCCATGATTCCGAAGCTTTGCATTTTCCTTAACTGTTCTGAATGGAATACGGGTCCGTCCTTGCATATCATGAAACCGTCTATGTCACAATGTCCACATACACCGAAGCCGCATTTAACATACCTTTCCAACGACACCTGGCATTTTATCCCGTTCTCTTCGCATATATCGAAAACTTTTTTCATCATTATTTCAGGGCCGCATGCGTACACGACATCAAATTTTCTTTCCTTCAGTACGTTTTTTAGCACATCAGTTGTAAATCCATGGAAACCGGATGAACCATCATCCGTTGTTATTTTTGCACTGCTGAACCTTTTGTTAAATATCAGACCGTCAGAACCCTTCGCTCCGATAATTACGTAAGGATTATCCAGATTTTCTATCAACGGGCCCAGCGGAGCGATGCCACACCCTCCCCCGACAACGCACGCATTATTCCTTATCCCGAAGCCCTTTCCGTAAGGCCCTCTTACCCCGATCATATCTCCGGGTTCCATTGAAAATAATTTTTCCGTGAATTTTCCTTTTCTGAATACCGTTATCCCGGTTTCTTTCCCGATGTATGAGACGCTGAACGGTTTTTCTCCCAGTTCCGGTATCCACACCATGAGGAACTGTCCGGGTTTAATGTCATCTTTCTTTTCAAAAAAGAATGTTTTCGTATCCGCATTCTCTTCGGATACTTTTTTAATTTTTACCATTTCAGGAATCTCAGCCATGCGCAGCACCAACCATTTCCTCCACGTTTTCATAACCGTTTCCCTTCATCCATTCTTCCATCTCTCTGCATATTTTCCTGAAAACGTCAATCCCCCTGTAATGAACGGCAGATCCGATTCCTATACATGACGCTCCGGCCATGATCATCTCTATCGCATCCTTCCCGTTCGTTATACCTCCGGTTCCGATGATAGGAATCTTAACGGATTCATATATGTCATAAACGCACCTTACAGCCACCGGCTTCAGAGCAGGCCCGGAAACGCCCCCAACCTTGAAATCCAGTACCGGTTTTTTCGCTTCTATGTTTATCACCATCCCGGGTCCCATCGTGTTCACCGCGGTTATTCCTGATGCACCGGCCCTTTCCGCGGCTCTGGCGGCTTCTCCTATGTTTTTCGTATTGGGGGAAAGTTTGACGAAGACCGGAAGTTTCGTCACAGAGCATACTGCCCTGGTTATTTCGCCGGTTTTTTCCGGGTTGTCTTGTCCCGCTAATGTGCCGAAGCCCGGTGTGTGTGGACATGATAATGGGACTTCTATGATTGAAAATCCGCATGATTCCAATGTTTTCACAACCTTTACGAAATCCTCCTTTTCTTGTCCGATGACACTCGCTATTACAGGCGCTTTCATATTCTTAAGGTTAGAAAACTCGTTCCTGGCTTCTTCCGCTCCCGGGTTCGAATAGCCAACCGCATTCATTAACCCGTTCTCCAGCGCTATTACAGTAGGATTCTTGTGACCTTCCCTGCTATCGAAGGAAACAGACTTGATGGTCACGGCTCCGGCCCCGTTATCGATAACCCTTTCTATCATTTTCCTGGATACGCCCAACAGGCCGGAAGCCAGGATTGTGGGGTTGTTTAGCTTCAGTCCGGATATTTCGACCTCAAGACCCATTCACACCAGCTCGATATCACTGCTTTCCATTATCCTTTCACAATAATGGCATCTCATTTTAAGTGGGACCTTTTCAAGAACATAGAATTTTGTTTTGTAATTCTCGACATTTGTTATGCATTTCGGGTTTGCGCATTTCATGATAATTTCAAGAACGTCCGGTATTTTCACCTTTTCTTTGCTTATCACACTGTAATCCTTGATGATGTTCAGATTCGCTTCCGGCGCTATCAGTGCTATTTTGTCAATTTCCTCTTTCGTAGGGAAAGAATTTCCTATTTTTATTATACCCTTCTTCCCGATTTTTTCGCTGGAAAAATTTATCCCTACCATGACCGGATTATCCCTTTCTTTAAGATTTAGAATTTCAACCACCTTGAATGCGTTTTCCGGTGAAAGGTGATCTATTACGGCACCTTCCTTTATCGCTGAAATTTTCAGTTCCTTCATTCTATCCTCCCGAGCACAAGTGATAATAGGGCCTGCCTTACGGGTATCCCGTTCGCCGCCTGCTCGAAATACAACGCATGATCAGTAGAATCCAGTTCAGGGTGTATTTCATCGACCCTCGGTAAAGGATGCATGATCTTCATATCCTTTTTGACGTGGTTCAGTATTTTTTTATCGATCCTGTAGAAACCCGCATATTTTTTGTATTCCATCGGGTCGGGGAATCTCTCTTTCTGTATCCTTGTGACATAAAGGATGTCCAGTTCATTGCTGACCTTCATCAGGTCTGATTCTTCCCTGTAACTCAGCCCTTTTTCCCCCAGATCATTCAGATAATCCTTTGGCATTGCCAACGCTTCCGGGGCTATGAAATTGAATTTCGTGTTGAAATGCGAGAGAGCGATGCAGAGCGAATGGACGGTCCTTCCGTATTTCAGGTCACCCAGTATTCCTACATTCAGGTTATCGAGCGTCCCCTTTGTTTTCAGAATCGTATAGAGGTCCAGCAATGTTTGCGTGGGATGCTGGTTCGATCCGTCTCCCCCGTTTATTACCGGTATATGCGCAGCTTCAGAGGCGATCCTCGCCGCCCCTTCCACAGGATGTCTCATTACGATTACGTCAGCGTATCTGTCCACCATTTTTATGGTGTCCCATAAGGTCTCTCCCTTCTTCAGTGAACTCACTCCAGGTTCAGCAAATCCGACTGTTTTTCCCCCGAGAAGGGACATTGCGCTCTCGAAACTCAGTCGAGTTCGTGTGGACGGTTCGAAAAAGAGCGAAGCCATCACTTTTCCCTTGAGTAGGTCCTGATCAGGGGATTGCTCTATCCTTTTGGCAACATCAAGAATGTAGAGAATATCATCCCTTTCGAAGTCTCTGATAGAAATTATGTCCTTTCCTTTAAATTTCATTTTGATCTTTATCTTGTTGAAGTTGAGATTTATATTGTTTCTTGCCGCAGGAGTTTTTCAGCCTCCGATTCAAGGGATTCAAAATCCACATGACCCATGTTTGTTCCAAACGTCTCAAAACGCCTGTCAATATAACCTTTCAAATTAGAACGAACAACATATCCCGGGACCGGATAACTGCACATACCGTTGGTTATTAGGATATACGGGAGCCCGAACATTTTTGTTCTCTTCAGGTACGTATCCGGATATGATACTGCCATATTAATTTTTGAATGTTGAATATTAAACCTTATAGTCTTTCAACATCCTCCGGGTTCAGTATCGGTTTTCTGAATAAATCATAATCTTCCCTTATTCTCGGACAGGCTGTGTTAACGAGGACATCGATCTTCAGACCCATCAGTTTTTCCGGTGTTATCTGGTCGGCGACAAGAACGTACACGTTCTTCCCCATACCCCTGAGCTTTTTCTTTATTTCATCCACCATTCCTATTTTCATCTGCCCGGGTTTTGTTGAAACTATTATACCGAAATTATCGAGTTCCTCCGCTTTCTGTATTTTCATGGTCCTGAGGGTTTCCATACGTTCCCTCTCTCTTGAAAAATTTGTCAGCTGGTTCTTTTCCACGTCCAGAAAGAAAACCGGTTTTTCCGTTTTTTCCTGCAATCCCAGCGGATGGAACCTGCCGGAACCCACGAAAAGGAAGCAGTCCACATTATCATGTATCGATAATCCGGCAGAATGGTCGCATCCGAGTATCTGGCCTTCGATACCCTTCGAAGATTTCCCGATCACAACTTCGAAATTTTTATTCTCCAGAAATTCCTTCACCTTGTCGAGGGAGGAAACGAACTGTATTGTCGTTACCAGCCCGATTTTTCTATAACCCCCAAACGATTCCATGTGATGTTCCAGAAGAGGGACGGGATCAATGTCAATGTCATATTCGTAATATATGACAGGAATCTTGCTTTCAACGCCGAAATCAGAATGACCAATGTGTACGATAAGATCACATTCCAGAGCTTCCGCTTCTCTGTTTCTCAGGTCGCATGCCCCAAAGCACGGATCTACCGAGAGAAAAACATCCATACCGTTTTCTGTGAGAAAATCAATCAGTTCCTGTACTCCCATTTTGAGCCCTTCCGGTACCTGTAAAAATATTCGTTTCCCGTTCTTCTCTTTTATTTTTTCCATTATCTCTTTCTTGTTTTTCGGATCGAACATAATCAATTCCTTTGATAATAGATTTAAAAATTCCTAATCGACATTTGCTGTAATAAATCCGGGTTTATTTAAATATATTTCACGTGTTAAAGATAACTTAAAGAGGTGATGTTTATGACTAAGACTTCAGAAATTCCGGGTTTCCACAAACTTTCTCCGGCGGAGAGAGCTGAACGGGTTAAAGATTTCGCAGAACTTACTGATGAAGAGAAAGAACTGGTTTTGAAAGTTGGCGGACTAGATCTTGAGCATGCTAACAGAATGATAGAAAACGTCGTTGGAACGCACGAACTCCCGCTCGGGATAGCAACGAACTTCCAGATAAACGGAAAGGATTATCTTATACCGATGTGTATCGAAGAACCATCAGTCGTCGCGGCCGCGTCATTCGCCGCGAAATTAGCAAGAGTAAGCGGAGGTTTCCGGGCAGACAGTGATGATCCTATAATGATAGGACAGATACAGGTGGTCGGATGCGAGGATTACGAAAAGGCGAAGGAGATAATGCTGAGTGAAAAACAAAACCTGATTTCATATGCCAACGAAATCGACCCTGCTGTTCTTGTGAAGTATGGCGGTGGCCTCCGGGACATCGAACCCAGGGTAGTTGAAACCGAGAGGGGAAAGATGTTGATACTACATCTTCTCGTCGACTGCAGGGACGCGATGGGAGCAAATGCCGTCAATACCCTTGCAGAAGCAATGAGCCCCAAAATAGAGAAGCTGGTTAACGGTAAAGCCAGGCTAAGGATAATATCCAATCTCGCCGTCCATCGAAAAGCCCGCTCAAAGGCAATATGGACAAAGGAAGAGCTTGGAAATAGTACGAGAGGCCTGATGACCGGTGAAGAAGTAATAGAAGCGATACTAGACGCCTTCGCCTTCGCCGACGCCGATCCGTACAGATGCGCCACTCACAACAAGGGAATAATGAACGGTGTGGATGCGGTGGTATTGGCGACGGGTAACGACTTCCGTGCGATAGAAGCAGGAGCACATTCCTTCGCTTGTTTCAACGGACGTTACCACTCGCTAACCAAATACTACAAGAACGAGAACGGTGATCTCGTGGGTGAGATTGAGATACCTATGGCCATCGGTCTCGTGGGAGGAGCGACAAGAACACATCCGATAGCGAAGGTCGCTGTCAGGATACTCGGGATAAAGAGTGCAAGTGAACTTGGAGAAGTGGTCGCGACTGTAGGACTTGCCCAGAACTTCGCGGCAATCCGTGCGCTCGCCACCGAAGGCATACAAAAAGGCCACATGAAACTCCATGCGACCAACATATCTATAATGGCAGGCGCTACGGGAGAACAAATAGATATAGTTACAAAGAGAATGATCGAGGAAAAGAAGATCAGGGTCGACAGGGCGAAGGAAATTCTTGAAGAGCTTTAGGAATAAAGATTATTTATTGTGTCCTTACAAAATTAGAATATACTATCATTTGATGTGATCATAAGAGGATGGATGAAAAAATGAAAATCAACCCGTTGATATTCAGGTGTTATGACATAAGGGGCATCGTTGACGTAGATCTTGATGCCATGAAAGTGGAGGCCATCGGCAAGGCCTTCGGTACATTTCTGAGAAGGAGAAAAATCAGGCAATGTGTCGTAGGAAGGGACTGCCGTCTCAGCGGAGAGGAGTACATGAAGGCCTTCATAGAAGGCCTCACCCTCACGGGCGTGGATGTCATCGACCTTGGCATGATAATGACGCAGATGATGTATTACGCCCAGTACAGATTCCAGACCAACGGCGGAGCCATGCTCACAGCATCCCACAACCCTCGCAATTTCAATGGGTTCAAGCTCGGGATAGGTTTCTCGAAGACCACTGAGATGGAGGAAGTCAGGGAAATAAGGAAATACGTGGAAGAGGACGATTATTTCAAGAGCGATCACAAGGGCAGTATCACCAAGGCAGATGTAAAGGACGATTATTTCAAGGATGTTCTGAAGAGAACAAATCTCAAGAGGAAGTTCAAGGTAGTCATTGATTTCAGGCACGGGACACCGGGAATGTACATTCCGGAGCTTTTCAAAAAGGCCGGGGTGGAGGTTGTCCTGCGCAACGAAAAGGTTGATGGCAGCTTTCCGGCAGGCACACCGGACCCCACTGACGAGAATTTCATGAAGGATCTTGAAAAGATTGTTCTGGAAGAAAAAGCAGACTTCGGTCTCGGTTTCGACGGGGACGGTGACAGGATAGGGGTGGTAGACGAGAAGGGAAGGATACTATGGAACGACGTCCTTGTTGCGGTATTCGCCAAGGAGATACTCGAAAGGTTCCCTGGATCAAAAATAATATATAACACCCTCTGCTCGCAGGTTGTTCCTTTGGTGGTGAAACGTGAAAAAGGGATACCGATAATATGGAGGGTTGGTCATTCATTCATCAAGAGCAAAATTGCGGAAGAAAGCGCGGCTTTCGGTGGGGAGCTTTCAGGACATTTCTTCTTCAACGATAACGCTTACGGACATGACGACGGCTCGTATGCCGCGCTGAGATTGATGGAGTATCTTTCGGATTCCGGGATGTCGCTGAGCCAGCTCTACGAAACGTTCCCCGGGTTCATCTCCTCCCCTGAGATAAAGATCGGCTGCCCGGACAACAGGAAGATGAATGTGATAAAGGATCTGTCGAAGAAGTTCAATAAGGATTTCCCTCAGGCCAAAATAACAGACGATTCCGTGATACCGGGAGACGACGGCGTGAGGGCGGACTTCAATGATGGTATGATCGTGTTTCGTTACTCACAGAACGGTCCTTACATAACGGTCAAGTTCGAGGCAAAGGACAGGAAGACCTACGACGAGCGGAAGAAATACGTCAGGAAAATGCTTGAAAGTTATCCAGAAATGATATGGAAGGATCAGCTTTGCGTGAATCTCGACAGCCTGAACTAGACACCTATTAATTTTCTTACTTCATCTATGATAGACTCTGCCATCCTTCTTATTTCATTCTCGTTCTTCCCCTCAATCATTACCCTGAAAACATTCTCAGTACCGGAATACCTGACCAATACCCTTCCTTCGTTGCCCAATTCCTCTTCGACTTCGTCTATCCTTTTCTTCACGTGTTCCATCGAATCGATTTCCCTCTTTTCTTTCACTTCCAGATTGAGGAGAACCTGCGGATATTTTTTGATGCACGCCGAAAGTTCCGAAAGACCCTTCCCGGTTTTTTTCATTATTTCCAAAACCTGAAGAGCGGTCAGGATACCGTCCCCTGTTTTTAATTTATCCAAAAATATTATGTGGCCGGAGAACTCCCCGCCGAGATTATAACCCCCTTTGATCATCTCTTCCATCACGTATCTGTCACCGTTCTTTGCCCGGACAAAATTTATCCCGTTTTCCTTCATCGCCATTTCCAGTCCTATGTTGCTGTATCCCGTCCCGACCAGCCCTCCCCCTTTGAGGGTCCCTTCGTCTTTCATGTGCAGTGCGCATATACCCATTATATTGTCCCCGTCCACCTTACCACCGTTTTCATTGATCATTATTACCCTGTCGCCATCCCCGTCCAATGCTATCCCAATACAGTCGGATCCTTTCACGGCGCCGGAAATTTTTGAAATGTCTGTAGCACCGCATTCATCGTTTATGTTGTTACCGTCAGGATCATTGGAGGTCATTTTCACATCCGCACCCATTTGCCCCAAAACCCTGCCAGCGATCAAACAGTAAGAACCGTTTGCAGCATCCACGATTATTTTTATGCCGTTCAAATCACATTTCACAGTGCTCTTAAGGAAATCGATATAATCACCGGAAACGTCTTTGATGATTATTTGCTGATCAGTTTCTTCGTATTTACTTTCGTCTGAAAATATGTGTTTTTCTATCTCCATTTCCTGTTCGTCCGTCAGCTTCAACATGTTTCCGGAAAAGAATTTTATTCCGTTGTATCTGGAAGGATTATGGGAGGCGGTTATCACGCATCCTATATCCGCTCCCAGTTTATTCGTAAAATAAGCGACCGCGGACGTGGGAATGACACCAATCGATATGACTTCTCCGCCGGAAGATATGATTCCACCAGCCAGCATTTTTTCTATTTCCTTTCCGTTCGCTCTCGTATCCCTGCCAATCACAACCCTTGCGTTTTTGATGAATTTGGGTATTGCTTTACCTATCCTGAATATCATTTCATCCGTGAGCGGATAATCACCGTACACCCCCCGGATACCGTCAGTTTCGAATAATTTCCTTTCCATATTGATCTGAATATAATTTGTTAATATTAAATAAAACTGATTCCTTTCCGCAAAACCATTTAAATACGTTAACACATATAGATTTTTATGAAATTGAATGTGGTTGAAAAGGGAAAGGAAAAGATTTCTATAGAAATCGTAGGAGAGACGCATACGTTCCTGAATCTTCTGCGGGAGAACGCCTGGAAAGCTGGAAGCAAACAAGCTTCCTACGTGATAAAACATCCGTACCTTTCGGATCCTAAATTCATAGTCAGGGCAAAAAACCCGCTGAAGGTCCTGAACGATGCTAACCAGATGATACTGGAACAAGCGAAAGAGTTCCAGTCAGAAATCAAGAAGAAACTGAAATAAATTAATTATGTTCAGGAAAATCAAGAAAGAAATCAGAATAATTGGTTTTGATGATTCCCCCTTCAGTTTCAGAGACGAGAAAACCTTTCTTATTGGCGTTATCTGCAGGGGAGGATCCCAGATAGACGGTGTCGTAACAAGCGAAATAACCGTAGATGGTCATGATTCAACGAGAAAAATAGCAGAAATCATCAAGAAAAGCAGACATTACCGTCAGTTGCGCATAATAATGCTGGACGGTATCACTTTCGCTGGTTTCAACGTTGTTGACATAAACACACTCCATGAAAAGACAGGATTGCCCGTCATAGTTGTCATTTCCGAAAAACCAGACCTGAATAATATGCGAAAGGCGATCAGAAGATTTGATGACCACGAAAAAAGATGGTCTCTTATCCAAAATGCTGGTGAAATATACGAGCATGAAATCAGTAACAGTGTGATCGGGAGAAAAAAGATTTATTTCCAGTCCTGTGGGATAAATGAAAAGGAAGGGAAAGATATTTTAAACATAACGTCCATACATTCACTTATCCCCGAACCTGTTAGAATTGCACACATGATAGGGTACGGATTAAAGGGAATCAAATGAAAAAGATTACAGATGGTACGACAGGGACAATAATTTACATAGTGATAGGAATTATTCTGGCTTTCGGGATAAATCAGGGTCTTGCCTTCGCTCTCTCTACCAGCATGCCAGTCGTTGCCGTAGAATCTAACAGCATGGTTCCTACTTTCGCAAAGGGAGACATACTCATTATTCGTGGAGTGCCCAACCCGGATGATTATAATGAATTACTTGAAATAGGCGATGTCATCGTATTCACCCCCCCAGAAAGGCCCATTCCGATAGTTCATCGTCTGATAGAGAAAAATCCGGACGGGACATTCCAAACGAGGGGTGATGCGAATCATGGCCAGCAACTTCCATTCGAGAAGAGTATAAGTCCAGAAGAAGTGGAGGGAAAGATGGTCATGATAATTCCTTACGTGGGATGGATAAAAATAGGCATAACAGAATATTTGTTCCCCAATCCATGGATAATAGTAGTCTTGCTGGTAACAATTAGCTTTATATATTATTTGGCCAAAAATATACGAGTATAGTTTTAAAAAAATTTTTATATAAGAGAGGGTGGTTCCTGTGGAATTTTGTCCTAAGTGCGGTTTGGTTTGTGTCTCGAAAAAGGAGAAAAACAAAGTAATTCTCGTTTGCAGAAAGTGCGGACACAAGATAAAAGAGTATAAGCCGATCGAAATCGAGGAAAAGATCGAAAACGGTCCCCACAACGATATCGTTCTTATGGCGGAAACAAAGGAAACACTTCCGAAGATCAAGACAATATGCCCTGACTGCAGCAATAAGGAAGCTGTCTGGTGGATGCAGCAAACCAGCTCGGCGGAAGACGGACCACCAACGCTGTTCTTCCGGTGCACGAGATGCAAACGTTCCTGGAGAGAGGATTAGACTCCGAAATCCGTGAATATGATTTTCTCCTTTTCGTTCCCTTCAGATACTATTTTAGCGGATGTTTCGATTGTTTGAATTCCTTGGACCAAAACGCCTGACAAAGGATAACTCAGAACCAGGTACTGACCATCGGAAACGGGCTTGCCTACCGCCTTCGTTACATCCGGTACTTCCACGGTAAGAACACCG
>CAYUSU010000021.1:5206-23633 GCA_964447525.1 uncultured archaeon | reverse complement strand
GAGGAGACTGCGTATCCGGGATTTGCGTTGACGGGACCTGCGTGGACGCGTGCAATTCGACTTATAGCGGGGTGAACTGTTCCGATGACGGGTCTAATGCTTACACCGATGACGGCATATGCACTTTCAATACCAGCGGTGACGCATGGGAATGTGACGAAACTCTCGGGGCGTACAATACTTCATTGCATCTGGACACGTGCATTGATTCGGGAGCGGATTATGCGGATACGTGCGATTCGGGTTCGCTGGCCGGCGGGTATTCCGCTGATGGCGTTTGCGGGAATGCTTCTCACGCGGAGTGCTGTACGGATTACGGTTCGGATGCGGACGGTTCGAACGCTCCCTCTGAATGCGGGACGCAGGCGGTTGCATGCCAAAGCGGGTATAACAGCTATTACTGTGATGATGTCTCGGATGCCGGCTGGAGTCCGGGTGATTACAGGTGCGACGGGAGCGATACGCTGTGCAGGCTCTGCTACTTTACGAATGGGACTGATAGCGAGGATCTTTGCGAGAGCGGGTGCGGGGCGGACGCCTCGGCGGACGAGGAAACACCGGACACATGTGACGGGACGAGCGGTTATACCAATGAAACATGCTCTTACTTTACCACGCCGGATGATCTTAACAAGACATGCGGCTGTATAATGACCGGGACGACCACGTTTACCGCATACTGGAACATTGGTGGTGATTCCAACGATTCGGTGTGCTGTGAGAACACGACGGGGGAGTGGGTGCTGAATGAAGATTTCAGCGGCACCCTTGATTCCGCTCCTTCGGAGGATGATGACGCATGTTGTGATTATTCAAATGATTGCGTGAACGGAACGAACTGTTATACGGATACGTATAATTCGATTGATTTGGATGGAGACGGTGATAATGATTATTGTGACGAGGGTACATGGATGGATTGCGGGAGTGACAGCGAATGCGGGGCAGGAGATTACTGTAATGCCTCTAATGATTGCGAATCAACGAGTGTTATTGTCACGTATGTGAGTCCGACCCCTGCGAACAATTCGAGGAATACCGGGAATTCCGTGACGGTGAATGTTACTGTAAGTTCTAGCGGAAGCTATGTTGATACCTGCCTGCTGGAATGGGAGGGATCGAATGAGACGATGACCAAGGTTGGGACAGGAACGAGCGTGTCGTGTTACCTGACCAATTCTAGCATAGTGGACGGGGACAGTTACACCTTCAATGTCTATGCCAACAACACGGTAGGGACGTGGGGAAATGAATCGGAAAGGACGTTCAGGGAGAATGACGATCCCACCACCGTAAGCGCCAGAATTGATCCTTCTCCCTTCGCATATACTAACGAAACGCTGCTCGGTTACTGCAATTCGAGTGATTCCGACGGGGACAATGTCGTCTATTACTACAAATGGTATAAGGGCGATGCGCTCAACGAAAGCGGGGGAAATGATTGGTTTGGAAATTATTACCACAGAAAGAAGATAACCATAACGGGCCAGCCGGGTGCCGGAACCGATTACCAGGTCGGGCTTGAGATAGGAAGCTCTTCCGGAGGGGACCTGCATCTCGAAGGCAACTGCGATGATTTCCCGAACGACATGAGGTTCACGGATGATGACGGGGTCACGGAATTGAGTTACTGGGTGGAGAACGCAAGCGCGGACCCGGCAAAGGTATGGGTGAAGGTCAACGATAACCTTGATTCCGGCGGGGATATATACGTTTATTACGGGAACCCGTCCGGGGATTCGGGAAGTGACGGGGATTCCACCTTCATCTTTTTTGATGATTTCGAGACCGACCTGGACAAATGGGTGACCAGCACGGAGTGCGGGGGAGGGAGCGTTACGAGGAACTCCAGCGTGTACCGGGAGGGGGACTATTCAGCCAGGATATACAGTCCTTATGGGGATTGCAGGGTAAAAATGATGAAGAACATCACGTTTTCCGGGGACGTATGTTTCGAGTGGGAATGGGCCTTCGCCCAACTATATTATCACGTGATATTCACATATGATACTTACGGGGGTAACGGAATCGGGAACCTGTATGCCGATGACGCGACTCCTCCCTACAACTACAAGTATTATAACGGGACCTATCAGACGATCTCCGCCACTTTCTCCGGCAACAAGGAATGGGACACCATAAAGGAATGCTACAATTTCACCTCGGACACGTATTCGATACACGTAAACGGGATGCTGGAGGAAGGAAGCGCGGGATTCTGGAATCCCGCCTCCACGATAGGATATTTCCATTTATATTCAGGAGCCGGAAGCCCGGGAGGAGAGCAGTACGTAGACGCCTTCAGGATCAGGAAGTTCGCTTCCCCCGAGCCCTCGTTCAGCTCGGCGGAGGGGGAGGTATCCGTTTACACGCAGGGAGTCGAGGCCAACGTGGACAACATGAGCAGTTCATACACTTCCAAAGATCAGAACTGGACCTTTTCATGCATGGTCAATGACGGTTTCGAGAACGGGAGCTGGATCAACAGCACAGACACAGAAATCATAAATTCGCCCCCGATCATAACAGCCAACTCCACCTACCCCGAGAGCGTGTACACGACGACGGACGTGATACTGAACGTGACCTGTGAGGATGATGATTCAGGGGACACGCTGAAGGTTTATGTCCAGCCATACCTGAACGATACGAAGGACGAGAGCGAAGCGGATTCGGTAGTGAGCAACGGGACTTCAACGGAAGTTTACACGTACGGGAGCGGGAACTTCTCCAAGGGTGACGAAATCGTATTCGAGTTCTGGTGCGGGGACGGGACTTCGAATACGTCCAAATACAATTCCACAACCATAACGGTTCTTAATGCTGATCCTGTCATCACTTCCGTTTCGGAATCGAGTGATCCCATCGCCGGCGGGGCTTTGCAGACTATCACCCCCTCCGGACAGGGTGATGATGATCAGGATGATCTGTATCTTTACTGCTGCAACGACACGGTTGACAGCTGCACGCCATCCAGTGGGAATGATATATGTTCTGACGGGTCCTTTGCCTATCCTTATTCCGAGATGAACTGCACATTCAATGTCCCAACTATTGATGATACCTTGTTTGTAAGGTGCAGGACTTACGACGGTTCATCCTATTCTTCAACGACCGCATCGACGAATTTCACTGTTGACTCGAGCGGACCAGGGATAACTATCGATAATCCTTCGAATTCGACTTATTCGACAACAACCATTGATCTTAACGTCACTACATCAGAGCAGGCTTACACCTGCATGTGGAACATCGGAGGTTCCAACAGCACGATGAGCAATGATTCCGGGACGAACTGGTATGATACGATAGACACGAGCGGGGAGGGGACGTTCCAGTTGAAGGTTTACTGCAACGATACCACTGGTAATATGAGACTGAACGATACCATATGGTTCAGTGTTTCGCTTCTTGACATGGAAATCACCAAGACCATCGACCCTGAATGGATCGTGGGAAGGGAGAATGAAACGATAGACGTGGTCGTGGAAGTGAAAATAAACCAGACTAACAACGAGATCCCGATGATCAACATAACGGACGAGGTTCCTTACGACTTCACCGCACCCGCTGTGGCCGGGGTGAGGGTTTACTTCATAGATTATTCCCCGTACTCGATTGTGGATATCACGGGAAACACCAGTGTGGATGTTGACGTGGTGGACAGGAGCGGAAGCCTGAACACTTTGATATATGTAAATATATCGAACATGTCGCTGACGGATGCGGGAACCGGTATGGAGGAGAATGACACCGTTCGGATTACTTACTCGATGACCTCGTCCCAGATGGACCCGAATGATACCAGATATATGTATACCAATGTGACTGCGGTGGACAACGAAAGCAATTCCAAGACAAGCTACATACTGGATTACATATATTCTTCCGAGATCGTGCTAAGAGGTTACAAGGACATATGGATACCTGATCTTTCGAACCCTCAAAACCTTAGCGTAAGGGTTATACTGAAGGCGATAGGAGGACCGATGAGCCAGATTCTTATTTCAGATTACCTGCCGCAAGGAGCGACTATATACAACAGGAACGTCACGTATTACAACCAGACTTCCGAAACCACGGTAGAACTGATCAACGGGACCGATTTCTACGTAGGTGATCCATCCCAGACGGTTCTTCCGGACGGGAATTATGTGGATATATACTATTACAACTTCTCCTATGCGTATTCAAACTGGGATGGAAATCTTTACGACAACGATTCCATTGATATCACATACAATGTATCCGTACTCGGCGGCGGGCAGTGGAGGCTTCCGGCCATAATCGCCGGGTACGACCCGGAGTACCAGAAGCACATAAAAACAGAGATGTATGCTTCGGCCAACGTTCCTTCATTTGATGTGACCATAGACATGATAACACACGAAGCAGATTCGGGTGGTTCGGTGAAGGCGATGCTCAGAATTATTAATGTCGGAGGACCGAGGGCCAAGGTGGACGTTTACATTACATATTCTGCCAAAACCCTCCAGGGTGACATGATATCCGAGAGATCGGAGACTATCGCCGTGGTGGAACAGAAGGAAAAAGAACTGGAATTATTCCTACCAGAAAATATGGAGCCGGGTCAATATATTTTCGAAAGCTTCGTGACATACACCGGAAGAGAAGCCCTTTCAACCAGCACATTTACAGTAAAGGGAGGAATATCCGGAGAAAACCCGTTGGGCGATTACGGTCTATACATTATAGTCGGAATCATAATGGTGATCGGAGTGATCATGCTCAAGAGATTAGGGAGAGGATCGAATGAATAAAAAAACAAGAACATTACGTATTATTACACATCGACCGGGGATAATTTGTCACGATAAAATCGTATTATTATGATTTGGAACGAATGTTCATTTTAATCTTTTGTGCAGATCCGATATGGTCTCATAAAGGGAAACGTATTCGTCCAGTTCCATCTCCGATTTCATACCCTCATAAGAATTGAGAAGTTCAACATACATATTTTTAGCTTCTTTTATTTTCCCGGAATTCATTTTTTTCTTTATCTGAACTATCATGTTCTTTAGGTTCTTCGTGGACTTTTTTCCGGTCGCTTTCGGAATGTCGATCGGTTCTTCGTTTAATTCAGGTTCCCCGGATTGGTCCATAATATTATCGGGTTTTTCTTCAGGAAGTTCGGATTGTTCTTCCGTAATCATTTCCGTCTCCTTTTCCGGGATTTTTTCAGGTTCCTTTACCTCTTCATTTATCTTCGGGAGTTTGACTGCGATCTTCTCCTTTTTATTAAGTTCCCGCGCCGCTTTCAGGATCTCATCTATCCCTTCCCCACCCTGTTCTTTGAGGACTTGTTTGATTCCCCCCTTCTTCAGGTCATCAAGAAGCCTGTCCACAATATCCTTCATATCATCTATCCTGGTTTCGGCAGCATTCTTCATGTCTTCGACCCCGTCAAGTATCTGGTCCAGCTTTTCCTTCTCGGCAAATTTATCCATCCTTACATCGAGTCCGTCAAGGGATTTCATAAGGTCGTACATGCCTTCGCTGTTAACCTCTATCTTTTCCCTGGATTTCTCGAAATCCTTGAGCTTGTTGCTTATCTCCGAGAACATGGCCTCTATTTTTCCGGACATTCTGGTTATGTTCCTTCTTTCTTCTTCGACCTTGCTTATCTTTTCGTCAAGCTGCTCTGAAAGGAGGAAAATTTTCTTGATGTCCTTCACTTTTTCAAGAAGGCTTTTTATCTCCTTGACGTTCTTTCTTATGTCATCGTACTTGACATCAAGAGTGTCCAGTCTGGACTGATTCTTAATGATGTCGTTACCCTTTTCCTCTATATCCTTAACTATTTTTTCGGGCTTGATCTCCTCAGTTATATCAAGGAGTTTCTTGAAGCTTGATTCCATTTCATTAAACGTCTTTTCCTTTTCAAGTAGTGATGATCTCAGTTCGCCTATCTCTTCGGAGAATGATGAAAGCCGTTCGTCGGTCGTTTTTCTTAAATCGTCATTCATCTCCATTTTGGCCTGGATTTTTTCTATTTTCATTGAAAGGGCATCCACATCGGTTTTGCCGGATACGCTGGAATCAGGCTTTTCGAGTATTTCCTTAAGCTTATCTTTCTTGCTTTTTCTTCCGAACAGGCTGAAATGCTTTTTTCCTCCCCCTTCCTTGCCTTCAAGTGCTTCGAATTCTGACTTTGTCATTACATTTTCCTGATTTTTTTGATCGTCTTTTTCAGCCAAGAGATCAGCTCCCGTTTCGAAAGACGGCTTAATCGTTGTAAGCTGTCTATCGTTATTTAATTATATTCCTAATAACTTTTCGAGTGATGTAATATAAATTTTTGCCATCCTGAATCTTCCCTGTTTCAATTTGTCGTTCGCCAGTTTAAGATCAAGTTCCACGTCGCTCGTGTCTCTTCCGCCCTTCTTCATCTTTAAAATCTTGTCCTCAATCGTCTTTATCCTCTTTGCGAATTCCTTGTACATATCCATCTCCTCGTTGGAAATCTTGTGAGGGTTATGGAACGTGGGCCTGAAATTAACGAAATACGGCTTACCCTCATTGTACTTCGGGTTCTGGACCATACCCACGCCGATACCCTGTCTCGAAATGCGCTGGGCATATTCCTCCCCGTATTTGTCCTTTACCCTGGTGATGTCTTCGATTGCCTTGGTGTTCAGCTGGATGTCGGTAAGCACGTTACCCGCTATCGCTTCCTTGAAATCAGTCAGCACTTGTGAGCACATCACGACACCTATTCCCCATTTCCTGAATTCCCTGCAGGCCTGCTCCAACGAAACGTAACCTCCCTTGCCGCCGTACTTCTCCAGCAGACGGTGGACCTCGTCGAAAACTATTATCATCTTCAGTGTGGTGGATTCCTCCCACTTGATCGAGAATATCATGTCTATTATGTCCTTCACCGATACGTCATATTCGCCGGCTTTCAACTTGTTCATGACGAACACCGTTATCTCCCCCGGATTCAGGTATTTTCTGATGTCTATTTTTACGTGAGGATCATCTATCTCGTATATCATTCCCTTATACGGCTTCTTCTCCTTTACATCCATTCCGAATTCCTGGTATTTTCTGAGCACGAATTCGTCCTCGCATGATTTCACGAACCCGGTCCACTGGGCAGTCGGATCGAATACGACAACGGGTATTTTCTTTTCCAAGGCTTCTTCTACCACCACCGATGCGGCGACCGATTTCCCGGCACCTGTCGCTCCGGCAACAAGGAAATGAGTAGTCAGGTCTTTCGGGTTTATGAACGTCTTCTTGTTGGTCTCTGCAACATTACCAACCCAGAAAGCCTCCATGGAATCCTGCGGCAGCTTGTCGTCATCCAAAGGGAAGATGTACCTGACCTTGCTTTTTCTCCATTTTATGTACCTCCCTCTCGCAAAGTAAGCAACAACAATCAGCATAACTATAGACACGGCATACGGTACTATTCCTCCTATGGGGGTGGCCCAGAATGAGACAGCCACCTGGAAGGATTCGGAATCCTTGACGGATTTGTCCTCGAAAGTCGCTATAACTTCGAGTATGTATTCCGCCGGCGGGATTTCCTTGTTTAAATCCATTGATCTGGTCAAAGTCAGAATGTCTTCCAATATCAGCGACTCGTTGAATCTTGCGACGACCTCCCTTGTCTGTATATCCGAAACCAGATAATCCATGCTAAGGTTCATCTCTTCGTAGGTTCCGAGGTTTCTCATCTCTACGTTGAAAATGAGTTTTCCGCCCGGCTCTATCGTCTTTGTTATGACGCTAACGTCAACTGTGAAAACCTTCTTGCCCGGATAGGTTATGACCAGTCGTACTGGTATGGTCTCTGTCTCGCCGGCTCCGGTAACAGTAACGGAACCGGTGTACGTTCCGGCTTCAGTGTCCCTGGGTATGTCAACGAAGACGTTGGTACTGCTATTTTGTCCGGGGAGGACGGAAAGGAGATTGTCCTCGATTCTTATGTATTTACCGAGTCCCTCCTGAAGTATTATAACGTCCAGCGCTTCTCCGAGATTGTTTGTTATTATGAAGGGGTATGTAGAATTATCACCGGGATGTAGCCTTATCTCCCGGATACCTGTGGTGACAATGAACGCCTTCTCTTCTTCGCAGTCCTGCGGACAGTTGACGGAATTCTCACCTGATTCACAAATACCGTTTCCGCATTCCGTACTTGATACCGTACTCCCTCCGGGGCTTCCCGGGGAAGACGGGCTTCCCGGGGGTGTCTGTGATCCTGCGCCACAGACGTTTGGATAACATGATTTCGCTATGGCAAATGCCGAGAATGATGTAGTGTTGAACGTGAACGTGTCCGATGTCTGGTTCGGCACTATGCTCTCGTTAAGGTGAGCGAATTCCCCGTCATCACATGTCCTCAGGGAATAGCTCCAGTTGCCGCAAACGAAAAGCCTGAGGTCTCCCTCCTCACCGGACCATCCGGAAAGCGCAGAAGAATAGTCAAGTATTAACTGTGCATTATCAAAGCTGAGGTTCGGGGCATGGACAACGAACGCCATAAGTATGTTCTCCCCAGTGTTCGGAAGGTTGATATTGGAAATGTGAGGGGCGGAATTGTTAGGGAATGAATCAAATTTTACAGGGTTGGTAAGGTTACCGGGATCGGGGACACCGAATTGGTTAATGGCGGTCTGGGTCGTGTTCACCCCGTTGAACCTTACCTTGTGTCCGTACACTTCCGCCTTAATATCATACTTCCTCTTATGGGATGTAAGATTATATTCCCCGATTGATGAATTGGTTAAAAATGAGTGCATGAAATAATCGGTACCGTCCCTATAGAAAGTGAGGTTAATTGTCTGGTTTTCTCCGTCAGGATTCTGGAAACTCCCGTAGAAATCAATCGGTCTGTAAACATCAAACCATCCTGTCGCGTTTCCTACTTGATTCTTGGTGTCGTTGGCGTATACGGTTATGTCATAGTCCCCGACTATATCAGGATTGGTGTAGTTGAAGGTATATTCATCCCCGGAAACAGAGTAATTGGTTATACTGTCGGTTCCTCCGGGTCTGCTGATGGAAAGCCATGAATCATTAACTTCGTCATTATCGGTTATGTTAACCCGAATAATCACGTATGGTGTCGTTCCCTTGAGAACGTTGGAAACTACAACAGAGGAAAAGTTCGGAGGGGTGATGTCATCGTAAACCACCGCTCCATTCTCTTCATCGTATATTTCTATGTTCTGATACGTTCCGTAAATCTTCAGGGATGCGTTTATCGGGTTTCCCGGAACCGTCGGGGTAACACAGGTAACATTCCACAGGCCGGATGGATTGTCGAAGGTGTAATTTGTTACCGGACAATTCTCCCCTCCGACCAGAACGCTCCAATTCATGCTCTGGTTTATTATCACGTCGCTGTTAGTGGCGTTGACCGTAACGTTGATTGTGTCGGTAGCGTTTATGGTTCCGGTAGGTGATGACTGTGTCGGTGAAATAATGTTAACGGAAACGTTCACCACGTTCACATATACCGGAATGCTTATTATGTTAGGGAACGTGCTCAGCGTGTTGTTTATTGTAAGGTTGCCGAACCATGTTCCGTAACTGTACTGACCTGAAGTGGAATTATGATAAACCAGTATCTGGGTAGAATTCATTTCGGTTAGGTTGAAGGAATATCTGCCAATTCCGATATATCCGGTTCCGTTGCCTGTAAGCGTAACGGTGAAAGAATAGTTGGAATTCCTGTTGTTCGTTACGGTTATTGTTCCTATCGTACCGTTATCGGTATTTGTTCCTATGATCTTGGAAACATTGTTTTTGTCCAGCTGCCAGTCAGGAAGCAAGACGCTTATGTTGAGCGTCATCGGATCCCAGCACCCGCTGGCGGGGGAACACTGGGAAAGCGTCGCATTGGCCGTAACGTTGGTTATGTAGAAACCTTCCGCCGCGTAGGAAGGAACGGATATGTTTACGAACACCATGTACGTACCTCCTTTAGAGATGTTGGTTATGTTTCTCGTAGAATATACCAGCCATTGTGAAAGGTTCTGGTACTGCCCGCCGATCTCGCTTATAGTTATATTGGAAAGATTGATGTTTCCCATGGCCTCGACAGTAAAGTTTCCGATTTCCTGGGTATATCCCCTCGGGACGCTTCCGCTCAGGTAAGTCTCAATAATATTGAGTACCGGGTTTTCCAGTACATCGATTATGCTCTGGTTGGTAACGTTTCCCTGACTTGAATCGGCATTGGACCATGAAACATTGATCTCGATAGAACCGTTCCCAACCGAAGATACGTTGGTCACGTTGACCGTTCTCGTAAGGGAACAGTTAAGGTAAGGAGCAATTGGTTGGCAGGAAATGTTGTCCATAAAAACTCCAGCAGGTAGGGACACTTTGAACAAAGGCGAATACATTGCACCGTCGCCGGTGTTCTGAATCACTATATCAAGATCAAACGTGTGGTTTGATAGTTTCGTTATCCCAGAAGCTTGTTCATATGAAGGGTTCAGGGTAACGGATGCTGTGGTATTTCCTCCGGTAATATTAAGTGAAAAATTTAGAGAGTTATTGGTTATGTTGTAGAAGATATCATTGGTAGCATTACATATTATCGTCTTTTCGCCAACCTGATCCCCCAGGTTTATGACGAGCGACGATATACCGGAATTGTTGGTTATGTTAGAACCGACATACTGACCACCAAGATAATAACTAACATTGTATCCGTATACGCCGTAAGACGTATTGAGATCGTCTATCTGGCATAATGCATCAACGGTTCCGTTCTGCATGCATATATATCCCTGATCATACCAGCAGTAAGAAGAACTGATGTTCATGGAGGAAAGGTTACTCCACCCGCGGACCTGGACGGTGACATTCCCTATCCCATATTCATGGTATGGTCCTGTAGAATTGGCGATCATTCTCCTGAGACCCATGTCCTCGGCCAGGGGGATGTTCCATGTCATGTTTTTGTTCGTGCCCGTTTGTGTCTGGGATTCGATTGTTTTCATGAAACCAGCTCCAGAGTCGAAGGTCACACAGTCGGAGGAAGAATTTGAAATGCACAGGTAATCGATGTAAACATGGCAAGCGTTAACGAAACCCCCGCCGTCCCCTATATCGTGCACGGAGAAGTTCACGGTGGTCGCGTTCTGGAATGAAACGTTCTGGTAATTGGTTTCCTGCCACACGTTTTTATTGGATATGTTAAGACTGATTGTCACATTACCTATGGTCATGTTAAGATAGGAACCTGCAGTGTATTCGCCCACGACCTTGTATCTTATCTTGACATAATCCGAACTCATCGGGGTCACGAAATCCTGAGAGAACCACACGAGATTGTTCGGAAGATTGGCCTCTGAGGCCAGATGGAGCGAATAGTTTCCATTGGTCTCGGTCCCTTCCTTTTCCGATTGGCAAAGGCAATACGCTCCGGGGCAGTTGGTTTTGGTGCAGTTCCATCCAAAACTGGAATTTCCCTCGAAACCACTGTTGATTATGTAGGAAAGGTTATAATTGGTGTGGCCGGATCTGTTGTAATAAACCCATACGGTCTGGTTCTGGAAAGGATTCGAATTCGATAGGAAAACGAGTTCGGTGAACTGACCGAAATATACCTGGGTCTGGTTGATTGTATCCTTGTTTGCGTCGGTCCATGCCTCCACTTCGAAGGGGATTTCCTGTCCGTTTAGGAGGACCGTCGTGTAATCAATTCTCCAGTCATTAAGATCTATCATTTCGCCTTCGAACGTGCTTCCATTTAATATAACAGGTTCGTTGTATCTGGAAATTCCAGAAGTTTCATTAACATCAATGCGTATTTTTCTTTTCCATTTCTTGCTCCATGTAACATTGTATTCGGAGTCGGAGCATTTGGAACAGGTGTCATTAACCGATGAATTGAATTGCAGGGAGTCTCCCTTGAAAACAGAGAACATTGACAATGGACTTGTTATGGTCGTGACCAAAGTGTCTTTCATTATAATGTTGTGCTGGTCATTGGAATCATCAATGGAATAAATATCAGAAACGTTCCCTGAAACGGTCACGTTTATGTTCTGGGAACCCAATGAAGGTGTGCAGTCAGGATCCCATGAAATCGAGCATATGCCGTTGCTGTTTGTTGTGGAATTTCCAATGTATCCATCGTTGTAATAAAATGTGCAATTGTAACCGGCTATCTGAATATACTGGTCATACTCGTCAAACATCCTTGCTGTGATCGTGTTGGATAAATTCCTGTTAAGAACGCCGTTTTCGACGGGCTGGGTGAAATTGATGTTCATCATCCCCTTCACCGTGAGGTTATTGGACGAGGAATTTGACGAGTTGTAATAAGGATCGCTTAAAACGCCGGCCTTCCATGTCTGATTCCCTACGGAATAGGAACCATCCGGGTCAAAATCATAAACGCAGTGACCCGTCGAATTCGTCGTGTTCTGGTAACCCGAATCCAATGTGCTCCCGTCCGTAGTAACCCAGAACCTGCACGTTATACCTGAATCCACCGGGGTTCCTGTATTGGTATCGTTTATCAGAACTACCAACCGGGTTGTGTCGGTCCCGGACCTGTTAACGTAGGTATTGTTACCCTGGACGTAAACAATTGAGGAATTATGTTTATTTGCGACAGGACCTGAATAGTTGGAAGTGTTAAGGGGACTGTGGAATGGATATGATGAAGAATTGAAATCCTGATATTCAAATATGTATTCGTCCGAACCTACCCATGATTTGTCGGAGGATATGTTAAACCATGCCTTCCCCGTTCCGGTCACGTTATTGGATTTTATCAGGGACCATTGTCCTGACAGGTTCTGGTAAAGCCAAAGGCTCACGTTAACGAAATCCCCGTCGGAATCAACGACATCAACGGAAAAATTGAAATAAGATCCCCACAAGTCGTCCGCAGGGGTCACGTTGCCGTTCGTAAGAACAGGAACCAGATTGGTTGAACCTCCCGCTTCATAACTCACCTGTCCGTTGGAGTATGGCTGGACCCATTTGAAGAAATCAACCACGCCGTCCGGAACCACGTCTTCTTTACATACGTAGAACGTATTTGAATTGCAAACTATTGCGGAGTATGTGGGACTGGACGTATCACAGTCACCGACAGCAGACGAAGGGGTTATGTCACATTCTACTGAATTCCACGTGACATTAAGGAACTCCAAACCATCAATGACAGGATAGTTTATGGAAACATTCGCGATGATGTTCGTAAACTGGGTAGAGGTCTGATTGGATATTGTGACTGGTTTCCTTAGGTTGAAATCGTCCGTAATATTTGTATAATAGTTGGATGATTCTGTAAGTATGTTAGGGATCCCGGTGCTGAGGTTGTTGTCCCATAAAATGGTATAAAACGGGGGACTTTTCGTTCCCGGAAATATGAATCCTAAAGAAGAAATATCGCATACTTTCTGTCCGCTAATCGTGGTTGTTGTGTATGAAGATCCGTTGAAATCGCATTCCGTGGCCGTGTCGTTTATCCGGAAATAATTTATGGAGATGTTATCTGAGGGGAGATTTACGAATGATATATTTTTCGAATAATTTCCAACGGATTCGTTCACCATGACGTTGTTCGTCCTCGACCAAGCGGGAACATATTGATATGAGAGATCGAAAGATGCATTATAATTATAGCTGACATTGATGTGAGATATGTTCAGTTTTCCAGCCCAGTCGGAATGGAAAATGAAAGGTACGTCGCATTTCCCGTTAGCGTCAGGGATACACGTGCTGAGGAAGTTCTCAACGGCAGAATTGAAACCGTATGCATTTACCGAAGTCCTGAGTTTTTCCTCTGAATGAGACCAGTCATAAGCTCCCGGATCACCTACATCGATAGAAAGGTTAGTCGGAAAATAATTGAAGTTGAATATGTAAAGGCTCCCGTCACCGGCAGCCAGTTCAATGCCTTCATCCGTCGTTAGGTTCCCCTTTGCAACCGTATGCACATACGTCAGGGTTCCGAAGCTCCATATCATACTCCCGTTCCTGTTAAGCGTTATCACCTTCTTGGTGTCGGTTCCTATAACGGTCTCGTTCCCCGGGATATCTAACGCCACGTCCCCGATGACTATGCTGTTGATTCCGGCTCCTGACTGAAATGACCAGTCCTGTACCGCGGAGGAATCCGAAATATTATAAACCCTAGCATAAGAATCCCCTCCAGCAGTTGCCACCTCGTTCCCCGGGTTTTCGTTTATGTCACCGATCGATACGCCGGTAGTGGTTGCGTTCGTGTCTATCCCGATAATTTTGTCACATGTCGAGTTGAGTATGTGGAGTTCATCGGATGCACCGGAGGAAGCGGTTACAACGGCTATCTCGTTTCCACTGTCTGTTGTCAGGTTACCGACGTCTATGTCCCTTATGTCGCCTCCCAGTCCGATACTGCACACAATCCCCATCGTTGAGTTCAGCACGAGAACGGTTGTTCCCGCTCCGCTCACGACCTCGTTTATCCCGTCGCCTTCGATATCCGCTATCTTGACGGCCCTGACTTCCACCCCTGTACTGTAATTCCAGATAATCTGTCCGCCGCCGTCCGTGGCATCGATTAAATATAAATTATAATCTTCCGAGCCAAAGGCGATTTCATTTCCGGCGTGGCTTGTCACATTCCCCACGGACGTTGAATACGTGGCCTTGGTTTTGGCTGAAGTTGTATTGAAATCCCAAACTATTGTCCCGTTAGGTTTCACAACAAAAAGATGGGACTGGTCTGTACCGGATGTCTGCCTTCCGGTAACGATTTCATTGCCGGGATCCGATGTGACATCCCCTATTGAAAACCCAGTCAAACCGACATCATGAGAAATGATCTGCTGCTGATAAATCGTGGTGATTTTACCTGTAAGGTTGAAACTGACATTAAGAATCGTTGAATTCTTCGGTATCTTTACCCAATATGTCCTGTTCTCTACGCCGGTGAAGTCGAATTCCTTCGTCGTGGCGGAATCGTTGAATGCGTTGTTTTCGAAATTAAACAGCGGGGAATCTAAATCGAGATTATAAGTTCGCTGGGTCACAACGGCGATTATACCCGGAAGGCCAACTAAAGATAGTATGAACAGGGATGTGACTAGAACTACAAAAATTCCGGCACCCCGGTTTCCCCCGTACATATGTTAATAATTATATAAGGACAAATAAAAACTATCGGTTCAACGGCTAACCGATTAATTTATATACAGGTCTACATGCTAGTTTTTCATTAATTAATGGTTATTAAGAGGAAACATCATAATTTTAATATGAAGCGGTGTCTTGGGTTATTTGTATCTATAATCCTTTTCAGCGTTACCCTTCCAGGCGTTTTTTCAGCACCAGTGTCATACATAACAGAGAGGGTGGATGCCGATTTCTATCCCAACGGTACGGCAAGAGGTAACGTGTCCAGTTATGGTTACGTCGAGGTTTACGTGGGCAACAATGTCGATGTCATGCAACAGGTTGAAATGACATTGTCGTCCACTTCCCATACAAACATACTCAGCAATACGGCAAGGAAAAACGTCGCTGCGTCACCATCCGGTTCACAGAGGACGAGAATCATTCTGAATACGACGGAAAGCGACCAGGCCATCGAATATTCGATCACGAACAGCAGCGTCATTCCTCTCATAAGCCTCATGACGGAGGTGGACAACATGGACGGCGGGAAGGACCTGCACGCTAACGATACGAACGTAATGAGGTTCAGGGTACACTTCAACACGACACATTCTCTCGATAACACGGAAATAGTTTTCCAGTTCGCGCTTAACACCTTTGAACTTAACGACGCCACCAGCATATATGGTCTGCAGTATTCACAGGGTTCAGCAAATCTGAGGGACATCGATTTCGACGGGATGTATGACAGACTGGAGTGGACCATCGATACGGTTCCCGGAGTTGAATACGTAATCACGTTCTACGGGAACATGACACCTGATGTGAACTTCAACAGCAATTTCCTGTCACTTGATTTCGACAGCCTTAACGGGCTTACTGGGTCGTATGTTTATGATATGACTATGACGGGGATAACATTCTCCGACAGATTCAGCAGAGGTCCCATAAGGCAGGGAATCGAGATAGTGAACAGGACAACATGGGCGGCAAGAGGAACCATGAAGAACGTCGCTTCCGGGCTGGATTACATTGTTCACGGATGGGAATTCTATAAAATAGGCGACCTTCTTCCTATCCTTTCATCAAGTGTACCTGTTGTCCTGACCCCTGGCCAGGATATCAATACTGATTTATACGATACCGGTTCAACGACTCTGGGTGATTATTTTTCATCGGCGTTTGACTGGGAAGTCATATGGGGAGGTTCCATATACATGCAGTATTCCGATTCCCGGACCGACTTTCCTTTCATATACTCCATAGATGTGTGGGGTGACAAAACCGTTAATCTCGTATCAAACACGGAATCAGGAACTTCGGTGAACGCAAGCGATACGGCCAGACATATAGGACACTCGACACTTTCGGTGAGGATCGTGAATATTACCACCAATATTCCCCATATGTCCCAAAACGGAACTCCTACGGACTGGACCGTTTCGGGTGTAACAGTAACCTATATCAATGGCTCCGGATATTACGACCTGACCGGATACTCTAACATACAGACACAGAACGCGATCGGGTCTGACGGTTACGTAAGTGCAGGTATAGACGTGGAGAATGTATTGGGAAGGGGGATGGGGCAGAACGATGACATCATCCTTTCGTACAACCTTAACAAACCGTCTGATTATTACACAAGAAGATACATCTTTAATACTACATACGTCCTTGAAACAATGTCCGGAACACCTGTAACCAGAACCGTTCAGGAAAACCTGACAGTCCCGGGAGTAGGGACGCCGCCAACCGAGCATGTTCCGCCGGGAGGAGCGGGCGGAGTAACACCTGGTATAGTGTATGAGGAATATTATGCGGAAATAGTGAAAGAATCATCATCAATAAGGTTCATTTCTGATGATTATGTTGAAATAAATGTCACCAATGTTGTGGTGGACTCCGGGGAGAAGGGGGTAAAGGACGTCAAGATAGCAGTTTACATTCCGAAGGGCGGTATTATCGAGGAGACAGAATTCTTCCTTTACCTCTATGACAGAAACACGGGAACATGGTCTGAACTCGACAAGGATACGGATTTCATTCTTACATACGGGGGACTGAAAAACGTTGAGGGAAAGGAGTACGTCGAATATCTAGTGGAAAAGAAATCAGAGGGGATATACAAGGAGAATTTCTTTCTGAAAGACGGAGACAAGGTAAAGGTCAATTACAAGACGACCATACCGCACGGCACCAATTATATTCTTACAAGGGTTTTCGGTTATAATTATTACCAGGACAGTCTGATGTTCGAGGATTATTACACTCCGGTAAGGAGGGAAATAGACATAATAAATCTGAAGGTTACAGAGAGCGAATGGATGCCGGGCAAGGTGATCGTCGGGGAGCCCGTAAAGTGGACGAAAAGATTCAGTGTTTACAACCCGAAC
This sequence comes from uncultured archaeon, assembly GCA_964447525.1. Classification (GTDB taxonomy): domain Archaea; phylum Aenigmatarchaeota; class Aenigmatarchaeia; order QMZP01; family QMZT01; genus JAFGDH01. The sequence continues at coordinate 6,126 of CAYUSU010000021.1, read as the reverse complement.
AACGTTTCCGTGAGCGAACTCATTTTGACCAATGTTTTCTCGGACACGATGACGGCAAAAGTTGTCGGTTATGAAGATTCGGATGTTTCGAGAAGCTCGCTCCGGCTGAGGATGGAGAATTCGACATACGTAAACTGGGTCGCAAGGGTGGACGGTTTGGTTATAAAAGAATACTTGATCGAGATAACGACACCGCCCGTACTGAAAACTGTGGAGATGCTGGATGTTCTTGAAGCAGGGGAATCTATTGTAGTGTTCCAGATAAATAATTCGATGAAGAATTTCGCGCAGGAGGATTATTACGATGTTTCGATGTTCATACCGATAAAAAAAACAAAGATACTGAACATCTCAGATAATCTGGAAATCACCGAGGATGAAAACGGTGTTTATGTCACCATACCAGTCATATTAAACGGTGATACGATACAATTTTATCTCCAGTATCAGGAATCCCCTCCGATCATGGCAACATCACTCAATGCGCTGGAATACACTTGCCACGATTCGGCCAACGTGACTATATTCGTGATACCTTCTGAGACCATGATAAACTCTTATCTCGAATTCGAGGTGATAGGACCTGAACCCTCGCTTAAGACCAAGTATGCTGACGTGGTGAAGATAGGGAGGGCGAAGAAATTCCAGGAAATAAAGGTTCCGATTAATGTTGACGTATTTTCCATGCCTTCCGGCAAGTATTTCACGTATGCGAAATTCAGGGAGGGTTTCGCCACCCTTCTGTCGGATCAGAAGGAATTCGCCATCGACTGTGAAGAAGTTCAGGAAATATCAATAAACTGGGTAATCATACTCGTTATTTGCATATTTGTTGTTATTTACGTAGTCAAGAGGGTACACAGGAAGAGGACCCACAAAAAAGAGATAAAGGATCTCAGGAAGAAACTGGAAGGGATCGA
>CAYUSU010000021.1:0-5106 GCA_964447525.1 uncultured archaeon | reverse complement strand
TCACAGCATGTGCTTGTCTTTAAGGACGTCTTTCATGACCGATTTCGCGTCCTCGAAGAATTTCATGAGAAGCGGTTTCTCCTTGTGGGACTGGTAGTTCTCGTATATCCTTTCCACGAACTTCTCAACCATATTTACGCCGGTTATTTTCCCTGCATTAATAAGATCCGGCGTCAGGTTAACGTTGGCCACTTTCGGCTCGTCGTCTATGCTTATGTCCACCCTTGCTAACTGAGTATCGATGGATTTGGCTGCTTCCAGGGCAAGGTGCTCCATCTCCACGCTGAGCTTCTGCTTCTTGAATTCGCCATGAGAAAATATAATGTCTTTTTCCTTGGATTTCTTTTTCACCCCCGCCAAAACTTCAGGGCTCGCGACGTAAACGGAAACCAGGTCTTTGACAACATCCTCTATGAGTATGGCTTGTTTCATGCTTCCGAGAGCGTCTATGACCGACTTCGCCTCGGAGAGCGTTTCTACGACGACACCGGTCTCTTTTCCCGGTATCCTGATTATAGCGGGAAATTTCGTGGTCTCGAGTATCCCGTGAGCGGCTTTCGAAGATCTCGCCAGATGAATGTTAATCGTGTTGACGTTCCTCTTCCTGAGCACGCTTAGGAGGAAGAACCTCTCGGAAGAAAGAAGAAATGTGATCGGCTTGATCGGCATGAACGTCTCAGGCGGGAACAACGAAAGCAATTGGTAAGCATATGAATAATGTGATGAAGGGATGCGGGGATAGACTGCATCGAATTTGAGCAGGTCCGAAGTCCTGTATGTAATCCCGATTTTGTCATCCAGTCCCAATCTGATCATCTCTATGGGGGCAAGAAAAACTGAATCGAATTTCTTTTTCGCTTCTTCAAGGATTTTGATGTTCGTCTCGGATTTTTCCTGTCCTATTATGCAGAGAGCCATAAGCAACACCTCAATAACAGTCAATAACGTGGTTACTTAAAAAGTTAATGTTTACAGAAAGAAGCTATCTTTTAAGCTCTGATTTGACAAAATCTATTATTCTTCTTGCGACATTGATGTCTGTTGTTTTCTCTATCCCTTTGAGTCCGAAATTTATGTTTACCTCTATTACCTTAACGCCATCTTTTGTGGATAGCATATCGACCGCGCAGAGTTTCGTCTTCGTTGCTTCCGCGGATTTCATTGCTATTTCTTCCATTTCCGGAGTCAGTTTGAAGGAGACCGATCTCCCTCCCAAATGTATGTTAGCTTTTTTCTCCCCGGAAGCTGCGATTCTCTTGAAAGAGGCAATTATTTCTTCGCCTGCTATTATTCCTCTGATATCCTCACCGGAGCTCTCCATGAATCTTTCTATCAGGATCTCCTGCTTAAGGCTCTTCATCGTGGCGACAACTGTCTGGAAAGCTTCCTTGCTGTCCACCATGAGAACACCTTCGCCCCCAAAACCCCCGAGCAATTTTATCACAAGCGGGAGCTTTAGCTTGTTCATCGCCCTTAACGCGGATTCCTTGGATGACGTGAGGTATGTCTCAGGTACAGGGACACCGTATCTGCCCAGTTGTTCCAGTGTGAGCCACTTATTATGGGCAACAAGAACGGTCTCGGCTGGATATGGTTTTCGAACGCCTATATGATCAAGAAATCTCATAACAGGATAACCTATCTGGGCTCGCTTGCTATCTATCCTCGGAAGAATGTAGTCGAATTTCTTCAGGCTCTTTTTTTCGTAGGTTGCGTCAATATCCTTCCCTATCGAGAGCTTCACATCCACCAGCGGGACGTGGGTAACCTTGAACTCCTTCTTTGCTTCTTCCATGAGCCTTTTCGTGGAATATCCTATTTCATCCGGTTTGGGCGCAAGTATACACATCTTCATAAAATCACATCATTTTTTTGAGCGAATTAGACTTTTCTAACTCCAGTTTATTGTTCACCGCATCTATTAAAAACTTTTTTTCCTTGTGGGTGATCATCCAGTAAGGGTAATATACAGGCCTCACGTCAGTAATGCGGATGTTCCATATATCCCCGATTTTCCTCACAAAGTCTGGAGATATCATGAAGTCCAGGAATTCTCCTTTCTTCTCTTTTTCGTCGGGAGTAGACTTTATTCCCATTTTCGTGGGATCAATCGGTATGTTGGGGTCGAACTGGCTCTTGAACACATATTCCTCCTGTGCAATGAATTTCTTTTCTTCCAGCGACTTAAGATTGGCCTGAGTATTACTGAGCATTATCTGGAGATCAGACGATATCTTCTCCAGGGACGAGACTTTGTGTTTCATCAGATAGAAAAGTATTGCCCTCTGTATGGGAGGGAGCTCCATTAAAATGCGGATTCCTTTGCTGTAATGAAGTCCCTCATCCTTTGAAAACACCAGTTCACCGAAAACGCCGTCAACGTAAAAATCTATCTCCTTTTCCATGAACAGTCCGGTCGCCTTCCAAAGAGGATAATTGATGAACGATATCTTCTCGATTCCCTTGTATGATTTGCGGACGTCGTCCTGATTTATCTTCGGAGAAAAACACGCCACTCGCTCTTCGAAATCCATCTGTTTTTGGTCTATTTTTATGGATTCTCCGCCGTGTTCGCTCCTTCGGATGCGGATGTCCACGATCAGAGGTTGTTCCGTGACACCAACAATCATAGCCACTCCGATAGGAAGGTCCTTTATCTCTTCCTTTGTTCCGTAGCCAACGCCCTCGACGGATTCCATTATTGCTTTAACGTCGTTAGGATTGGTTACCTTGAGAATGATCTGCGTGCTCGCCTGGGAAAGTATGTTTTTATCAACCTTCGCCGGTCTCTGGGATATTATGCATAAACCCAGCCCGAACTTCCTCCCTTCCGAGGCAAGGGTCCTGAGTATTTTGGAAGAGCATACCTCGCCAAAACCCCTCTCGGGCGCGAAATTATGAGCCTCCTCAATCACCAGAAGGAACTCTGGTATCTTCCCGTATTTTCTGGCATCAAACAGCTCCTTCGCTATCTTCATGGCAACCATCTGCTGGATTTCGGGTGGACCGTCCTTGAGGTCAAGAATAGACATCTTCCCTTCTTTCACCAGATCCTCCGGCTTGGTGGGATTGAGCGAGAACAAGCGAGTGTTCTCAAGAACCTCCATTAGGCTGATAAGACTCCACTTGGAGTTGGATTCGATGGTTTCGATCTCCTCTATGACGTCACGTAAAGTGTAATTTTTCCCCTCCAGATTCTTCACAGCGGAATAAAGAAGTCCTTTGGCGGCGGACGATATCTTGGTCGGGAGCATCTCTATTATCTCATCGGCGGAGAGTTTCGCATTCAAACGGATCGTGTTCTTGTTTCTAAGGGAGAAAACATTAATCTGATCCCTGTATGACTTCGGGCTTATCCCGAAGTTGTCCATCTGGTCGACCTCGTTCTGCTTCTCATTCTTGTTCACGAGAGTCGAATACTCACCATGCGGATCCAGAACAACGACCGGAACGTTGTTTTCGGCGAGTTCCTCCAAAAGGACTCCAGTCGCATACGATTTCCCGGCACCGCTCTTGGCGAGTACGGCTATGTGCTTCGTGATCAGGTGTTTGATAGGCAGAGAAACGTGTATGTTATAACCGCTCAATACCCCAACATACAATCCTTCATCCTTCAATCCAAGCGTTTTGCGGATGAAGTCCTCTTCCGCCATGAATACAGGGGTTTCCGGTTCGAAGGGGACGGTTATTTGCTTGAGAAAACCCCTGGAATCCCTGTATCCTATTACCTTCGCATTCACGAGGGTCTTGGAAGGGTATTTAACAATAGAATCGGCATATGCGAGAATCCACTTTCCCTCGAAATCCTTCACCACCAGATACTGCATCTTCCTAACCCTGGCTTCTCCCCTGAACGAAAAATCCTTCGTGGTCACGCTTCCCGAGATCTTCCCCAACAACATAGTAGAATAATTGGAAAACAAATTTAATAAGAATTAAACATCAATACCGAGCATCTTCTTGACTTCAGGTGGAACAACAGAATCCAATTTCATTAAGCTCTCACTGAGTTTTGTTGCTCTATGCTTCATGAAAGATATGTCTTCATCCAAAATCATATTTCCATCATGGTAACCATTGGGAGGGGTATGATAAAATACTCTGAAAGAATCATTCATTAAGAAAACTTTTTCTATCAAATCACTACCGTTAATTTCCAAAACCCCGTTCACTCCGGGGTTCCCAATCTTTACGTATCTGTTTACCATTAAAATCACCGATGATCATAAGATAACAAAAAACGTTATAAGACATTAATATGAATTCTGAATGATTTCAAAAGCCCTGGATATAGGTTTAGGAGCGCCTCTTAGAGTTATTGCGTAAAGAATTTCAGAACTTTCTTCAACCTGTCCCCATCTTTCTCCAAGTTCGTTCAGAGGATATTCCAATAAAGACCTCCTGATTCTACCATCTTTAAGAAAAAAAGACTTCATCACTATGTTCGTGGGGCGATCAACCTCCAGTATCCCGGTCGTTCTGCCACCTGTTCCAATTTCGACGTATTCGATCGACATAATTCCATGCTGGAATGAAACAATAAAAAACCAGACTGTTCTAAAAAGCAAGCGATCCCATCACGTCTTTCTTCCGTTTTCCGAGAGAATATCCGACATCCATCTCGCTCCCAATCGTGAATTTCAGCATCTTATGGTATTCGGCATGCAGCCGACCTCCGCATGGATAGGCGGAACGGTCCTTTTCGACCGGTTTTATTGTTTTTCCCTTCACATCCTTTTGCAGGAGCGATGGATTCAGGTCCGGGAACGTGTTCATGAACCTCTGGCATCCCGGACAGCCGCAACCCCATTTATGTCCTCTTTCCTCGGGACTCTCCAATTCGTTATGCTTCTTCTCGATCTTGTATGTTTCACTTTCTCTTTTATCCTTTATTTCAAGGTATTCGACCTTCTGCTGATTTTTAGAATACTCGAATTTCTGCTGGTATTCGTCAAAACTTTCAGTATCGTTGTAATCCGTCCCTTCGTCATCTTCGTTATCTTCGTCGTATTTTGACACCGTTTCGTCTTTTTCGTCCTCTTCATTTTTCAACAGATCATCGAGAAATTCCTCGTCTATCTCCAAAAAATCAAATTCCCAAGACAT
>CAYUSU010000020.1:3746-24996 GCA_964447525.1 uncultured archaeon | reverse complement strand
TTCATTGTTTACACCCCTATAGATAGTTTACACTGGAATAATAAAAAATAAAGATGGTTTTCCCTTAACCTCTCACGGTTATCGTAAGCGGTTGCTGGCTTGCCCACAGATTGCTGCTGCCGGAAGTGCATGTCGGTGTTCCTGGATTGGAATCCCAGTAGCAGGCAACCACATCGAATATGTAGTTCCCGTCCGGAGCATCCGTCGGAACGTTCAGGGTTATATCCCTATACACCACATCACTTGCTCTAGCGAATGCCGCTGTTGTGGGAATGGTTACCCAACCACCTGCCAATTTCTGTGCGTTCGCGACAGTAGAATCCGATGCCGTGCATTGGACATTCACGAAAAACCATTTATCTTTACCTTCCGGATCATTGTTCTTTATCCCCGCCGACAGGATCAGCGTCTTCCCTCTCTCCATATCCTGCCTCTTCGGCCAGATGGCGAAGTTGCTCCTGGTCTGTTTGAAAGTGTCAGCTAATTCGTTTCTTGCCTGCTGGGTAAGATCAACAGTGAGCCCGCTCACATTCTCCATCATTCCCCTGAGCCATACGATAGCCAGTGAAAGAAGAACGACAGCGAAGACCACCGCAATAATGAACCCCAAGCTCATCTGCATTGCGCCTTTCTTTTTCATAATATATAATTCGGCGAACCCATATAAATCATTTGTCCGGGCAGGCAAACACGTTTAAAATTCAGATTCCAATCATTATCATGGTCCATAAAATTCTAAGCAACCAGAACGTTGACATAATAATCGATTCGAGAGAGTGCAGAAACCATGTACATTCCCACCTCTCCGACATAGAGAATCTTAACATCATCGAAAAACAACTGAAGGTTGGTGACTACATCTGTTCGGAGAGGGTGGCCGTAGAAAGGAAGACCGTCCCGGATTTCTTGCAATCAATAATAGACCAGAGGATTTTCAACCAGTTGCGCGATTTATCCGAATCATTTTCCAATCCCGTCCTTATGATCGAGGGTAATCCGGATGCGATGACGATGGAAAGGAACATACATCCAAACACGATACGAGGCGTTTTATCATCGATAGCGATCGATTACAAGGTTCCGATAATATGGACCAGAAATCCAAGGGAAACGGCACATCAGATTTTCTGGATGGCGAAAAGGGAGCAAACCAGGGACGGCAAGGAACTTGCAATCAGATGTTCCGGGAAAGGGACGCTTCCTCATCAGGAACAGGAATTCCTCATAGCGGGACTCCCGTTCGTGAACAACGTCCTGTGCCGAAGGCTTCTTAAAGAATTCAAAACACCGAAAGGCGTGTTTTCAGCGAGCCAGGATGAGCTGACAAAAGTGGGAGGAATCGGGAAGGACAAGTCGAAGAGGATTTGGGACGTCCTCAATTCAGATTACGAGGAGCCTAACCAAGGCCCCTGATGTATGAATGAACGCATTCAGGCATCTTGTCACTATACCCTCCTTCAAGAACGGAGAACACGGGCTTGCGAAGCTCCCTGATCATTCTTCCTATCTTTTCGTAAGTCTTAACGCCAAGATTCAGGCTTGCTAGGTGATCCCCTTCAAATGTATCGAATCCCGCCGAAACCCCGATTATACCCGGTTTGAAATCCCGGATTATGTCCAGCGCCGTCGCAAGGTTCTGGAGATATATCTTTTCGGATGTGCCGGCGTCCATAGGAAAATTATGGACGTTTTCCTTGGAATATCTTCCCGTCCCCGGGTATATGGAACCGTACTGGTGGAGCGAGACGTAAATGATACCCTTCTTCCCCACCAAAAGAGACTCCGTTCCCTGACCATGATGAACATCGATATCAAGAATTGCGATATTTTTCGCCTTTCTTTTCGCCCTAAGAGCGGCGATTGCAATGCTGTTGAAGTAACAGAAACCCTCGTAATTGTCCCGTGAGGCATGGTGTCCGGGCGGCCGCATGAGCGAGAACGCATTCGTTCCGTCCATCGCCAGTTTCATAGCTGACAGCGCCCCTCCGACCGAAAGTCTGGCGTAGTGGTATATTCTGGGGATGGCAGGCGTCTCGAAGTCCAGGAAATCCTCCTTCTTTACATGATTTATCATTTCCTGCGAATGTGCGGTCAGAATATCCCTTTCCGTACAGGGTTTCGGCTCGAAAAAACTAAAATTCCTTTTTTTCAGGTAGTCATAAACGATTGCCACCCTGGTCGGGGATTCCGGATGTCCGCCGAATCTGTATTCGAGACATTTCTCCGAAAAAACGATTTTCATATAGAATCATTTTAAATCCTGGTTTTTATTGATAACTATGAATCCAGGGCAAATCATCGCTGATTATTACGGAAGAGAGGATATTCAGGAAGCGATGATAAGCTTCAGCAAAGACCGGGAAGTGGTTGGTGTTTACAATTCCGGCAGCTTCTCCACCCGGCCAAACGTAATAATATATCCGAAAGAGATCATGGCTATGGTGAAGACCGGCGTCATCGAATTTCACAGTTCCGTCGAGCGCTGGAGGCAGCCGATGTCCCTCCGATATGACAATTACGATTCGCTCCGTAAGGGGTGGGATCTCATACTTGACATGGACTGCGAAGCGTTCGAACACGGGAAGCTTGCATCAGAAGTGGTGATATGGGCACTGAGGAGACACGGCGTGCATAACGTTTCCATAAAGTTCACCGGAGGAACGGGATTCCATATTGGAATACCGTGGGAGTCCATTCCAAACAATGTGGATTACAAGCAAACTGTTACACAATATCCGGAAATGGCAAGAACTGTCGCAAGATACTTAAAACATTATTTAAGAGAACGAATGGAGAAGGCATTCTTCGACAAATACAAACTAGAAGAACATTCCAATCTCGAATCCCTTTCGAAGCAGATAAACATACCTATCGAAAGAATCCAGACGAAGGAAGGGATAGACCCTTATCTGATAGCCGACATCGATCCCATACTCATTTCCCCCCGCCACTTGTTCAGAATGCCTTACTCTCTGAACAAGAAATCCTTCCTTGTGTCATTACCGATCAAACCATTCGGACTGAACGAATTTCAAAAGGAAATGGCCATGCCGGAAAAAATAAGGACGGATATCGGATTCCTTAAAAACAGCGAACCGGGGGAGGCGGACATGCTTATCGCCAAATCCGTCGAATGGTGGTCAAGACAAACAAGAGAAGAAAAAGAAAAAATAATAGACAAAGAAATCGAATCGCTGAAAATGAGAGGATTTGATACCAAATATATCGACAGAAAGGAAATTGAAAAATACAAAACTTCCAGAACAAGAGAAAAAGGTGATATTGAAGGTGAGTTGACAGAAGAATTCTTCCCTCCGTGCATAAAGAAAATAAATGAAGGTCTCCCGGACGGAAGGAAGAGATCAATGTTCATTATGGTCAATTTCCTCAGGACGATGAACTGGACATGGGAAAAGATAAACAAATACGTGGATGACTGGAATTCAAAGAATATGCCGCCGCTTCAGGAAAACTACGTTCGCTCACAAATGAGATGGCATTCCGCCAGGAAAGAGAAACTTCCTCCTCCAAATTGCGAGGCACCGGGAAGGTATATCGACATAGGAATATGCATTCCCGACCACACATGTGGCGGCGAGGCAAGGACGATAAAGAATCCGATCAATTATTCAAAGAGACTGTACGCCAAACAGAAACCGAGAAGGGAAGAGAAACCGCGAAAGCCTCGAAAAAGGAAGGATCCTATGGATTTTCCTACGGCGAAACCGTGACTAAAATTAAACCTTCCTGAGTCTTCCGTCAGGGAATTCCGCAAAGATCTTTTTGTTTCTTTTCTGAACTATGTCGTGTGTTTGTATGTCATCCCCCCTGAATAAAACATGGGATAATCTTGCTAACGTGTATGTCAAGGCGAGAGATATCTTTCGTTCATATTTCTTTTGAAGCTTCTTTTTTCTTTCTTCACCTATCTTCCTTTCCCATCCAGCTCTGACATCCTCTGGCATTATGTTGTAAGCAAGCTGCCCGAAAAGTCTATCGTTAATGAATGCTATGGGATCGTCTGAAAAATTCGTAAGAATCCTGCTTTCATTCAGAAATCTGTCTGCTCCTCTTAAAACATGATGATTATGCTTCCCTAGTTCTGGTTCTGCATTGTTATAACATATGTCCAAAGCCAGCGGATCTTCCTTAAAACCCCTGTATTTGTTAGGATCCATCAGTATGTAAGTCACCATGAGTTGGGATTTTCTCTTCATTTCCGGGTGCATTCTTTTCAATGTGCTCCCGTAATCTTTACAAATCGTTTCGATTACTCTTTTAAAATCAATATCGGTACGGTTGGCCCCGAGCAATAAGTCAACGTCATCCCATGGGCCGGAATACCCCCTTGAAGTGCTTCCCCTTATAGCCGAATAAACAATTTCATCTCCCAGTTCTTTGTCTATATCATAAAGTGCAGAGAGCCCTACCCTCATCATATCGGTGTTTAGTCTGTTCCCCAGACATTTATCTACATATTCACCACTATTAAGTTGTAAATTACTCATAAACAATGTATAATTTTGGTATTTAAATAGTTTATTCCCTCGCTTCCCAGTATTTCCCGTTAGAAAGGAGTGACCATTGTTCGTTTATCCATTTCTGTATTTCTTCCGTCTTGGACTTGTCAAGATGGCTGAAACGTTTCTGCGGACGGAAATATTCTTCTATCGGTTTGAGCTTGGAAGGTTTGTGAGTCAGGGAGAATTGACCATGATATATCTCGTAAAGAGGCCAGGCGCCTGTCTGGACGGCAAGCTTTCCCATTTCAACCGTTTTGGCAGGGTTGAATCCCCAGCCAGTCGGACACGGAGCAAGAACGTCGATGAATGCCGGCTGGTTCTCTTTCGCCTTTCGCAGTTTGTTCATGAAATCTATCGGATACCCTACCGAAGCCGTCGCTACGTAAGGGATACCGTGGGAAGCCATAATCTTGACCATCGGTTTCTTGTGCCATTCATTCCCCGAGTGCTCTTTGGTCCCGATAGGCGTCGTAGTGGTCGAAGCGCCGAAAGGCGTCGCCGAAGAACGCTGCATGCCAGTGTTCCCGAAACTCTGGTTGTTGTAGCAGACGTAAATGAATTTGTCTCCCCTGGTCATGGACCCGGAAAGCGACTGAAAACCTATATCATACGTTGCCCCATCCCCGGCCCATACAAGTATCGTGACTCTCTCGTCTTTTTTCAGTTGCTTAAGAGCGGCATAAATTCCGGTTGCAGTCGCCCCGGCATTCTCGATTGCGTTATGGATCCACGGGACCTTGACGGGCATGTACGGATAGGTTACATACAATGTCATGCAACCGGAAGCATTAACAATTATTGTATCCTTCCCCAATGACATCAGCGCGAATTTCAGCCCCAAAGAAGCAGGACACCCTCCGCACAAAGGTCCGCCACCGACAGTAAGTTTATGATCAGGAACGTCCTTGATTGTCTTGATCTTTTCCATAAAATTAATTTGGTCCGGCCGGCTTAAATTAATATTAAGATTCGGAGTGTTCCGGATACAATTCAAGGATCCCTTTTTCACTGGCTTCACATATCCCCCGTTCGGTAATCAGTCCGGTAACGAGCCTGGCCGGTGTGACATCGAAAGCGAAGTTCGCCGCGGCGCTTTTTTCCGGTGTTAAAAGGACCGTCTTTATCTCGCCATCGCTGAGGCCTTGTATATATTTCACTTCCTCCCCGCCTCGCTCTTCTATCGGTATCTCCTTCACTCCATCCCTTTTGGTCCAGTCGAAAGTAGAAGAAGGCAGCGCCACGTAAAACGGAACGCCATTATCCTTCGCGGACAGAGCCTTCAGATACGTACCGATCTTGTTAGCCACGTCACCGGTCCGTGTTGTCCGGTCCGTCCCCACTATGACCATGTCCACCTGGCCATGCTGCATAAGATGACCTCCAACGTTGTCAGGAATCACAGTGTGAGGAACGCCGTGCTGTCCCAGTTCCCATGCCGTCAGGCGGGCACCCTGATTCCTAGGTCGGGTTTCATCTACCCAAACGTGAATTTTGATGCCTTTATCATGAACGGCGTAAATAGGGGATGTCGCAGAGCCATAATCAACGAAAGCCAGCCATCCCGCATTGCAATGAGTAAGGATGTTAACGACCTCGCCGTTCTTCTTCCGCGAAATCTCTTCGATGATCTTAAGACCATTCTCACCGATCTTCCTGCAGAATTCCGCGTCTTCATCCGCGATCTCTTTTGCTGTCTTTTTTGCAATCTCAATCTTATCTTCAGAAGAATCCATTGCTTTTAGTTGCCTGTCGCAGGCCCATGCAAGATTCACCGCCGTCGGCCGGGTTGCCTTCAGCTTCCCGGCGGCTTCATCAAGGGGAACACCGGTAAGGGCCGCGATATACATCCCATATCCAGCCGCCGCCCCGATCAGCCCGGCCCCGCGAACGTGCATGTCCTTGATCGCAGTCGCAACATCATCTGTCGTCTTCAGATCTTCTATAACGAACTTATGGGGTAACCATCTCTGATCTATTATCTGAACGATACGGTCGTCTCCTTTCTTGAGCCATAATGTTCGAAAGTGCTTTCCGTCGACTAACATAAGAAGTAATATTTAGGCCGGAATTATAAATCTTGTTTTTTAATCAAGCGGTTGAATCTGATTTCAGGGATGTCCATTTCAGTTAAAACCTTGCCAACCTCTTTTTTCAGAGCAGGATCGGTAATGTACTCACAGATAACATTTGTGCCTTCTTCTCTTATTTTGCGGTAGACATCGGCGCTTAAAGGCTTACCAGGTTTCCAACCAGTGCATTTTGCATGGTAAAAAAAGACTAAATCTTGTTCGGAAATAGTAATATTCTGAGCAGCAGAGCTAATAACATCTCCCGGAGATAGGGGTCCCTTCTGATCAACCTCTACTTTATATTGCATGGCTGGCATAATATCACTCAATATTTACTATTATTTAGTGATCATATATAAATACTTTATTTCGGTCTATCCCATCAGCAGGATGTAAAAGAACAGCAAAACTATCGCAAAGATCGTTGGCAGTATGCCGACCCTGATCATCTCCTTCGTTTTGACTCTTCCCACGCCATGTACAATCGCGTTCGGGGCTGTCCCTGGCGGCATGAGGAAGGTCATTGAAACTGCCAGGATGACCGGGACTACCATCATTGTCGCCGGGATTCCGAGCGTACCTGAAAGGCCGATGAGGACCGGCGTCATCATCGCGGCCGTCGCTGTATTTTGTATGAACTGCGTAATTACGAGGGAGAAGATGACGAAGGAAAAGGCGATGAGGACAGGGTTGGTGAATCCTGTCAGTAGCATGAAGTTGTCTGCCATCCAGCCGGCGGCTCCTGTTATTTCGAGGGCTCTTCCCAGGGAAACGGCTCCTGCTATAAGGAATATCGTTCCCCAGTGGGTATTCTTCTCGAAATACTTCCACCCGTACACGAAAAGAAACATCAATACGCCTGCAAACAATCCTACCACGATAGCGGGAATACCGTGTATGGGGGAAGTTATCCATAACAAAAGAGTAAGAATGATTATTCCGGCCGTTCTTTTTTCTTCCTGTGTGATCGGACCGAGGTCCTTCACCAGATGCTTCCTTATCTCCTGGTGGCCGGGACGGAAGAATATCCTGAAAGACACGTAAAGGAGGGCTATCATAATCAGCGTGAAAGGAAGGGCTGCGACCATCCACTCAAAGAATCCCCACCCAAGCGCTTCCGCCCCGATCATATTCGGAGGAGTACCAACTAAGAATCCGGCTCCTCCAATGTTAGCCGCATACGCTATCCCGAGCAGAAGGCATTCTTTGTTCATCCGGACCTGGTGCATGATATGGATCGCTATGGGAACCATTAACAGCGTCGTTGTCGTGTTAGAAATGATCATTGAAAGGAAAGCCGTTATCAGTATGAGCCCTATGAACACCGAATTTTCAGAATGTGAACGACGGAGAATGGCGAACGCGATCCTCTTGTCGAGGCCGGATTTGATCAGCCCGGCGGAAAGGAAGAATCCCACGATTATGATAAATACGACTGTGCTTCCGAAACCGTAAAGAGCGTCCGGCAACCCAACTGAACCGGAAGCTGCAAGGAGCATGACTGAGACGAATGCGGTAACAGGAAGAGGGATGATTTCGGTGGCCCACAGACAGACCGTGACCAGAAATATCATGAGAACCGTGAAACCCTGCACGGTAAGACCGAACGGGAACATATTGGAAAAGATCACGAAAGCGTACAAAATCACTACAAAAAGAACAGGAATCAGTTTCCAGAAACCCCTATTTTCCCCCATATTTATTTTTCTTTTAACTTGCTTAAAAAGCGACAGCTTATAATGGTTGGATAAAGCAGTCAGGCCCAGCACATGTCCCACCATGAACATTTACCGACGATATTCTTGGAAGATTTTATGCAGCAGTCCTTGCATAGAATGGTCTTGGTTTTTGCACAAATTGCAAGGTTTCCCCACCTTTTTCCACACACTGAACATCCTACTTTAGATCCCATTTTACCACCGAATAAGCAAAAGACAGCTTATGATGATTGAACCAAGCTGTCATTCGTAATTTGCGGAGGTAATATTAAGAAAGATCACCTATAAATAGTTATCTTATGGGAGGTTCGACAAAACCTTTTCATTCCTTCTTGATTTTGTCCAGTCGCACGCTTCCGCACTTAGGACAGACCTTCGTGGCAGGTTCCATGAGCATCGGTTTTCCTTCCCACCCGCACTGCAGACACTTGAATTTAGCCATAATAGATTTTGGTGGTTAAAGGTTAAATTGTTTTGGAAAAAATCAGCCCATTTGAGCATGCAATTTCTCTTTAAGAACTAATTTTCTAAGATGCGGATCTTCCGTGGCGAAATTTATCTTGGATATCCATTCTTGCGAAGTGAAATGGGTTTTGTCTCTGATAATATCCATAGCATTGAGATCATATTGATTTTTATCGTCTGTATAAAGATCTTTTTCATTGTAAACCGACTGTTTGTAAAAATGTTCACTTTCATTTTTTTCAGTTTTTTTCTTTTCTTTTTTATTTTCCTTTTCTTCATCGTCTTCCGTTTCTTTTCCCTTGATATCCTCAAAGAAATCATCATCTAAAAGATCATCATCTCCGTATTTGAAGAATGCTTACAGCCTTTCTGTTTTTTTGAGTTTTTTTCGGATCCCATATTAACATTTTTTAATAAGTTTTAAAAGCTGTCAAGATTCAGTCGATGTAAACGAACTCCATGTCATGAACCCTGGCGGGAATTCCCATTTTCTTGTAAACTCTGTCTGCCATCCCCCTCGTTATCTTGTCTTCCTGCCTTTCTTTCCAGTCAGCTATCTTTGCGAAACCATCTGAACATTTAGTTAGGGTTGTCCCAATTGAAGAGAGGCAATAATTTGACAGTTCGTCTATATTACTGTGATCGGTAGATACTCTAATCTTTCTGGCAGGGACCCTTTTTATTCTTTCCCTGAAAACAGCATCTTCCATGTAAAGATTCCGAAGGAAATTGTATATCTCCCTGAAATTCCCATTTTCCGAGAACTCGTCCCATCTTATCAGTTCTATCCCATTTTCATCAGCCGCCATGTCGTAATTCTGCAATATTTCCTCCCGCAATTTCTCCGCTTCCCACATGTCTCTGACTGACCGGTTGAATTTCTGTATAGAATCAGCTACAATGAACTGCCTAGTTTCAAAGGGTTTCATAACTTCCACATATGACGGGAGGTTGCCGATATATGATTGATATATTCCCACACCCAGATAACATTTTGATTTCATTTCATCACTGATAAATGGTTAATTTTATATATTATAAGTTTTTTATCAGATTTTCCATAAAAATAAAAAATTTAAGTATGTTTATTATATTTTTACATATGATTGCCGATAAACTGGACATGAAGATACTTCATGAGCTCGATAGGAATTCCAGGCAGAGCGTAAAGACGATCGCAAAGAATCTTCGTAAGAACAGGGATTTAGTGGCCTACCGGATAAAACAGATGGAAAGGAAAGGTGTAATAGGCGGGTATTATTCTGTCATCGATTTCTCTAAAATGGGGTATCATCTCATCAGGATTTATATCAGGCTACAAAATGCGTCACCGGAAAGGGAAAAAGAAATGATAAGGTATTTGAAGAGAGCGAGTTTCACATTCTGGGTAGCCAAAACCGAAGGAGAATGGGACATAGTTATAGGCTGCATGTCAAGGAATATGCAGGTTTTCGACAGGGAATGGGAAGACTTCGAAATGGCTTACAGGAAAAACATCCATGAGAAGCACATTGCCGTATTCTCTGCGTTTATACATTTTACAAAAGATTATCTTTCCGGACGAGACAATTATCGGAGAAAACCGATTGTCACCGGAACTGGAAAGGAAAGCAAACTGGATCAGGTGGATCTAAAAATTCTGAAAGAAATTTCGTCAAATGCCAGAATATCATTAAGAGAACTTGCGGATAAAATGGGAATGACCTCCATGGCCGCACGTTACAGAATCAAAAGACTGGAACAAAGAAAAATAATCCTCGGATACAGGCCGATGATAAACAATGAAAAAATAGGAATAAGATATTACAAGCTGGATATGGAACTGGACGATGTTCATATCAAGGGAAAACTCAGGGATTTCGTCTCAGCAATACCTAATGTGATATACGAGGATCGGACAATAGGCGGGAGCGATTTCGAGTTCGATCTGGAAACATTCGATCACGAGGGATTCATGGAAATATTGAACAAGATAAGGTCAATGTTCCCGGGAAAAATCAGGACATACAAATATTACCTTGCGACGAAAATACACAAGATACTCTACATCCCGAAGAAAATCAGCAAATGAGATCAGTCGAACGGATTGAAATTGCCCGCCCTCTCGCTGAACTTGAAGTGTTCCCGGATTGCCTGATCTGAATCGCCTTCTATGTTACCAAGAATAATATTATCAAACCTTTGCAGTGCCTGGTCCGCTTTGTAATTGTTATAAACAACGTTCCCGGCCAGGAACAACGTATACAATCCTACCCCTAGCAAGAACCTTTCTGACAGGACATATTTTAACGGCCTTATGCTATCGTATTTTCTCAGGCATCTTCTCATAAAATCACCGATCTAAGAATTAGACTATGTACATCATTATTTTTATACTTATTCCAAGTGGAACTCCACTATGTCCATGTCCTGGAGCTCCTTGGAAGGGGAGACTCGCTGACCTTCGAACTTTGCAGAAGGTCCCCATATCCTGGCGAACCCGACCTTCCATTCGTTATGTATTTTCGAAGCGACCTTCTCTATGGTTGATCCCTTCTTCATGATCATCGGTTCGTTCATGTCCGGACTCTTCCCTATCCTCTTCATGTATATGCGAATGAGGCGGAGATCGTCCCATATCATTTCCTTAAGAACTTCCAGGTTTTCCCCGTCCTTTGCGGAAATCGGGAGCCATCCATTGGTTTTTATTGTTCTCATCTCGTCATCATTCAAAAGATCGGCCTTGTTGAAAACCACTATCGATGGAATATAGACTCTGTTGTTGCAGAGGGAATCTATGAACCGGTCAACAGTCACATTCTCCCGCACAAGGACCTCTGCGTTATGGATCTTGTACTCATTGAGAATGTTCTTGATCATCTTGTGATCGATATGCTTAAGCTTGACTGTCGAGGAAATACGAAGTCCGCCGCTTATCTCCCTTTTAACGAGAATGTCCGGCTCCTTCTGGTTCAACCGGAACCCGGCGTTGTAAAGCTCTTTGTCCAGAAGACCGATCTGTTCGAATTTATCGACCATCGTCACTATGAGATCGGCGTTCCTCATGACCGAAAGGATTTCCTTGCCCCTCCCCTTTCCGGAGGAAGCGCCTTCAACTATCCCCGGAACGTCAAGAACCTGTATCTTCGCGGAATTGTATTCCAGAACACCCGGAATGACTTCTAATGTGGTGAAATCATAACTCCCTATCTTGGAATCTACGTTGGTGATCTTGTTGATGAGTGTGGATTTCCCGACGGAAGGAAATCCGACCAGCAGAACGGTCGCGTCTCCGGATTTCTTGACTGAATACTGTTTACCTCCGACACCTACGCCTTTCCTCCCTTCCTTCTCATCTTTCAGTCTTGCCAGCTTCGCTTTCAATTGACCGATATGGTACTGAGTATGTTTGTTGTATTTCGTTTTCTGTATCTCATCTTCCAGCGCCTGTATCTCTTCAGCTTTCTCCATATAAACGCCATATATTGTTTCGAATATTTCGATTGACTGCTTATAATTATTAGATCAAGCAGTCCCTTCTAAGTCTTATTTATTGGAAAGAATAAATAATTATTAGGGATTGGCATGGCATTACCGTTACTTTTCGACGTCGGGGTGATAATATTCGTATCGGCCATACTCGCGTATGCCGCCAGGATCCTGAAGCAGCCAATAATAATCGCATATGTCATAGCCGGGGTCATAATAGGTCCTGTGGGTCTCGGTTTCATAACCAATGTAGAGGAGATAAATCTCCTTTCAGAACTAGGGATCGTATTCCTTCTGTTCTCGGTGGGGCTGGAAATAGATTTCCGTAAATTCAAAAATGTGGGTTTCGCTGCGATGGCAGGAGGAAGCGTACAGGTTATCATTACCTTCCTTGTGGGTCTTGGAATAGCGTCCATGTTCGGTATGGATATGATCTTCGGGGTTTACATGGGATTGCTGCTCGCTTTTTCATCCACGATGATAGTAACGAAAGTGCTTGTTGACAGGGATGAGTTAAGCACTCTTCACGGGAGGATAATGCTCGGCATACTACTTTTGCAGGATATCGTGGCGGTAGTCGCTCTTCCGATGCTAAGCAATGCAAACAACATGTTTTCAATCGAGTTCGTAGGATCGATAATAATGAAGGGTATCGGGTTGTTCGCAATAGCGATAATACTCAACAAGTTCTTTTTTCCGAGGATACTGGATTATGCGGCACAAAGACATGACATATTTTTCATAACTGCAATAGCCAACTGTTTCTTCTTCATAGGGGCGGCGTACGTTCTCAATTTTTCGATAGCGATCGGGGGTTTCATCGCAGGGCTTTCGATGGCCAATTTCCCGTATAATATCGAGATAGAAGGAGAAACGCACGCATTAAGGGATTTCTTCTCGATAATATTCTTCTCTACCCTGGGAATGCAGCTGAACATATGGATAATACAGAGCCAGCTCGCACTGTTCATTGTCCTTATCGTTATCATTCTTTTGATAAAACCGATTATACTGGGAGTGATTTACCTGTTCATGGGTTACGGCGGGAGGACATCCACCTACATAGGTCTCGGGCTGGGACAGGCAAGCGAATTCATGTTCATAATAGCCGCTGAAGAACTGAGACTGGGCAACATGTCCCAGGATTTCTATTCCTTTTTGATAAGTATTGTGGTTGTCTCTATAATGTTAACCCCGTACACGATGAAAGCGAGAGATGGCCTGTACGGGTTCATTTCTAAGCTAAGGATACCTTACATGAACCGGAGAAAATGGACCCATCCGAGAAGCATACACCAGATAGAAAATCCGCCTGAAAAGGGACTGAAGAATCATATCGTGATATTCGGGGCACATAGAATGGGACAAAGGGTGGTGGAATACCTGAAGGAGAAAGAGGAGAAGTTCATAGTTGTTGAAAGGGATCCGGAGGTAGTGAAGTATCTGGGAAGAAGGGGGGTATACTGCATATACGGGGATGCTAACAACGAGGATATTCTCAAAAAAATATCACTTAACGAATCAAAGCTCGTGATACTGACTATCCCTTACGCTGACATATCTTCTTTTGTTATAAGGAAGGCAAAAAGAGGGAATGAAAAGGTCAAGATTCTCGCTCGTGCACATTCTGAAATAGATTCCGAAAGGCTTTACAAGGCCGGGGCGGACGTCGTGATAATACCGGAGTTTGTATCCGCCGAGAAGATCGTCAAGAAGATCGACCACTTCTTACACGGGAAGGGATTATGATGGATTTGCTTTCGCTGACGAAGGGAATTCTGGAAAACCATAATATAGCCCCGAACATGAAACTGGACCAGCACTTCATGGTGAACGAAGAAATTCTGGAAAAAATCGTTAAAAGCGCCGAGATAAAAAAAGGGGAAAGTGTGCTGGAAATAGGAGCCGGCACGGGAAATCTGACCAGATTGCTTTTGAAAGAAAAGGGGATGGTAACATCGATAGAAATAGACAAGAAGCTCTTCCCCCTTTTGCAAACATGGTTCAGCGGGAAGAAAATCCGTCTGATAAACGGGAATGGTCTGGATTATATCAAAAGGAATGAATTCGACAAGATTGTCAGTAATATTCCTTACGCAATATGCGAACCACTGATTAATGAACTTGTGAGGAAGGATTTCGAAAGGGCGGTCCTAACCATCCCGGAAAGATTTCTGAGACGTTTGACGGAAAAGGGTTCTCTTCTTTCGTTATCAAGATGTTTTTTCTCGATAGAAGTTGTATGCAGCACGGCAAGAGATGATTTCTTCCCGCCACCCGAAACGGATTCCGTCGTTGTCAGCATAAGAAAGCTTGGCCTGGAACAATACAGGGAAAATCCGATGCTTTTCCTCATCAAGGAAATAATGTTACAGAGAACCAAGAAACTGAAAAATGCCCTCATGGAATCCATCATAAATTTAAAAATGTTCCAGGGATCGCCTGTCACCAAGAAGCAGACCAGAACCATGATCAAGACAATGAAACTCAACAGGGCAATATCTGAGAAAAAGGTAAAAAGCATGGATCACTGGGATTTCGAATATCTGGAGAGAAAAACTGATTTCATTTTCTGAATGCGTGAAAGAACCGAAAGCTTTATAAATATTTGTTACTATTTAGTAGTATAATAATATTGAGGTGGTATGTGATGGGAGAAGGGTATAAAAATTCATGGCAAATGGATGCAACATTTGTTACCGAAAAAGATGTCCAAGTTCCGGTGACATTGGGTCTGAGGATAGTTGAAGAAGGAATATATGATTTCACTATTGCCAGAAAGAACGGGGCCGGAGAGAAAGAACATGTTTTATACCATTCTCCTGACGGGAATATTTCTGCCAGTGATTTGGGCAGAATTGAAAAACGCTTTGAAAACATGACCAATTTTTATAAAGTCATTGAAGTCATCGCGGAAAGCAGAAAGAGGCCAGTGAGTGGCGTGGGAAAGACCACACTGCAATATATTAATAATAGATCAAAGGAACTGGTCCTTCCGAAACCGGTGAAACCGGTATTGGTTCCGAAACGGAAAAAAGGATATTTAGGTTCCATATTTTTCGGGACTATGCTGGGAGCTGCTCTGACTCTGGGAGTGCAGTATTTCGATGAGCTACAGCCAGTGGAGGATTTCTTCATTGATATTGGTAATAAAATCGGGATAGTGGATACCAGAACCGGCCTTGAAGGCCAAGACATGGAACACTTAGATGAAAACATTGTAATAGAAGAGTAAATTCTCTTTATTTTTATTGTTTTATTCTTTTTTTCGATTTTCAGGAAGCAGGACTTTCGATCTATTCCTTGAAATAGGCTTCTTCCGTCGGGTTTATCTTCACTCCCTTGTCGGTTATCTTGTAAGGATGGAGCTTGTTGGAATGGTTGGATGATTTCATTTTCCATACCTGAACGGCTCTGTTAAAAGCCAGATTGTTTCTTTCGTAATAAAGAACAATAACACCATCTGCCACAAATTCTTCTACCCCGTGTCTTGAAATGCCTTTCGTTCCCGGTACTATTTCCGAGACCATTATTGTGGTGCAGTCAAGATTTCTGAGAATCGTGGAAAGATTGAATATCATCCGCCTTAGTTCTGCCTTGTCTCTTACGTAAAGTCCGAGCGCCGAGATGGAATCTATAACAATCCTGTGCGCTCCGGTGTCCCTTATTCTGGATTCCAGAAGATCGAATATTTCCTCCACATGGTACGGGTCGTATTTCAGAAAACTGAACCTGTTGGTTCTCTCGAACTCATCGAAATTCCACCCGAATTCCGCGGAAGTTTTCCTTATGCTTTCAGCAGTTTCCTCGAAGGAAAGGAATATCCCGTTCTCGTTGGATTTCTTCAGTCCCTCGTAAACATACTGCGTACACATGGTACTTTTTCCGGTTCCGGGAGCACCAGAAAGAAGGATTATCTGACCCTTAGGGATTCCTCCGCCTGATATGTCATCAAGTCCCGGAATTCCAGTCTTAAGTCTTTTTATCAAAGGATCACCCGCAATATTAATTTATTCTCCCCGTTCTTTTTATGCTTTCGAGCGACATATCAAAATGTTTACACCAGTCCCATAAAGAGAACAGCGACCATTACTATGCCTACCACTATCAAGAGAAGGATGGTTTTCGCTGACTTGAAAAAGAACTTAGCCAGAAAGAAAACAACCAGCCCGATAATAATTACCGAGAAGATGAATGTCGGCATCCCTCCGATTTCGGATATACCCATCATCCCACCAAAGAAATCCTGAAACAACACGAAAAGGGATTGGAGTGTTCCTATAGTGTTGTCTAAAAGTACAAAGATCATCTCCAACAGCATGCTGAAAGGGGAATCCGCCATAAAATCACCTTAACCATTTGTCCAGACTTGACCCGGTCTTTTCCCTCGCCTTTTTAATTTTGTTCAGTGTGGAATTTATCCGTTCCATGGAAAAATCATGATCCAGTAAGAAGTCTTTCAATTGCTCCCAGTCCGGCTTAACGTTCGGAATGGCGCAGCTTTCAGTAGGAGGGTTAATGAAGAAATCGTATATCTCCGAGGAGGTGGTGTCGAAATTCCATTCAACGTTTCCCATCACTCTTTCCAATGTTTTGTGTTCCTTAACCATCTTCAGCGCATTCTTCGGCCCGATCCCCCTGATTCCACCGGGATTGTAATCAGTCCCTATGAGGATGCCCATAATTATCAGCTGTTCCCTCGTTATCCCCAAACCGGAAAGCACGTTTTGGAGTTCCAGTAATTCCGGCTTCACCTCAATGTACGCTTCTTTCCTTGCCACTTTCCTTCGGCCCGTTATCGAGAGATTACGGATCAGTCTGGGTGATCCGAACATCATCGAATCCCAGTCCTGGCTCGCCCCTGCCCATAAAGAATTTTCCTTCACTATCCTGGCCATTTGAGCCTCCCCTTCGGATGGGGCCTGTATCCATCCTACACCCATTAGATTCAGGAGTTTCTTTACTTCTTCTTTCATCTCATCGGTGAATCTGGAAGTTGCCTGAGCGTACAACCTTATCTTTTCCTTATCCCCGTCATCTCTTGCCTTTTCCAGGTTTTCCATCGCCTCTTCCTTGATCACCCGCCTAGCTTCAATGGTCTTTCTTTTGAAAGCCGGAGGCGTTCCGTCGAACACGTATATGGGAATGATTCCCGCTTCTACCAATTTAGCGGTCCTGTAGAAAAAACCGGAATGAGTTGAAGTCACGCGACCCTTGGAATCCTTAAGCGGTTCTCCGGTAAATCTGTCCCGGATTATGGAAAGGAACTGGTAAGCCCAATTGTAAGCATCTATCGCTATCTTTTTCCCGGAGAGCTGATTGACTTCGATTTCCTTTCCCTTCATTATTTCGGTGATCTGAACGCCCATTTTACCACTAAATCAGCAGGTTGCGTGTATTACTGCAACAACCTTTTTGCCCTCGTTCTGGAATGCGTTAAACATTTCTATCGCCTTAGGAGACGTATCGACAAAAACCTGTATGTTCATTTCTTTGGCAACAGACTCGATATCCTCTTCGATCTTGAGTATGCCTTCCGTTCCCGTACCGATAATGATCATCTCTGTATTTTTACCGGCAATCTTGGATAATTCGTTAACCCCGAAAACGTGGGATTTTTCCCTGTATTCTACCCTGCCATCCCACCACACGATCATATCAGAATAGTAAATCTTGTTGTCAATCATTATCTCACCGAATTTCATGGAGTTTATTTTAACCATGAGAATATCTTGTCATCCAAGAAATAAAATCCTTTTACACCGTTATGCTGTCAGATGTCTCGGTATTACTTCCGAAATCGTAGGTCCAGCCGGTTTTTGAAATGTCGTCAACGGTTATGACAAAGTCGCCCGAAGGGTTCCTGATCCAGTTGGAATATATCTTTGCCAATCCTTCGCTGTTGGTCCAGGCGGAGTCCTTGTCCAGAGGGAGTCCTGACCAATGTGTTTTCACCAGAGCTTTTTCAACGGGATCTCCAATCGCATTGACGACCTTTATTGTCGCCACACCCCTTCTTCTCTCGCTATTGGGCGGCCATCTGAGCCAATTTACAAGGGTAGTCATCTCAATCGATTCGATATGCATGACATTCGGTTCGCACATCACGTTGTATTCACATGTGAGCGAACAATCCCTTTCATCGCATATCCCGTTGTTTCCGTTGACTAATACGCATTTCGAGGAAGACGGGGAATATGTTCCAAACTCATTCGTTCCGCATGTTCCTACTCCGCAACCATTATCAGGGCATTCGGTATCAGCACAAAGATCATCAACCGGAAGGCATGATGGTGCATTACCTGATCCTTGATCGCAAACCATCACTCCGCAGCCGGTGCAAGGATTAGGACATCCGTTGCAGTCATCCCCGAACGTCTGTGGACACGCATCGTCTGAGTCAGGGACGCCGTCATCATCGTCATCCTGGTCGCATGTCTGGTCATACTCACATACAGGAACGCATTCTCCCTCACATGTTCCCTGAATGCATGTCTGCTGCTGAACTGAAGGGAAGAATCCATACTCGTCACCGTTACAGTTACCTACACCACAACCATCCTGCTGGGTGCAAGCGATTTCCTGGCATACGCTCCCGCAGGTTCCGCAGTTGCCCTGATCACTATTAAGATCTGTCTCACACCCGTCTATCCAATCATAATTACAATTCCCGAACCCTGTATCACAAACGAAAGAACATTCTCCATCCGTGCAGGTTCCGAAAACATTCGCTGCCGCACATAATGAATTATCATCCACACATACCGGTTCCAATCCTTCTCCGGAACAGGATGGTGCCTGGCAGCCAGAGCACGTCGGCTCAGGACAACCGTTGCAGAACGTCCCAAAGGTGTCTGGACACATATCAATCGAATCCAAAACCCCGTCACCATCCGTATCTTTTTCAGTAGTCTTAACGTAAAGGTACGCTTTGTACGCGTTCACAATTCCTGATCCCCTCACGGTATAGTCGCAGTATTTTCCCGGTCTCTTTACGGTATGGCAACCTCCGCTGTAACACATCTGCATGTCACATGAGCTTACCGGATCAGCGGTATTCTCGATTGCTATTCTGATGTTTCTGGGCGGGGCGTTAGGGTTGAAATCAAGCAGCTGGGCAGCAATACCGGAAACATGAGGTGCTGCCATGGACGTTCCTGAACCATAAGCCCATAAATTGTTAGTATATGTGGAAACTATGTTTACACCTGGAGCGACCACATCCAATTCTTCGCCTTTGCTGGAAAACAATGGAACGTTCTTGTCATCATCAATCGCTCCAACTGAAATAACCTTCGAAGCGCATCCGGGCGCGGTCATTCCTGCGTATCCCTCGTTGCCAGCCGATACCACAACAACAACGCCCTGATCAACGGCATTATTTACTGCCGCCGAAACTGGTTCATAATCACAAGTATCAGAAAACAACCCACCACCAAGACTCAACGAAAGCACGTCCGCTCCATTCTGTACGCACCATTCTATCCCGTCGATGACATCATAATCCCATCCACCACCGCCAGCATCAAGAACCTTTGCGGCCATCAGGGAAGCTCCGGGAGCGACCCCGCCATACGTTGGATGAGTTGAAGCGATGATTCCCGCGACATGCGTTCCATGCCCATGGTCATCCGTCGCATCGCTGTCTTCGTTAACAAAGTCGTATTCATTCACTAGCGGGTTGAGATAATCATGGTCATCGTCTACCCCAGTATCCAGAACACATACCTTCACCCCGGTTCCGTCGAATCCTTTGTTCTGGACATCGTCCGCGCTTATCAGCGGAACGGAAACATCAAGTGTTATGTTCACCTTCATTGCCTGGTAAACTTCGATTCCTTGTTCGGAAAGGGCTTCCGCCTCGTCTGCTGTCAATTCTGCAACAGCGCCATCAATTATGTCGAAATCCCTTTTCGGAGTTCCGTATTTTCGAATGGCTTCTTCGTCAATGATGTTTCTGAACATCACAATGTAGTCCTTTTTGGAAGGCGATTGGGACTGCGCGGTATAAACGAATACAGTGGATACTAAAAATACAGTTAGAATTACTGCTAACAGATGCCTGTTATTCATATTAATTAACTTAGAATAACGTTTAAAAAAAGATATTGTTACACGAACTGTATCATATTTTTCCCTTTCCGATCAAATGCATTTTTTTCGCGTTCAGGTCAAAGATCAAGAAAACATCGTCTTTCTTGTATACGAAAGATTGCTCCGAGCTTATTGATATTGTTCCGTCAGTCACTTCTTTAATGCTCACCGGGACTGTCTGCATGCCAATAAGAAGATGGAACGTCCCCTTCCCGATTTCCGAAGAATAGAATTCATTCCTTTCGAGTTCCAGCGTTAGTTCTTTCCCGGTCTCGTAAGTATCGGGAAGACAAATCACTGAACCCCTTTTCAGTTCTTCGACACCGGCACCTTTTATCGCAACGCCAACCCTTGAACCGGCTCCCGCTTCATCGAAATCCTTGTCATGCATTTGGATGGAGCGAACAACTATATCATTACCTGCCGGAAGGAGCGTCAGTTTATCGTGCTTCTTCAACGTTCCTTTTTTCACGAAACCGAGCGCCACCTCACCCAGACCCTTCACATTGAAAGAATGATCAATCACGACGGACACTGGAGGTTCGTTATCCCTGTTAATTTCCATTTCATCGAGCTTCCGGAGGATTTCGTTGGGATCATTTTTCGCTATTGGAAATTCTTTCAGTGTCGTGTTCTTGACCAATCCTTCCACAGCACCGGCATCGGAATAAGGAGGGTTTATTATGATCCCTCTGGACAATCCGAGAGAATCCAGCATCAGTATGGTTTCCCCAAGTTCCGGCGTTACGTCTTTGAAAGATATTATAGCCACATCTATCGCTGACATTATCTGGGCCTTTGCCAGCAACTTGTCATCGACCGGCTGCATAAAGGTGAAAATGGAATCATCGGTTTTTCTGTTGAAAAAGGAAATATCGCTCACGGTGCCTTTTTTTCCAAGTTCCTTCCCTAT
>CAYUSU010000020.1:0-3646 GCA_964447525.1 uncultured archaeon | reverse complement strand
TTAATATCTATATTTACACGTGTTTTAAGTTTTTAAAATTATATTCGAATGTTAAATATGGATTTCGAGTTTGGCGGGTTTGATTCAGGCTTCTCTGATTTCGATGTAGAGGTCGAGGATTTTCAGGTAACGAAGAGTGAGAAATTCACCCGAATCTTTATGATATCTGAAGGCGGTAGCTTTCATTTCAGTTCGATAGACAACGGTATCATTTATGCACCGTGCGGTGACGGTTACTTCTATGCGATAGACGCTTTGACGGGAAAAGAAATATGGCGGTTCAAGACCGGAGGATCAAATTATGGAACCCCGTCCACGTCAGAGAAATTGGCATTCGTTCCTTCATATGATGGATATGTGTATGCAATCGATAAAAAAACTGGCACGGAGGCATGGAGATTCAAGACCCACGGGAAGACATTCGGCCGGCCAGCTGTCGGGGAAGGAATGGTCATATTCGGTTCTGAGGATTCGAATTTCTACGCAGTCAGGGAGGACACGGGGGAACCATTATGGAGGTTCAAGACAGGCGATATAACCGGCTCGAATCCATTAATATCGAACGGGAAGGTATATGTCGCATCAACAGACCATAATTTTTACTGTCTTGATTCTAAAACCGGGAATGAGTTATGGAGGTTCAAAACCGGTGATGATGTCATGCTCAACAAACCACCGACCATTTACAAGGAAAACATTTATTTCGGTTCATTTGATGGCAATCTTTACTGCCTGAATGCTGAAAGAGGAAATGAAATCTGGAGACTGAAGGTCGGTGAATACGGAACGATCGGTGGGCCGTTCATTCACGAGGGATTCCTATATCAGGTCGCTCACATAGGTTATGTTTTCAAGCTTACGCCAGACGGGAAAGAGATATGGAGAAAGAAGGTATCAGGGGAAATTATAGTAAAATGTGTGGTCAGTGACGGGATGGTGTACTGCGGGAGCGAGGATGGGAACTTCTATGCAATTGATTCGGATAACGGCAAGGAATTATGGAGATTCAAAAGCAGCGGAAAGGTATTTGATGAGGGTAAGATATTCGGAAAAATGATAATTTTCGGTTCGTGGGACTGTCATGTTTACGCAGTTGACAGGTTCACCGGGGAACAGATATGGGCATTCGAGGGGGCCAGCCAGAACGCTTCGACGCTTCCGGAGTTCAAGGAAATATTCAAGCTGGAAGTCAGCAAGTCAAATGATTCTGAAAACGCAGATATAGAGATCAAGTATAAGGGGAAGAAAGAAAAATCCATCTCCCTTTCCGATTATCAGATCGAGACGGAGTACACAACAACTTCGGATTACAAAACAGAGAGTGATTATGATGTGAATATGGTTATGTTTGAAGAATTGGACACGCTTTTCGATGCGTTTAACAAGGAATTTCATCCATCAGAAAACATATTAAAATTAAGCACTTTAGAGTAGTAAAAAGGTTTATAAACCCTTAATTTAACTATTAACAGTTATATTGAAGGTGATGCTATGGACTTTGGTTTCAGTGATTTTGATTCCACAAACTTCGGGGATTTTGAAGTGGAACTAGAAGACATGGAAGTAAAAAAGACAAAGAAGTTCGACAGGATGTGGAGAGTTGTGGGTGGCGGAAGCATAGCAGGATGCCCGGCTGTGAAGGATGGCATTGCATATTTCGGTTCCCTTGACAGTTACGTATATGCTGTAGATGCAAAAACAGGAAAGATGCTATGGAAAACCAAAGCGAACAAGGCCATAATGGATTCCAGTCCTTTGATTGACGGTGATGTCTTATACATAGCATCCGCAGACAACAGGCTTTATTCGATAAACATGCATACGGGAGAAATAGTATGGTTCGTGGAAACGAACGGGGAAATAAGCTTAACTCCATTTTTTGACGAAAACAATGTTTATGTTGGCTCCCGTGATGGTTATGTCTACGCGGTGAAAAAGCATGAAGGTATTATATCATGGAAGTTCAGGACCGGGGATGAGGTCGTTTCATGCCCTGTAGTTTACAAGGGAAGAGTTTTCATAGGTTCTTTTGATGGTTATCTGTATTGTCTTGATTCCGAAACCGGAAGGGAAATATGGAGGTTCAAGACAGGCGGGGAAATATTCAATACCTGGCCCTTCCTAGTGAGAGAAAATACCATATACGTGCCGAGTTTCGATAATTACCTTTATGCAATAGAAATCAGCTCAGGTAAGGAGATATGGAGGTTCAAGACTGGGAAATACGGAAACGGGGCTGCTTCGGTTTGGCATAACGGAGTTATATATCATGCCTGCAGAGACGGAATATTGTATGCACTGACACCTGAAGGGAAGGAAAGATGGAGGTTTGACGGAGCAATTGGTTCTCCAATAGACAAAAGAGTATTAATACATAACGATACCATATATTTTGGCTCATCCGACGGTAATTTGTATGCAGTTGACCTGGAGGGAAAAGAAATATGGAGGTTCAAGGTAGGCGGGGAAATAATGAGCCAGCCTGTTTTATGGGAAAACTTGATAATATTCGGCTCATGGGACTGCCATTTGTATGCGCTGAATATTGATACAAGGGAAGAGGCGTGGAGATTCACCACGTCCACAATTATTCAGACACAAATACCCCATGCTTTCGAGTGCTTCAAGATGGAAGTGACCAAGGATTCTGGTATTGAGGATGCCATTTCAGAGGAAAAATACAAATCTAAAAATGAACATTCGGTTTCTCTTTCCAGCTATAAAATAGAAACGGAATACTCGACAAAATCAGATTACAAGACCAAGAGCGATTATGACGTTAACATGATTATGTTTGAAGGTATAATGGGAGGAGATGAGTTATGGATTTCGGGTTCGGAGAGTTTGATTCCACAAACTTCGGGGATTTCGACGTGGACGTTGAGGAAGTAGTGGTGAAGAAAGCGAAAACCTACGACAGGGTCTGGAGAACTGGCGTTGGAGGAAGTATCGACAACAACATCGTCATACACGAAGGTATACTTTATTACGGTGCTCAGGACGGTTATCTTTATGCGACTGATTCAGTTACAGGAAAGGTTTTGTGGACATTCAAAACTAACGACCGAATCCTCGGATCATCCCCGGCGATAGAAGGGGATACCCTGGTAATCGGATCGTTCGACGGTTATCTTTATGCGGTTGACATACGTAACCATCAGGAAGTGTGGAAGTTCAAGACGGGCGGTGAGGTATTCTCATGCCCGTTTATTTACAACCACAAAATATATTTCGGAAGCAAGGACAGCTTTGTTTACTGCCTGGATATGGAAGGAAAGGAGTTGTGGAGGTTCAAGGCAGGGAACGCAATTGCTTCCTCTCCTACAGTAGAAGACGGAAGGGTTTTCATTTCTTCGTACGATCATAACATGTACTGCATCGACTCGAAAACGGGAAGGGAAATATGGAGGTTCAAGACCGGGGACGAGATGATAAACAACCTCCCATTTCTCGTACATGAAGGCGTCGTGTATTTCGGAAGCCATGACTGTAATATGTATGCTGCCAGGGTCACGGACGGCAAGGAACTGTGGAGATTCAGGGCAGGAAAATATGGTATAGGTGGGAGCAATCCTAACATTTACAAAGGAGTCATCTACTTCGGAGACCGTGAAGGGACTCTTTTCGCATTGACACTGGAAGGAAA
>CAYUSU010000019.1:0-25000 GCA_964447525.1 uncultured archaeon | reverse complement strand
AGGGAACAGCCAACTTCAAAAGAATCCCGCCGAAAAGTCAAGGTCATCCGCGGCGAACCGCACCGGAATCATCCCAACAGACCTCTCTTGTGTGAGACTGTTGAGACAAAGAGATAGCTGACAATATCCAAGAAATTACACATCCAAGGGCAGATATTGCTGTTCATGCTATCTAAAAATCTTTTTGTAAAGGAATTATATATAGGTACTCTACAGTTTTTTCTGGAGTAAGAAAACCCCCATTAATTTATTATTTAAGACACCGAAAACAAAATAGAAATATGAGAAAGTCAAGATTGGTTTTGTGCCCGCATTGCGACAGGGAGCAAAAAGTGAAAATTAACGAAAATAAGGTCAAATGCAAAGGCTGCAATAAAACATTTAACATAGAAAAAGAAAAACACAAACATCCGGAACATTTCTGGCATAACCCGGATACGTCGCATCATTTCTGAAAAAAAAAAGTTCGACAAATTATCAAAAAAATAAAACATGTTTTTATACTATTCGTGTCAAATAATAATTGAATCGAAAAATTTTCCCGGTTAAGTTTTTGTTGATGAGAGAGGTGTCTTAAATGGCAGCAAAGAAGAAGTCAAAAGCAAAGAAGAAAAAGAAGTAATTTATAATGATTAAAAACCTAACTGTTCCCTTATTGAGGGATGGTATTCGGAATCATCCCGCTTTTCTATTTCTTTCATAAGCATCCTGCTTACGGAATATCCTTTCTTGAACTTCTTCATCCTGATTATCTGACAATTGATTCCGATTTTATTGGTTTCCTGCTCTATCCTTTTTTCACTCATCTTCTGATCATGGCCAAGCACGATCACATCCGGCTTCTCTTTCCTGACCACGTTAAGAAAATCGATGTTATCTCCGATAATGACCTTGTCGATTATTTTGATCTTTTCCAGCATCTCTTTCCTTTTGTCCGCAGAAAATACGGGATACATTTTCGAACGGACAGCCGTCACGTCGCTCGCCACAACAACAATCAGGTAATCCCCGAACTTCTTCGCCTCCTGCAGGAAGAACAGGTGGCCTGCGTGTACGATGTTGAACACTCCTCCGACCATGACTTTTTTCATGAATAAAGATTGGTGAAAGGAACATATATTGATTTATCTGCAAGACGTTAAGCTGTCAACTATTGTTCATATTTCTGCCCAATTAGTCCCATGTTAAGATTGTGGTCTGGGAAAATTTGGTGAGGATTCTCGTCCATCATACCAGTATCAACTAATCTTCTAATGAGAGGGGTATCAAGTTCCAAACCCGCGTTTATCATTTCAGATTCATAGATTTCAACCGGGCAATGACCTTCAACACCATAGAAATCACTTCCAGGTCTCAATTTTCCTTCTTCTATCAGTCTGTTTCTTCTCTTGCTCCACGCCCCCCAGTAAGCGGAAAAATTCTCCAGATTCTTTTCGTCCAGCAAACCCATCGCAGGTAAAGGTTTATCCGCATCGGTATATCTTTCCAGAAAATATTTAAGCCCTTCATCCTTTTTTGGCCATTCCATTCTTTTGAGAAGCCACTGGTAAACCATCGAAGGGCTTTCCCACAATCTTGAATGCCAGTCAACTGAAAAGAATACCCCACCACCCTTACCATCATCAACATTTTTTATTTTGAAATCACCGTTTTTGAGGGCGTATGTCACTGCTTGAAATGCTTCATCAAGATAGGCATGGTGATGTATCGCGGAATTCTGATAAGCAACATGATATTTTCCTTTATCCAGTTTCTTTGGAATATCAAGATCTGTTCCAACAACAGCGTCAAAGTGTTTGCCCTCAAAAAGACCAAGCTCATTTTTAAGGAATCTTTTTGCGTCTTCTATACTGTCTTTCGATGGATCGATAAGTGTAACGTGCATTTTATCCCACATATCTTTGGGTAGCATCGAGTACACTGTTCTTATAGAAGTCCCGGGACCGGAACCAACATCCAGAACATCCACGTTTCCTTCAGCTTCGCTGACGAGATACGCGACTATTTTACCGCCAAAATTATGAAGACTAACGGAATAATTCCCAAGACCGGATTCCTGGGCGGCAGCCGCGACATTTTTCATTTGATCTTCGTCACCCGTCCATTCTTCCAAATATCTCCTGTTGTTTTCTCTTCGATACATACCTGTTTTAAGACCCCACGCAGGATACATGCTAACGTTGACTCTCATGGGATTTTCGAACTGTATAGGCATCTTCTCATTATCAAAATCATGTTTTTTTCCTATCTTAGACACAATAAACACCTATCTTTTTTGGATCCATTGCTATTTCCATTATATATCCGGCATCCGGTTTTCCGACTTTATCTATCCTCGGTATACCGCTCTTTTCGTATAACAATTTATCCATTTCATTGGAAGGATAGAATGCCACAACATGACTGCCTTCCGATTTCATTTCCATGATCGAATCTATATTAGGATCATTAGATTCTATGTAGAGAACATCTCTGGGTTCTATACCCTTTTCTTTCAGTAGCAAACTCACATTAGAAAGCCTGTCATAGTTTCCCTTGAACTTGGGCCTGACCTCGGCTTCATCATTATCAAGAACATCAGGAGTAAAAATTCTTTTATCCCCACCCACTCTTACAACGGTTTCCGGGGCCTCGACGTAATCGGTTCCGCCAACTCTCCGGTCCACTGCATAAACAAAAGGAGCCACACCATTGGAAGATGCAACCTGGTAAATACCGGCTTCACGAAGCTCTTCTACCAAAGATTCAGTGTTTTCGGTAAGATCAACATTATCTGCGATATGTTTTATCATTCCCATTTTAAGTCCTGTAATAAATGACTGAGAAATGCCTGCTACCCTTCTTTCAATTCTATTCTTATAATCCTGGGTTTCCGACAAAGATTGACCCGAACCGGGCCATGGCCCGCCTATCAGATCACCAAGAAGACCAAATGAATTTATAGCAACATTCCCGTATCTTTTCAGTCGTGATCGTAACGTTTTGACGTCTCTCTCGGTCAGATACTGGTTTTCTTTTAACGTATCTATAACTTCATTCACATGGGTATTGGGATCCAGACATATTTCTCCGGAGAACCCATTCCACCATACGTTTTCCGTATTAAACACTACCGCTTTGACACTCATTTGGAAATCACCTTAATGTAACTACTTATCAGTGTTTAATATATGATTTTAGGGTATTTAAAGGTTATTTTTAGCGGTTTTTGATGAAAATTTTAATATTTCAAGATGAATTATTTTAAGGTGGTGATCTTATGGCTGAAAACATCGGATATGGTAAGGTAATCCTATTTGGCGAGCATTATGTCGTTTACGGACTTTCAGGTATTGCAGGAGCAATGGAGCATTACGCTACCGCAAAGATAGAGAAGGCAGAAGGCAGCGGTTTCACTTTGGTAGACAACCGTCCGGAAACCCCGGGGTACAAGGAAAAAAAGAGGGAAGAAATATACAAGGCAATCGAATTAATGATCAAATTCCTTAACATTGATCTGGAAAACAATCCGATCAAGATAATTCTCGAAGGGAATCTGGTTTGCACCAGCGGGAACGGATCATCATCCGCGATGTCCACCGCAATCGCCCGCGCATTTTCGGAATACTTCGATCTTGGATTGGACGAAGAGAAGATAAATGAAGTCTCATACGAAGGCGAGAAGGCGTCCGCAGGAACACCTTCAGGAATAGACAATACATGCGCGACATACGGGGGATTGCTGATCTTCCGGAAGAACATGGAAGGCGGCCCGAATTTCATAGAGAAGATCACTGTCAAAGAACCGATCGAGATAGTGATCGCAAACACCGGAATAACTCAAAGTACGAAAGAGGTCGTCGGGGACCTGAGGAAAGCGAAGGAATCCGATCCCGAGAAGTATGAAAGAATTTTCAAAATGTACGGGAAGATTTTCGAAGAAGGGAAGAAGGCACTGGAAGATCATGATCTCCAAAAGCTCGGGGAACTGATGGACGAGAATCAGGCTATCCTAAAGCAGTCCACCATATCCTGCGATGAAATAGATAAAATAGTAAAAACCGCAAAGGAGAACGGAGCGTTTGGAGCGAAACTGACCGGAACCGGTCGCGGGGGAAACGTGGTCGCCCTTACGCCCGGAAAAGATCTCCAGAACAGAGTGGCTGAAGCTATCGAAAAAGAAGGGTTCATGACATTAAAGACGAGAATAGGGGTATGAATTCATGAGAAAATTCGAAGCCCTCATGCACATGAAGGAACTGGGGTTTAATGTGGGAGAGCTGAACAGCAATTTCGTTCATCATCGATAAATTTGCATTACTTTTAAAAGTCAAATCTCTATTGTATAATTAATATATTTTATAGTGTTGAGGTGATCTGATGAATCTTAGGGAATTTGTTGATCTTTTAGATCAGAAGGGACTTCTTGTACGCATCAAGAAGCCTGTTGATGTTAAATATGAAGTGGCAACTATCATGAAAAAGCTGGACGGCAAACCGTTGCTGTTTGAGAACGTCAAAGGGTTTGAAATGCCGATTGTGGCGAATGTCTGCTCGACCAAGGAACTGGTTGCTTTTGGAATGGAAACGACCAAAGATAATCTTCTGAAAAAATTCATCGAAGGTATTGAAAATCCGAAGCCGCCGGAAATGATGGATACCGGGGAATACGAGGAAATGGAACCCGATCTTTCGAAGATTCCGATACTGACATATTATCCATTCGACGGGGGACCTTATATCGCGTCTTCGATCGTAATTGCGAATGACCCGGAATACGGGCAAAACGCCTCATACCAAAGGACAATGGTTCTGGGGAAAGATGAAGTTGTGATGAGGATATTGGAAAGGGATTTTAACACTTATTTGGAGAGGGGGTTGAAGGAGTTTGCGATATGTATCGGTAACACGATTCCGGTGATGCTTGCATCTTCGATATCGACGAAAGTGGATAAAAGCGAACTGGACATAGCCAACGCGTTAGGAGAAACAAAATTGATCGAATTGGCCGGTCACAAGGTTCCTGAGACAGAAATAGTTCTGATAGCAGAATTCACGGGAAGAATGGCAAATGAAGGACCTTTCCTTGATCTTACCGAAACCCCTGACATAATAAGAGAACAGAGAGTATTCAAGATAAAGAAAATATTCCGAAGAAAGGATTCGATGTTCCACGCGCTCCTTCCGGGAGGTCTGGAACATAAAGTTCTGATGGGTATGCCGAGGGAACCTACAATATATCAGGAAGTATCCAAGGTATGTGATTGCAAGGACGTACTGATAACGCCCGGAGGATGCTCATGGCTGCACGGGGCGGTGAGCATAAGGAAGAAGAACCCTGACGATGGTAAGAAGGCGATAGAAGCCGCCTTCAAAG
This sequence comes from uncultured archaeon, assembly GCA_964447525.1. Taxonomy (GTDB): domain Archaea; phylum Aenigmatarchaeota; class Aenigmatarchaeia; order QMZP01; family QMZT01; genus JAFGDH01. The sequence continues at coordinate 19,644 of CAYUSU010000019.1, read as the reverse complement.
GACACAAGTCAATGAAACACGTTTTCATCGTGGACGATGACGTCGACATAAACAACCCGAACGAAATCGAATGGGCAATGGCAACCCGTTTCCAGGGAGACAAGGATATTGTCATGAGACCGGGAGAAAAGGGATCTTCCCTTGACCCGAGTTCAAACATCGAAACCAAAGAAACTTGCAAGATGGGATTTGATCTGACAATTCCTGAAGGTAAGGATCCGAAGGACTTCAAAAAACCGGGGCTGCCTATGGATCTCAATATTGAGGATTATTTGGAGGGATAAGATGGAACTCACTAAACAAGAAGAAGGTATTCTGAACGGTGATCAGGGAGAAGTCCTGGAAAGGCAGATGAGATTGCTCGTTCGGTTGGGAGAGATTTACAACGCTGATAAAATGATACCTGTAGGGAGCGTACAGGTGGCCGGCGTATCATATAAGTCTGTTGGTGATCCGGGGCTGGAGTTTCTGGAGGATATCGCTTCCAATGGCGGGAAGGTGCGAGTACTTACGTACCTGAATCCTGCCGGGATGGACATGAAGGACTGGAAGGAGATAGGATTTCCGCAGGATTTCGCCGAGAAACAGATAAGGATCATGAACGCATTCGGTGCGATGGGGATCAACACGACAGCAACTTGTACTCCTTACCTTGCAGGTAACCTTCCGAGGTTCCGGGAGCACATCGCGTGGGCGGAGTCTTCGGCTGTTTCTTTCGCGAATTCTGTGATCGGGGCGAGGACCAACAGGGAAGGCGGACCATCCGCTCTTGCTGCCGCACTACTCGGAGTGACGCCGAATTACGGGCTTCACCTTAACGAGAACAGAAAGGCCACTCTAAGGATTAATGTTAACACCGAACTGAAAACCAGTTCCGACTTCGGAGCGCTGGGTTACTGGGCAGGGAAACAGGCGAAAAACGGGATACCGTTCTTCAAGGGTATTCCTAACGCTAATACCGACGAACTTAAGTTTTTAGGAGCGGCTATGGCCGCATCCGGTGCGGTGGCGCTGTATTACGTGGATGAGCTGACACCGGAAGCGGACGCGCAGGAGGTCGGCGGACTGGAAACGTTTGATTTCGGGGATAAGGAAAAGAAGGAAACCTACGATACTTTAAATACCGGACAGAAACCGGACATCGCAATATTAGGATGCCCGCATGCATCCATACGCGAGATAGCTCAAGTTACTTCATTGGTCGAAGGGAAAAGACTGGGGAAGCCGTTATGGATATGCACTTCCCGCACGATGAAACAGCTTGCCGACAACCTTGGATACACAAAAAAGATAGAGAAAGCTGGTGGGAAGATTGTTGCTGACACGTGCATGGTCGTATCACCTATCGAAAGAATGGGATACAAAAAGACAGGAGTGAATTCAGGAAAGGCGGCAAATTATTTACCTAGTTTCTGCAAGCAGGAAGTAATTTTCAAGGACGTCGAAAAACTTGTTGAGGAGTGTTTGGTATGAAAGGAAGAATGATATCACCCGGAAAGGCTGAAGGGGAAGCGATTGTTTCGAAGGAACCAATAGGATTCTACGGAGGGATAGACGCGAAAACCGGAACGGTGATCGAGAAGGATCATCCTCTCGAAGGCCAGAACGTAAAGGGAAAGATATTGGTTTTCCCAAACGGTAAGGGTTCGACTGTAGGATCATACGTCATTTACGGGCTGAAGAAGAATGGTGTAGCTCCAAGGGCAATCGTGAACAAGGAAACCGAGACCATCGTCGCTACAGGGGTCATACTGGCCGGAATACCATGTGTTGATCAGATCGAGATAGACGAGATCAAGACCGGTGACAAGCTGATAGTGGATGCGGACAACGGTGAAGTGAACCATGCCTAAAATCGTAGTAGGGATTTCCGGTAGTTCCGGCGTCATCCTAGGCATAAAACTGCTGGAATTCCTGAAGAAGAAGGGATGGGAAACCCACCTTATTATCACAGAAATCGCGGAGAAAATAATAGAGCACGAAACTGACCATAAGATAGAGGACGTAAAGAAGCTGGCGACAAAGGTTCATAACAACTCGGATTTGTTCGCTTCCATTGCTTCCGGATCTTTCCATACGGAAGGCATGGTGATCGTCCCTTGCTCGATGAAAACGCTGGCCGGCGTCGCTGGCGGATATTCGGAGAACCTGCTTTTGAGGACGGCGGATGTCATGATGAAGGAACGGAGAAAGCTCGTTCTCGTCACCCGCGAAACGCCGCTGAGTTTGATACATATTGAAAATATGGAAAAAGTCACGAGAGCGGGAGGGATCATTCTTCCTCCGGTCATTTCATTATATTCCAAGCCGGAGTCTCTGGAAGAGATGGAGAATCATGTTGTCGGGAAGATACTGGATACGCTGGGAATAGAGAATGACCTCTACAAAAGGTGGGAATGATTTCTTCAAGTAATTTATTAACCTCTTTTTTCAATGATTTACTATGAAGGATCTCGTTTTGCTCAAGGTCGGGGGATCTGTCCTGACCGATAAGAAAAAAGCGTTCACGGAGAATAAAAAGGCCATAAATCGGATTTCCAAGGAAATAAGAAAAGGTTATGACTCAAAGCGAATGAGGCTCATTCTCATACACGGAGCCGGATCATTCGGTCATCACATGGTTCACAAAAACAAGATACACAAGGGGATCCGCAATTCGAAACAGCTGGTTGATTTCGCCCAGACCCAGACCGCACAGAACAAGTTCAATGCAGTGATCACTGAATCGCTGCAGAATCACAAGATACCGGCCATCCCCATTCTCGCATCTTCCACCGCAGTCATGCATAACATTCGTTTGAAGCACATGTGTCTTGACAGTGTAAAGGAACTACTTAAGATAGGGATGATTCCGGTCCTTTACGGAGTACCTGCGGTCGATACAAAACAAAAGTGCTCCATCCTTTCGGGGGATATGATCATGTCTTGGATCGGGAAAGAGCTTCGGCCGGATAAGATAATCCATGCGACCGACGTGGACGGTATATATACAGCCAATCCGAAAAGGAGCAAGAAAGCGAAGCTTATCGCTGAGATAACGCTGAACGACTGGAAAAAGATCAAAAAAGGCCTGACCGGATCAAGTTCCACCGATGTGACCGGAGGAATGATGCTAAAGGTCAGCGAGATGATCAAGCTCGCAAAGATGGGGATTAGTTCTCAGTTCATTAACGCCAACAAGGCCGGAAACGTGGAGAAAGCGCTGAAGGGAAAGAAAGTCAAGGGAACGCTGATTAAAGCATAAAATTTATTTTTATATAATCCCCTTCAATACTAATTATGTCTGCTCAGAAGACGACTAAATCCAGGAAGGATGATCATATACGGATATGCCTTGAAGAGGACGTCGAATACTGGAAGGGGAACGGATTTGAAAGGTACGAGTTTGTTCATAAGGCTTTGCCGGAGGTTGATTTCCAGGCTATAGATTGTTCTACCAAGTTTCTCGGAAAGAGACTGGGTTATCCTCTGTTTATTACAGGAATCACCGGCGGGACCGAGCAGGCGCAGAAGATCAACAGGAACATCGCGCTGGCTTGCGAGGCGCTGGGAATCGGGTTTGGTGTGGGGTCGCAGAGAGCCATGCTGGAGAAGCCCGCCCTGATCAAAACGTACGAAGTGCGTCACGTCGCTCCGAATGCATTGATTCTGGGGAACATCGGGGCCATGCAGTTGTTCGAATATGACATAGAAAAGATCAAGTTAATGGTTAAGAACATAGGAGCGGACGGTCTGGCTGTCCATTTGAATCCGGCGCAGGAAATGGCACAGGACGAAGGTGACTATGCCTGGTCCGGCGTTTTGAAGAAGATAAAGGAACTCGTCGTATCGGTGAAGTTCCCTGTTCTGGTGAAGGAAGTTGGAAACGGCATTTCCGGGGACGTGGCAAAGCAACTGGCTTTGGTCGGAGTGAAGGCGATAGATGTTTCCGGTGCCGGCGGGACCTCGTGGATAAAGGTCGACAGTTACAGAAGCGAAAGGAATATGAACTCGTTCCTGGAATGGGGCATTCCCACGGCAGAAGCGCTGAAGGATACGGTTTCGAAGGTTCGGATACCTGTTATGGCCAGCGGGGGAATAAGGAACGGCGTCGACGTGGCGAAGGCGATTGCGTTAGGAGCTACAGTCGCAGGTTTCGCGTTGCCTGTACTGAAACCGGCGACGAAGAGCTGGGAAGCGGTAAAGGAAAGGATGGAACAGATTATTTTTGAACTCAAGACCACAATGCTGCTTGTCGGGGCGAAGAATCTTGACCAGCTGAGAAGAACGAAGATTATCGAAAAATATAAGTAAGCCCATACAATTATGAAACATGGTCAATAAAGAGCTGTTTGATTACATAAAATCCCAGGTGGAGAACGGCCAGGATGCCAGAAAGATAAGGGACGTTCTCGTCCAGGCCGGATGGCTTGGAAACGAAGTGGACGGCGCGATGAAGGCTGTCGAAGAGATCCTTTCCAACCAACAGGAATTGAAAGGAAAGCAAACGCAGTTAGAAACACAAAAAAACGGGGAAAAATCCGGCAGCAATTATACATACGGTCTTCTTCTTTCGATGATAGGGGGTGTCCTGATTTTAATAAACGGGATCTATACAATGTTCTTCAGGGAACTGACCATGGATTTCTTTACCCAGTTATGGATGGCATTCTACCTATTTTCTAATCAGGGATTCCCAAACATGCTTTTCGGCGGACTGGGAATAGTATTCGGAATAGTGATCATTGCAGTGAACATACATAAAATAAAGCCGCACACAGGCAATAACCCCGGTCTGCACAGGAGGGTGATCGGGAAGGCGGAACACGTGATCGAAAATAAAACCGGAATGAAAGGACTGCTTACAGCATTGCTCTCTGTTGTCGGATTCTTTTTCGGCGGATTGTACATAGGACCCGCTATCGGAGTGATCGGTGGGATTCTCCATTATATCGAGAAATAAACTACAATCAGAGATATGTGCACGACAACTAAAATTATTACGCAAGTTGTCTTTACTTTATTCTGAATTCGTATTTGCTGGGCATCCACCTTCCAGCGGATGATTTATATCCGCATTTCTGGCACGTTGCCCTGATCAGAAAATTCCTTCCTTTAAGGTTCTTGGTGAACGATTTCTTCAGCGAGTGTCCGCATGAAGGGCATTTCTTCCTGATCTTACCCTTCTTCGTGTGGATATTTATGTAAATCCCAGGTGTTTTAACGCAGATCCTTCGTATTCTCTCGCCGGATATAGAATATCTTGGTTCTACCTTTTTCAGATCTTCTATTACCAGATCCCTCAGCATTTTCTGCGAGGATACCCCGCTATGCTTTTTGAGAACCTTTTTAAGAATGAATATTACAACGTCGTCTTTCGGGTGTTTGAGTCCGGTTTTCTTTTTCGCGACCATGTTTAAAATTTAAATCAGGGATTTTTAAGTAAAAATATGCTCAAAGATGACGTTCTTTCGCTCGTTAGGAGGATTCCAAAAGGGAAGGTGACAACATACAAGGAAATAGGGAAAGTATTGGGGACCAGAGGATATCGTTCAATAGGCCAAGTATTGAAGAGAAACGAGAATCCGATAACGATACCGTGCCACAGGGTAGTTTGTTCTGATGGAAGGATTGGTGGATACTACGGTAAAATGAAAGTCAACGATAAAATAAAGCTTCTCTTAGAGGAGGGAATCGGGATTAATAATGGAAAAATTGATCTGAGAAAACACATGTTCAGGTTCTAGGTCCAGAGCTCGATTGGTTCTACTTCCGCTTCCGTCTCGAGAATAAGGCCGAATTTGCTGTAAAACGTGTAACATTTTGGACAAAGGAATGCCTCGGGCTGCTTGTTCCACAATCTTCCATGAGTACCACAGACTGGACAGCTTTTAGAGATCATTCATAACACCCGCATTTTTTCTATTGGTTTTGCACTTTTATATTGTTTTTCTGTGCCAGTTCGAGAATTTCAATCCTTCTTTTTCTTCCGACCGTGCCAGAAATGACGGCTACGTCGGTTTCCGGGTTTATCTTTTCAAGATCGTTCTGGGTAAAAACAATCACTTCCCTGAATCCTTCTCTGGTTAATCCCTTCACTTCCGAAGGGCTGCCGTAACCGGGAGACGGGAGCTTTGACTTTCCCTTGAGTCTCATCCGCATTTTTGAGCGGATTCCCCTGGGTCGCCTGTAAACATCCTTTAATCCCTTTCGTTTATGTTCCTGTCTCTTGAATTTGGGCTTCTTCTTCTTTATTTTCTTTCTGAGTTCAAGCAGTTCCTTCTTCATTTTCATTCTCCTCCACGTACGGTTTTTTCGTTATGTAGCACCCGTCCTGGAAAACCCTCCTGTCGTAGCCCCTGACCTTGGTGACCTGTTCTATCCTCGCGCAGAGCTGGCCGACCAGCGCCCTGTCAATGCCCGTTACGGTTATTACGTTTTCCTTTACTTCTGCCTTTAGGTTTTCAGGGATAGGAACTGATCTGGGGTTTCTCTCTCCCAGGAAGTTTTCGATGACCAGATTATTCTGGTCTATCTTTATTTTGACCGGGAAATGGGAATAAACCATTTTAAGCTCGCCTTTCCATTCCTTTGAAACGCCGGTAAACATATTACTAATGATAGCTTTCCATGTTCCCATGATAGCCTTTACATTTTTTCTTTCGTTATCGGATGAGATTACGATTTTTTTCCCGTCTATCTTAAGGGTTATGAAAGGATTCCTGAACTCTTTCGAAAGTTCACCTTTCTCTCCTTTAATTATCACATTCTTGTTTTCCTGCTTCACTTCTACCCCTTCCGGGACGTCAACCTCATATTTTAACATGGTTTTCCTCTTGTTATCAAATTGATTATTAGTGAAATTGTTGTTAAAACTATTTAAAAGTTTTCAGAATATAAGCTCATTTTTTCTTTTTTGCGGCATTATTTGATTTTTTTGCCGGTTTTTCGGTCTTCGGCTTCTTTGTCTCCTTTTTGGCAGGCTTTTTTCCTGTTTTTTTTGTGGGTTTTGGTTTTTCTGCAAATATCTTTTCCATTTTCTTTACCTTTTTTGTTCCTTTGTTTTTATTCGGGGAAGCGGATTCCTTCGAAACATCGGTTTTAACCGCCTTCGACTGATCCGGGAACCTTCCGATAAGCTTGAACGCGCCGGTCCCGACCGGAATCACCTGGTTCATTATTATGTTTTCGACATGACCCTTCAGCGGATCGTTTATCCCCTCTATGGCAGCGTTAATTATATGTTTTTTCGTCTCCTCGAACGCCATCCTCGCCAAAACGGAATCCTTGTTACCGGCTATCCCGTACCTTCCTATTCCCATAATTCCGCCGGAAGACGTCATTAGATCGGCAAGAAGAGAAACGTATCTCGGGTCTACTCCCAGTCCCTGTTCTTCTATCGTGCCGATTGCCTCGATTATTATGGCATTCCTGGCCGCTTCTATGCCTAGAACATCATATATCTCGAAAACATTGTTGCATGTCGTTGTTTCCGGATTCACCCCCTCTACTTCCAGTATCTTCTTGAGGTTTGATCCCAGTGTGCTTATTATCCATCCTCGCATTTCGTCTTTGCTGACGATGACGTGGGAAATCCCTTTCACTCCCCGTATATGGGATTCCATGACCTTGTACTTGAGCTTGTGGAGATTTATGCTCTCCATCTTCTTTGAGGTAACAATCACTTCAGATCCCTTGGCTTCCACGTCTACGTTCTTGATTTTTATGTGCTTTTTCAGCTTTTCGATCTCAAGGCCGAATTTGCCAAGTTTTTCAACATCAAGCTTCAGCCTTATGACAAGATTGATAAGGTCAATAACGTCACCCACGACGAAATCCCTGAGTTTTACCTCTTTGATCTTTTTCGCCACTTCCATGGCTTTTCCCTCTGTCTGATGTTCCTTGTTAAGGTATATCGTCATGCTAGGTGTCTCCGGCTCTTTTTTCGCATCGTATATCTCTATCAGCCTCGGGAGACCGAGAGTTACCTGAATACCCGCAGTGCCTGCGAAATGGTATGTTCGCATGGTCATCTGGGTTGCCGGCTCGGAAAGCGACTGCGCCGCGACAACGCCCATCGCCTCTTCCGGATAATAAAGGGCATCAGTGTAGAGCTTTTTTACCTTTTCCATGATTTCAGAAACATCGAGATTGTTCTTCTCGGCGTACTCCTCAACTTCCTTCATTATCTTTACCGGCAATTCTCTCATCATAATATCACTATTCGTTTTCCAAGTGGAACTTCCACCTCAATTCTCCCCAGTCGGTCTTCGACGGATCCATACCGTCTTCACCAGCGAAGAACTGTATCATGTTATCGTTCGAATCGCGGACCGTCATGTCCCCGCACACCTTAAGGTCCTGAAGCGAGTTCATGAGCCTCCTCTGCATGTAACCCGATTTTCGGGTTCGAAGCGATTTGTCCATAAGACCTTCCCTTCCGTTCATTACGTTCCAGAAGAATTCGAATGGCGTGAGTCCCTGCTTGAAACCCCTGGCAACAAAACCGTGCGCCCCTGCAGATAAATCATTCTTCTTGAAATGCGGAAGTACTCTTTCCATGTAACCCCGCTGTATCCTCTGTCCGAGTATGGTTTCTGAACCTACGCAGGCGGCCATCTGGGTCGTGTTGATGTTGGAACCCTTTGCACCCGAAGCTGACATGGCAAGTATATCGCTCGGTCTTATGTTCTTTACCATGATCTCGCTGACTATGTTAAGACCCTCAGCAAGCGAGGAAAGTATCTGTGTTTCAAGGGATTCCTTGCGCGTCATACCCGGAAGAATCTTCAGCTTATGCCTGTTATATGCAACAACCAGATCATCTGCTTCATTTTCCGCTTTTTGTATCTCTTTTCTTATTTCCTTATGCGCCTTTTCGGGGAGATCAAGATCTGAAAGACCTATGGAAAATCCCCTCTGCATTAAATATGAAACACCTATTCTTCCTAACGTGTCAATGAAATCCTTTAGTCTGTCATTATCGATTATTCTTCTCACTTTGTTTATTATCTTTCCCTTGAAAGCTCCCACAGCAACGCTGTCCAGTACACCGCTCACGAGCTGACCATTCTTGACCGAAACCCACGCGTCATAAGGGCATTTCTCTTTCGTGCAAACATCACATTCCTTACACGAGCCTGATTTGTAAGCCATGTTGAGTTCTTTCGGCAGGAGAATGCTTACTATTTCCTTCCCGGTGAACTCCTTCTTATCGGGAACTTCAATATCAACCCCGGCTTTCGCGAATAGCTGGACAGTGTTTTCCCTTGTGAGAACCGTTCCCTTTTTGGTAAGAGAATATATGCCGGAAATATGATCAAGATCCAGCCCCACCAGCGGGCCGCCGAACCTGGGTGAGATTATATTGTTCTTCACGTCCATAAGCATCGAAGCCTCCACCTGAGCCTCTTCGGACTGGAGTGCGTGGATATTCATCTCGTCGCCGTCGAAGTCTGCATTGTAGGGAGCGCAAACGCTGGGATTCATACGGAATGTCCTGTACGGTGTTACCTTGACCCGGTGGACCATTATTGAGACCCTGTGAAGTGATGGCTGCCTGTTGAAGAGCACGACGTCACCGTCTTTTAACTGCCTGTCAACGCTCCATCCATTGACTATGTTAGAGATCAGATCCTTCTTGTTCTCGTCGGTTAACTTGATTTTCCTTCCGTCCGGCCTGGTTATGTAGTTTATCTTGCCGTCTTTGAGCATGTCCTTTACCTCTTTCATGTTGAGGGAAGTGACGGTCTGCGGTATGGTGAGCTCTTTAGAAACGATTTCAGGTATCCCGACCTCGTTTATGGAGAGTGTTGGATCAGGACTGATGACCGTTCTGGAAGAATAGTTTACCCTCTTTCCCAGAAGGTTGCCTCGTATCCTCCCCTCCTTCGCTTTTAGTCTTTGTATCATACCCTTAAGCGGCCTTCCTGACCTGTGCCTTGCCTGGGGAACCCCTGTCAATTCATTGTCGAAATAAGTGGCCACATGATACTGGGAAAGCTCCCAGAGGTCGTTAAGTATGAATTCAGGCGCCCCTATGTCTATGTTTTCCTTCAGCGACTGGTTGATTCTTACTATATCAACAAGCTTGTGAGTAAGGTCGTCTTCTGACCTTTCCCCGGTTTCCAGTGTTATACTCGGTCTCGTCGTTACCGGAGGTATCGGGAACAGCGTCAGTATCAGCCATTCCGGCCTTCCTCCAAGGAATTTCATCTTTTTGAGATCCTCGTCCGAAATTCTCTCGAGCCATTCCCTTATCGAGGTCGGGGAAAGTTCTTCCTTGCCCAAATAATACGTGTAAGGCTTGGCGAAACTGACCTTCCCCTGTTGTTTCCCGCAGGATGAACATTTCTTCGTAGCACTTTTGGACGCCTGATCGATTGAAACGGGATTCTTGCAAAGTATCTTCCCGCATTTAACGCAGGTTGCCTTAAGCATCTGATAGATCTGTTTAGTGAATAGAACGTTTATTGCGGGTCTTGCCAATTCCAGATAACCGAAATGTCCAGGACAGTCACCAATGCCCGCTCCGCATGTCCTGCACCTGATACCGGGATCGACTACACCCATCCTTGGATCCATCACTCCGCCGTCAACCGGATAACCGTCGGCGTCGTAAAGATCCGATGTAACGATCCTAACGGTAGCAAGAGACTTTACAACACTCGGGGAAAGTATCCCGAACTGCATTGCCTTTATTCTTGTAGTATTCATATCTCTTCCACCACCAGTTTCGGATAAACGCCCATTGACTTGAACTCGTCAAGAGTAAGCTTGAAGGCGTATGACGTGTTTACCCATAATACCTTGGAATCCTTGCAGACAAGGCAGTGTGTCTTGTTTTTTGTCTTGTCATGAACCGCTATCAACCCGCAGTTCTGGCATATCGGAATTACCGTTTCGTCCGAATTGAATCTTTCCTTCAACGTCATAGCCGCACCATGCCCTACAAGACACTGCTGTTCCATCTCCCCGAGCCTGAGACCTCCGCGCTTGCTTCTTCCTTCTGTCGGTTGTCTCGTAAGAAGCGTTACCGGCCCCTTTGAACGGGCATGTATCTTGTCAGCGACCATGTGGTCAAGCTTCATGTAATATGTAATTCCTGTGAAAATCATGACTTCATACGCCTTTCCGGTCCTACCATCATATAAAGTCTCCTTCCCGTCGTCATTGAAACCAAGTTTGAGCATTTCCTTCCGTATTTCGTCCTCTTTTGTCCCGGAGAATGTGGAACCGTCCATTATCTTTCCCGAATAGGCGGAACACTTTCCGGCCAATACTTCTATCAGCTGGCTCACAGTCATCCTTGAAGGGATTCCGTGAGGATTGAAAACGACATCGGGAACAACACCGTCCTTTGTGAACGGCATATCCTCCTGCGGGACCAAGAGCGCTGTTACGCCCTTCTGCCCGTGCCTTGTCGCGAACTTGTCCCCGAGTTCAGGGATTCTCTGGTCTCGAATTCGTATCTTGAAGAGCTGCTCTCCGTTGGTTGTCTCGCTTATGAGAACCTTGTCCACAACACCCCTCTCGCCGTGTCTTACTGTTATTGAGGATTCCCTTTTGTTCTCTATATCCATCGTGAAATCCCCGCCGGTGAGGAACCTTAATGGGGAAGTTTTTCCTACTAATATCGAATCAGAATGCACCGGGGTCTCTATGTTTATTATACCGTCTTCGGCGAGGTCCTTGTAGGCCTCGTCTCCCCTGTAACCCTTTATTCCGGGTTCCGGGATGCTTATCCGATCCTCTTGACCGCCCCAGTATCTCTTTTTGAAGGTTTCATATGTACGGAAATAGAATGACCTGAACATTCCCCTGTCGACAGAACTCTTGTTGAGCACGACGGCGTCGTTCATGTTGAACCCGTCCCAGCACATTATCGCTATCACGACGTTCTGGCCATACGGATGCAATGAAAGGATGTCGTCTGTCTTGGTCCTGACCAGAGGACGCTGCGGATATGCAAGAATGTTGAACTTGGTGTCGGCTCTTATGAGAAAGTTGTCAACCGGCGCACCGATAGCCTGTCCGACCATCTTTGCGCCGTAGTTTACCCTATCCCCTCGGTTATAGTCAGAATACGGAGTAAGGCTTGCGGATATACCAAGAACCAATATTGGATTGAGTTCCAGATGCGTGTGCTCTTTCGTGACATCAGCCAGATCAATGGCTATGTAAGCATTTTCCTCTTCTTCCGCATCCAGATATTCGATGATACCGTGCTTCAGAAGATAGGTCCATGTTATTTTCCCTGAGTCCAGTTTCTTTATAATATCATTAGTGAGTTTGGGTTTCCCGTCCTCAACGATAGCAAGAGGTCTCCTTGCTCTTCCGGAATCGGAATTTACCCGAATCTCTGAAAATGACTGGTTGTATGCTACGTTGATCTGATCCGGGAGAATGTTGTGCCTTCTTCTTTTCTTCAGATCGGCGATGAACTTCTCAGCGTTCGGGACAGAACCTATGAAGTTGCCGTTAAAGTAAACGTCAACCTTTTCCTTCGGGGCTTTCATTTCACTCCCCTCCCCTTTACGCTGTTAAGAAGCTCTGTTTCGTCCTTTTCCGAAAGCCCCGTGGTTATCTCTGCCAGAAGAGCAAGATGCTTCCGTAATCCTATGGATGAACCTTCAGGAGTTTCAGCGGGACACAATCTTCCCCATTCGGTCGGGTGGACCTGCCTTGCCTTGAAGTGTTCCTGTGTGGATGTCAAAGGCGAGAGTACGGATCGAAGATGTGAAATGGATTTAATGAAGGAGCTCCTGTCCAGTCGCTGCGATACGCCGGTTCTCCCTCCTATCCAGGTTCCTGTCGCCAGCGAGGAAAGTATCTGTTTCGTCACCGTGTTTGCCTCGATAATCGACTGGACCGAAGGGAACTTGCCTCTTTTGACAAGTTTCTGGTAATTATAAGTCATCTTTGCTATCAGACCCCATCGCCCGAGTAGGATGGATCTGAAAAGCTGCTCGAAAAGTTCGCCGGACATGAGTAAACGCTTGTTGGAATAATGATCAATATCATCTTCAGGTGACAATCCGAGCTTGACGGATATGCACTTCCTTATTATTCTCGCTATGTATTTGTCCTTGAGTGCCCTGTCAGCGAGATCCTGCCCGAGATGAGGGAAAAGATACCTGTCAAGTATCTGGTTTACCCTTTCGTCAACATAATCCTTGCTTACTTTGAGCTTCCTGCCGATGAATGCCTTTGCCTCTTCCGTCGTAATCACGTCGGTTTCGTAAAGATTTGTATAGAATTCATTGAGTATCCTGTCATCTTTCGAAATCAGAGAACACATCTCTTTGTCGTTCTCCAGGCCGAGAGCCTTAAGAAGGACCACTATCGGCAGTTTTTTGATGTTGGCAAAGGAGATCGTTATCTCCCCGTCCGGCTTCATCTCGATTAGATGCCTCTGCTTGAAACCGGATTTCTCCGAGTTGATCCTTACCATAACCCCTTCATCAGGCGTTTTCTCGAAAATCGGCTTGTTTGAAGTTATTTCCTCTATAAGAACAAGTACCCTTTCGGTACCGTTAACTATGAAATATCCTCCCGGATCAGTCGGGTCTTCCCCAACGTCTATGTTCTCGCTCTCGTCCAGATCGTATAAAGTACATACCTTGGACCTTACCATGATCGGAAGGTTTCCTACATGGACCTTTTCCATCTTTTCCTGAACCCCGTTGAATATTGGTGTTATGCTCACGTATATCGGGGCCATGTACGTAAGGTTACGGATTCTCGCCTCGTTGGGATATACGGTCCTAGTTGACCCGTCAGCCTCGTGGATTGTAGGGGTTCCTATATCCACCTTCCCGAATTTAAGCTTCAGATCCTCTGCTTCCTGTATTACCCTTACTACTCCTACCTCGTCGATTATTTTCTGGAGACCGAAATCGATAAAATTATTAAATGACTCAATCTGGTATTTAACCCATTCCTTTTCCTTCTCAAAACCCTTGACTAGAGTAACGAATGACATTTTCTAACCTCAAACAACAATCCTGTAATAAAGTGATTCACCGGCTATCTTGGAAGTTCTGGTTATTTCTAAAAGGTCGCCGGGTTTTGCCTTCAAAACCCCGACTGCAGGATCGTCTGCAAGAATTCTGGGAAGCTTTTTTTCATTGGTGTTGAATCTCTCAAGAACCTGTTTTTTTTCCCCTTCTGTGAGAATACGGAACCTTGGAACAAGCACATGTTTCAATATATCAACGATTTAATCACCTTAGATAACTCGCTGGGCTGAACAGCCGATAGGAGTTATTTGACTTACTTTCCGGCGGGATTCTAACGCACGCACTATATAATTGTAAGCGTTAAGATAAATATGTTAGAGTAAAGTATTTAAAGCTTTTGTCTTTTCGGGTATAAATACCCATATTAAAAGGAATTTTTTAATAACTTGTCGAATTTTCGGTAATTCAGCATTAGGGGGAATCGACGGGAGCAGTCATTAAAGCTACTTCTGTCGTTACTATGGGCCTGACGGGAATTTCGACGGAAGCCGACTAGTCGGCTTCAAACGCTATTCGAACCCGCGACACCCGGATGTCTTTCTGTCATCTGACTATTGAAAGTCATCAGCACACTTTTATGCCCAGATAAAAGTTTCACACTTCCAGGAGAGTCTGTTTTCCAAATGGAAACCGGTGCTCTAATTGCCCGCTCCTTCGAAAGAAGCATATGAAATGCTTCGATTTATTCGAATTCCGAGGATTCCAGGCTGAGCTACAGGCCCGTTTTTGCTCAGGACAGTCTGTGTCCACGCCTCGGCCGGGAAATCCAGACGGAAACTTTCGCTTCATTCGTCATTTGAACCCGGGTCCTGGGAGTGACAGTCCCAGATGATAGGCCGCTACACTACCGAAGCATTTACCAGCGATAAGACGTTGATAAAATCAACATCAATACCACTACATGTCATTTATTGTATCTGCTATATTTATTTACAAATTTAAATATATTATCATTTCTGGATTGATTGGGGAAAGAGTGGTTTAACATGGAAGATAAATTCGAAAGAATGTTTGAAGAGCAAAAAAAACTTAATAGTTACATCAGCGATTCGCAGAAAAAACAGGAATCAGGGTACGATTTCTCCGAGAAGGAATGGATAGACAAGATCACCACGGCAATTATAGAGGAAGCGATGGAGATCAAAGAGCATTCCAACTGGAAGTGGTGGAAGAAGCCAAGAGACATCGGAAAGGAAGATCTTAAGGAAGAACTGGCGGATCTTCTTCATTTCTGGCTGTCACTCTGTCTCAAACTCGGATTCACCCCGGAAGAGATGTTCGAGAAGTACATGGAAAAGAACCGTAAGAACATGGAAAGGCAGGATAATGGCTACTGATTACCTGAATTCTCTTTTTACAAGTTTTTCGAGAAATATGATAATGGGTGTTCTCCATTCTTCTCCCAGTTGTGTCTTCAGAAATTCCAGAATCTCTTTTTCCTTTGCCGTAAGATCAGGAATTTTCTCTGCCTTTTTTATCTTTTCCAGTATCTCAATGTCTTTTTCCGTTTTCAGAACGTATTTTTTCCTTTCTTCTGGAGAGATTTCCATGTTATATAATTACTTAAATAAATAAAAAAACAAAACGAATCAGGCTCGCCTTCTTCTTTAGAAAAATAAACTGAAGTGGGTAACCCCACTTCTCTCGAAAATTAGAGGGCAGCGTTCTGAATTTCCCACCTGTTCGGCAGTACTTCCCAGACCGTGGGGAGTTTTAACTTCTGTGTTCGAAATGGGAACAGGTGATCCCTCCCGCTTTGGCCGCTCGATAATGTAATTATCAGCCAAGGTTTATAAACATTACTCTTACGTTCACGGACCGGTATGGCATCCATCTATCACGGCGTAATAGGTTTTAAGGTCCTCTTCGCTCATTTGAACATAACCTGGATTACCGTCAAAATGGCTTCCATATATATCGGTTTGCAAATGGCTCTCGAATCCTTCGGTCCAAAAACTTTTGTGATCTTTCCTTTTGTCTGTCATTCAATCCCTCCTTTTCAGGTAAACCCCGGACCAGAATTCGAAGACCAGGGTTTTACCCTGATCTATATGAGCAACATAACGACTGCTATGATCAACAACATTATCAACAGTATTTTCTTACCTTCGTCAGATTCCATAGCATTCGCCCCGACCGCAAAGAAGAGAGACCCAGAAATCGAATCCGCGTCCCTTCCTGCGGATTTATACGAGCAACACGACGCCCTTTGGGCAGACAACTCTGTGATTTTCTGAACTTAACCAGTATTCTGTCTTTCCGGGCATCTTAATCTGGTTAATAATTAAAATCAAAGTGATATATCCCTACTCTCCAGTTTTTTCTGCACAATTTATACAAAAATCCTTTTTAGGTATGTTTTTTAAACTTGCAAGTAGAAAAATACTAATGGAATCCCTTGTTAAGAGGATAAATTATCTAAAAAACACCGAGATCGGGAACATTATTTCTGAGAGGATGGAACACTTTAAGGAGAAGAATGAAAAGGAGACCGAAGAATGGTTTTCCGAAATGTGTTTCTGCCTGCTTACGGCGAATTCGACGGCAAGACTCGGTATATCCATACAGAACGACATAGGCTTCGAGGGGTTCTTACACATGCCTCAAACAGAGCTTTCATCATATCTGAAAAACAGGGGCCACAGATTCTGGAACAAGCGTTCAGAATTCATCGATCACGCAAGACAGCACAAGGACATAAAGAAAACACTTGGAGAGATGAATGATCAGGAAATGATGAGAGACTGGCTGGTAACGAATGTCAAGGGTCTTGGATTCAAGGAAGCCTCTCACTTTTTGAGAAACACCGGTCACAATGACGTCGCGATCATAGACCGTCATGTTTTGGACGTTATGCACGGATTCGGGATGATAGAAAACAAACCGAATTCTCTTACCCCTTCGAAATATCAGGATTTCGAGAACAAACTGAAGGTCCTTGCAAACAAGGTGGGAATGAGCCTGGCGGAACTTGATCTGTATCTCTGGTACATGAAGACCGGAGAGGTTCTTAAGTAAGGATTATTAACGTTCTCTGAAATGATCCTGATACATTATATTTTCAACAATCAAGTAAGTATTATTTTCGTCCGTCTGATACGGACATTTGTCTCTAATTTGGACATTAGGTTCAATATCTAATTCACGAGGGTTTCTGGTTGATGATGTTATTAAAAAAAATCACTTCAAAAATTCAGTGATCAGCCTCACCCCGAAACCGGTCGCGTCCTTAGGCTGGTAGCCCCTTGGTTTCTCGTACCATGCGGCTCCTGCGATATCGAGATGTGCCCATTTCTTGCTTTCGATGAAGCTTTTCACGAAAAGTCCCGCAGTGATCATACCGGCATATCTTCCCCGTTTGTAACCGAGGTTCTTGACATCAGCTATATCACCTTTCATCTCTTCTGAATATTCCTTGTAGGCGGGCATTCTCCATACCCTTTCACTCGTCTCTTCGCCTGCGTCGAACAGTTTCTTCGCGAGATCATCATCGTTGGAGAGCATCGCAGCGACATATTCGCCGAAGGAAACTAGACAGGAACCGGTCAATGTGGCCATGTCTATTATCGTGTCTGCCTTAAGATCCTTTTCCGCGTAAGCCATAGCGTCGGCGAGAATTAGCCTCCCTTCCGCGTCAGTGTCTATGATCTGAACGGTCTTTCCTGAATATGATGTTATAACGCTGCCAGGTTTGAACGATTTGGGTCCTACCATGTTCTCGGCGAGCGGCATAACCCCTACGACATTACGCTTGAGATTAAGGTCTGAAACGGTCTTCATTATTCCCAGGACCGTAAGAGCCCCGGCCTTGTCGGAACGCATGTCCTCCATGTAGGGGGATGGCTTGATGTCCAGGCCGCCGCTATCGAATGTCACTCCCTTCCCTACCAAGGCGATCTTCTCTTTAGCTTTCGACCCGTTCCATTCCAATACCACCAGTTTGGTATCGTATCTTGAGCCGCTCCCTACCGCAAGTAAAAGTTCCATTCCCATCTTTCGAAGTTGTTTCTCGTCCAGTATCTTAATTTTCAGCTTGCTTTTACCCGCCAGCCCCTCGGCTATCCTGGCTATCCTGTCCGGGTGCATTATATCGCTCCCTTCGTTCACCATGTCCCTTACCCAGTTCGTGTTTTCGGATACTATTTTAGCCTCTTTAGCCACCTTTTTGGCCTCGGATATGTCCGGCTCGTTATAATAAATCGTGAACTCTTCCACGTTTTTCTTCTTCTTCCTCTCTTCCTGTTTATACTTGTCGAATTCGTAGTTACCAAGAACCATTCCTTCCACGATCGCTTTCACTGCCTTAACGTTAGAAATCTTTCCGAAACCCCCAAAAAGAACGGAGAATCCCTTGAGTTTCAGCGATTTTGCTATTTTTAAGGAATGAGAGTAAGCCTTCCTTATGCCCTCCTGATCTATCTCTTTTTCTTTCCCCATTCCAACCAGAAGAATCCTTTTCTTTCCATCCACGTTCCGAAGAAGGACTGACTTCCCGTTTTCTCCGGTGAAGTCTCCTGTTTTGACTGAATCTGTAACATCTTTGTATTTATGCGCCTTTTTTTTGATCTTATTCACATCTTCTTCGAAAAAGTTAAGTACCAGAAGTTCGGTCTTTATTTTTGAAAGCTCGGATTTCTCAATAAACATTCTCATGACAACACCCCTCATTACGAAAGACAGCTTAATCCAAACTGCGTAAGCTGTCAAACGCTATTTTCGAAAGACGTTCTAAAGCGAACGTCATACAAACATTTTGAATTATATTATTTTATTTTTTGGAATATTAATGTTCCTTCGTCATTTTTTGATCTCTTCGTATTTCTTCTGCATCAGAATAGCGTCCTTCTCTATGTTCGGGCTTTCTGAAATGACTACCCCTCGTATATCAAATTCAGCAAAAGCTTTCAACGCATCCACCCAGTTGAATCCTGATTTTTCGGACAGGAACACGTGATTTTTCTCTCCTTTCGGACCGTGTTCTATACCTGACATGTGTATGTGCATATTATTAATTGCCCTCTTACCCAACCCGTTTTCGATTATTTCCAGCGCTTTGGAAAAACCATCTAAGTCGTTTGTCTTGCCTATGCTCCTCGCGTACAGGTGAGCGAAATCCACGCACGGCAGGACTCCTTCGACGTCCTGGCTCAGCCTTATCAGTTCTTCCAGTGATCCGAACTGTGTGGGCTTCCCCGTCAGTTCCGGCCTCAGAAGAATCGGATTATCCTCTTCACGAAGTGACACTGCAATCTTTCTGATCTGTTTCAGTATGTTCTGGTAAACTGTTTCCTTTTCCATCCCCAGATAGAAGCCGGCATGGAAGGTCACTGATTTCGCTCCAGCCAGGTTCGCGATTTTTGCGGATTTGATTATCCTTGACCGGCTCGCTCCGATTTTCATCTTTTCGAGGGAATTGAGATTTATGTAATAAGGAGCATGGCATGTCAGAAGGACATTCTCTTTCTTAGCAACTCTTCCCACTTCCTTCGCCGTCGTTTCGTCGAGATTCACCGAACGTACGAATTCGAGTTCCATCGCATCCAGTCCGAGCTTCCTCACGAAACGGACGCCATCAATAGTCTTTCCTCCAGCGGAAGAACATTCGATTGGAATACCCGCAGTCCCGAAAAGAAGTTTGTCCATG
>CAYUSU010000018.1:12227-25649 GCA_964447525.1 uncultured archaeon | reverse complement strand
TTTTAAAAGCATGCCGGAATAAGAATCAGGAACTTCTTCGAACATATTTATCACCAATGACTGCATAAAACCCAAAATAATTTAAGTATAAACTTATCCCAATTACTATGAAGGTTGTAAAACTCGCGACTGCGCTGAAGAGCAAGGAGATAGCAGACGGGATAAGAAACGGTGATGTCTTCATCTACCCGACTGATACACTTTATGGGTTGGGCTGCAATGCTGAAAACGCAGATGCTGTAAAGAAGATATGTGAGGCGAAAAGAAGGCCCGTGGGCAAGCCGTTCTCCGTGATAGTTCCTTCGAAAGAATGGATATTCCAGAATACTGTGATCTCAAAAGATAACATGGAATTCGTTAACAATCTCCTTCCTGGCCCTTATACCATCATACTGAAAGCAAAGAAAACCATTTCCAATGTGACTTCTAAGGAGAAAACCGTGGGCCTTAGAATCCCGAGAAACGAGTTCTGTGACCTGATCAGGGAACAAAACATTCTTTTCATCTCCACATCGGTCAACCTTTCGGAAGACGAGCCGGTATCCAGCATAAAGGATATCCCCGCCCAGGTGAAGGAAAAGGTGGATTTCGCTATAGACGCCGGGGAGCTCGGCAAATACGGTTCTAGGATATTTGATCTCACTGAAGGCTTTGAGATAGTGAGATTTTGATTTTAATCATTCGGATTGAAAATGCTGATATCGTAATAATCTCCGGCTCCCATTATATGTCCCGGTAATTTGGTTGTCTCTGGGTCTGCGTGTGTCATCTCATGCTCCACTGAAATTGCAATGTTCTTTCTATTTTTTTCATCTTTGGTATATTTGCATTTGACTCTCATCCCGGGTATCCATTTGTTCATTCTTGCGTGAGTGTCATTGAAAAAAACTAAACCCTTTTCTCGTTCAAAACTAAAAGGTTTAATCACAAGGAGAGCAGTATCTTTCCCCATTTTATATATGTATTTTTTTACCTTTCCTGCTGTTTGATATTCCATAATATCACTATAATTTTAACACGGGTCTTTAAATCGTCCTGTTTTCATTTTCCCAGTCTTCTCATCATGCTGTATGTTTCCTTTAGCTGTGATAGAGAATATCCAAGGATCGTTTCATACCTTTTCGTTACATGATCATGCAGAAGAGCCAGTTCTTCCGGATTCAGATCACCAGTGACTGCCCTGTTCAGGTGGTACGTACCGAAAGACGCTATTTCCCCGCCATTGATTACCGGATCCGGCGTCAGCGAAGGGTACCTCCCCCTGTGAACGGTCATCGCGAAGTCGTTATCCCCCACGTTTAACCCATCCCTTTCGCTGTCCTTTATCAGCATCCATGATTTAGGTCGCTGTTTCCTGTCTTTCTTTGTCATTCCCTCGACATAACCATCGTCCACCAGTCCGAACGATTCCCTGTCCAGATTAATAACGGCTTCAAAACCCATCAGAAGCTCGTCCGCCGTCAGGTAATCCGTTTTAGCGGAAGCTTCCGCTATCCTTCCTATATATTCTTTTCCTATTCCATCGAACTCGAAAACATACATTTCCCCGTTGTTGTTTATCGATAATCTGGCTACATTGCTGCCGGAAGCGGCAGAAACGAAAATGTCCCCGAAATTTAATCCGTTCCCGAAACAATGACTAAATCTTTTTGCGTGTTTTTTTCTCACATTACTTCCGATTTCTCCTGTTTTTTCGTTTGGTACCTCCCTCGGTAGGCCCAGCATCCTCCTTCTGATCGGAGAATAATTTTGTGAAGGTCCGCCTGATCCCATGTTTCCCATCAGAGAATTGTTATAAATCAGTTTTATGTACCTGGAGACTTCTTTCGGTAGTCCATCATTAGCTTTTTGACCCAAAAGAAAATGTGGAAAAATATCTAAAGAAAGAAGTACTGCTGTACCAGTAATTTCTATTATGAACTGTTTCCTGTTCATTGTGGACATTTCAACCAATAAGTAAAGAAACATCGAAATTTTATAAAATTGAACTGTACCCAACGGCGAAAAAGCGGGCAAAAAACCGGTTTCCAAAAACCGTATAAGGTCAGCGATACCTTTAAATACTTTACTGTGAATTATATTTTAATTGATTTATAAAGGAGAAACTGAAAAATTGAAAAAATAAGGTCGTTTTTTTATGACGGATGAATTTACAATAAAAATAGAGAACGTTGTGGCGTTCACATCGCTCAGCGTCAAAATTTCTCTCAACAAACTGGTGAATACGGTAGAAAACACCGAATACGAACCCGAGCAGTTTCCGGGGCTCGTGTACAGGCCTACGAATCCGAGGAGCGCAGCTCTTATATTCTCCTCTGGCAAGATAGTGTGTACAGGTACCAAGAGCATAGAGAAGGCCAAGGAAGCTATGAAAAAGGTTGTCGAAAAGATTAAATCCAGCGGAGTAAAGGTTCCCAAGAAATACCCGATAGAAGTGGAAAACATAGTAGCATCGACGCAGATAAAAGCGGACCTTAATCTCGAGGACATTGCGTTCTCGCTGGAAAACGCTGAGTACGAACCCGAGCAGTTTCCGGGACTCGTTTACAGGATAGGTGAGCCGAGAGTCGCTTTCCTGCTGTTCTCGTCCGGGAAGATAATCTGCACGGGAGCTCATAACGTTTCGGACATCCACAGAGCGTTGGGGAAATTCAAAGAAAAACTTGAGGGGATTGGGATTAAGGTTAAACCGTTCGCAGCAGCATGATCCCTCTCTTTCTATTTTATTTTTGAATAATACAATATCAATTTAAAAGAAAAGACTATTAACATACATAAAATAATAATAGATATGTGGGCTCGTAGCTCAGCCGGATAGAGCACTGGTCTTCTAATCTCTGATTGGAAGGTTTGAGAACCGAATGGTTTTATGACAGAAGAAAGCCGGGGGTCGCGGGTTCGAATAACGTATGAAGCCGACCAATCGGCTTCCGTCGAAATTCCCGTCGAGCCCATTCTTATCCCAAAAACACAAAATAACCAGTGATCCCTATGAGTATAGGTAATATCAGGAACAATATATCATTCCTTCCTATTCTCCCTTCGTGACATATCTTACATAGTCCGAAACCCCTGCTTTCCAGGCTGAATGCGAGGTATCTGGCGCCTTCCAGCGCTTTCGAAATAAGCGGGACTATTACAGGAAAGTATGATTTCGTCCCACGTATGCCTTTGAATCTCATCCCTCTGGATACCTGGGAATTGACGATTTTTGAAAGATCTCTCTGAAGGGAAGGAACCGATGTCATTGCGTTCATGAAGGCAAAACCAACATCGAAGGGAAGCCACTTCCCTAGTCTCGCCACCAGTTCAGTTGGTCTTGTAGACATTACGAACACGGAGGCTGATGTAAGCAATGACAACAAACGAATAGATATGGTGATCCCGAAAACCATTCCTTCAGTCGTGAGCGAATACCCTAATAGTGAATATAATACGGTTTCCCCTCCCGGGTAGAAGAACCCGTGGAAAACGACTAACACGAAGGCGAGAAAAAGCACGAATTTGGATGCTACCGGGCTTTTTTTGATCGGTAGTCTGGAAGCCGAATGAATGAAAAACACGAATATGGAGATAACCAGAACGAAATAAACGTTAGTAGTGATCAAAATCATTACGGATACCGTTATCAGCCATAACAGCTTGGTTAAAGGATCAAGTCCGTGAATGAATCCGTCCCCTTTGATATATTCCAGCATATCAATCTACCTTGTCTATTATACGGTTTTTCAGTAGGAAAAGCCTTGGTATTTCCACCCCGATCTTCTCAAGGACGTCCATTTCCCTGAATATCCTCGTTGGCAGGCCGTCCAGAATAAAACGTCCCTTATCCATTATAAGCACCCTGGAAGCATACTGTGCCATCCATTCTGTCTTGTGTTCTATCACTATCACGGTCTTCCCGTTCCTGTGAAGACTGCTGAGTATCTCGTATATCTCCCTGGTTCCCCTGTAATCGAGCTGGGCGGTGGGTTCGTCCAATATCAATATATCCGGATTCATTGCCAGCACGCTGGCTATACACACCTTTTTCTTCTCCCCTTCTGATAATGTGTGCGTTTCCCTCCCGGCAATATCATATATTCCGAGAGCTTTCACGGCCGTTTCCACCCTGTTACGCAGTTCCCCTCCCTTTAATCCGATGTTCTTGGGGCCGAATTCTATTTCCTCGTTAACCGTGGGTGCGAATATCTGGGAATCCGGGTCCTGGAACACCAATCCTGCTACCTTGGCTATCTCAAAAACCTTGGAATCCTTCGTATTCTTTCCTCCGATGATCACGTCTCCGCAGAATTTTCCCTTCACGAAATTAGGTATCAGTCCATTCAGGCACATCGCAAACGTGGTCTTTCCGCAGCCGGTAGGTCCGGCTATGCCCACGAATTCGCCTTTCTTTATCTCAAGTGTCGTGCTTCCGATAACAGTGGAATCCTCGTAAGAGAAGGAAAGATTACGAATGTTTATCATTTTCCGAACCTCGTCATCTTGAACCGGAAGGCCAGTGTCCATGCTATCATGATATCTATCACACCTTGGATCGCATTCAGCAGGAACATCAGCCACGGAGGGATGAACGTCAAAGCCTGAGATGTTTCCATCCCGAAGAACAGCGGGATCGCTATGAAATAGTTTACCGGAAGCACGAAAACACCCCTTATTACAAGAGAAACCGCCAAAACTATCATCAGCCATTTGATCTTCTCCAAATCTTTGATCTTCTTTCTGGACAGCCACAGAACCAGTGCAGGACCTATTATCATGGGTATGGTGGCCAGAAGTTTCATGGAGGCTCCTATGTACCCGGAAGGCGCCAAAAGCGATATGAGGACGGCTGATACGCACGCAGTAAGGACGGACGTGCGGAATCCGAATATGAAATACGCAAGAATCCACGGTATCGCCACCAGATCAATCCACATCCCCCAAGGGGTGAGATATCCTATATGCACTATCTGGAATATTATGGAAATTGCCGCAAGCATGCTTGCCGACGTTATCTTTATCATCCTATTCATGGGGTCACCTCTATCTCTATATTATCTCCGTCAGCGAGTGAGAATCTCTCCCGCAGGTTATCTACCGAAATTATTTCGATCGTGTCCTTAGGATAATGAGTTCTCCTCGGAATGATCACTGCACCACAGAGCGTTCCGTTTATCCTGCATGGAAAACATCTCACCTCGCCAAAACTCCTTTTACCGTCCGAAAAACCTTCCAACACGATGCCTCCGTGCCTTGACATGTATTCCCTCTCCTCGACGTCCGTCTTCGTGTCAAGCCGCAGGTTAAGGGTGCCCCTGTACGGAACGAACCCCATCTTCTCGTTGATCTGATCAACGTAACAGGGAAGGCTCATGTAGTACTTCCCCTCGCCGTCACCCTTGAAAACAGTGCCTGAAAACACGAAACGTTCGCTTTTATGTGTTTCCAAAACATTTCCAATGTCAGAATATTTCCTTTCAAACAGGTCCATCCCTTTTTCAGTCAGCCGTATCTTCTGCCCGGAACCGAGAATTTCCCTCTTGATCATTCCCTCGTTCTCGAGTGCTATCACCTTCCTCGAGGCGCTCTGCTGGGAAAGACCTGTCTTTTCCGCGATCTCTGAAGTGGATATCGTCCCGTTCGTGACTTTCGCAAGCTCAATCAAGAAATCAAGATCATTGAAAACCATATAATTATATACAAGTACTTACTTAAATATTTTTATGTACCCAATAATGAGTTATTTATTTAATTGATTTTATCGCATCGAGAAGCCCGTGATAATCTATGTTTTCGTGGTTGATGATCTGCGCTGATATACTGTTTATGAGATAATGTGTGCGTGTCAATTCGTTCGTTGAAATAACATTCAGAACCTCTTCTGTCACTTCCGAATTTTTCACATTCAATATGAGTTCACTGAGCATTTCCTTCAGGTAAATCGGCTCCTCGTTGCTCGCTTTTTTCGCCTTTTCCACGCATTTCGCCATATTTTTGATCATGGCAACTGACATTTCGTTTGGTTCATCTCCCAGCAATTCCCTGATTTCTTTCGTCATGCTCCCGGTTATACCCTCGATCGCGAGTATATCGTTGAAATAAGGTTCATCTTTGTATACATTAAGCGGGCTTTCGGAAGGAAGGCCTATGTATTGCGGAATATCGCTGAGGCCCGGGGCTTTTGTCGTACCTTCTGTGTATTTCGGAGAATCGCTTTCTTCATCGCTATCATAATTAGTACCCACCGGGGCATCCGTCTCTTTCGGGGGAGAATCAAGCTGTTTTGGGTCATCCTTTTTCTTGTCGGAAACCGTTTTTTTCTTTCCGGACGTTTTGTCTCTGGTGGTCTTTTTCTTTTTGGCCGGTTTTTTGTCTTCCTCAGAATCAACAACGGTAAAATCGGCATCTACAGGCTCATTCTTGCCTACGTATCCCGGTCGAGGTCGTTTTTTTTTAACCCCTCTCTGGCCTCTGTGATATCTTTTCCCACTTGTGAATAGAATATGCCTGCTTTTTCAAAATAATTTGCTAATTGCGCTATTAAATCAAGTTCAAAAGTCGAAGATACGTTTTCATCAATCGGTATTTTCAATTTCATGAGACCTTGGTCATCAATTATGTTACCTTTTTTCAGTTCTTGTACTGCGTATATGGCAAGTCCCTTGGGTGAATGGGGAATGAGTGATGTTTCCCCGACGCTTTCCTGTATCACTTGAGACGCTTGTTCGCTTAAATCCAATTCCGGTATTTTTTCTCCTTTGAGTGAAGCTATGTATTTTGCCCCTCCGTGGACCACCAGCATTCTTCCGGCTGGCGTGGAGCTGGTTCTCACTTTTTCCGCGGTAATATAATCAGGTAGATTTTTATGACCTTTTTTAACGGCATTGCCCAATGCCGCCTGAGACAAAGGCAACCCCTCTGGTTTCAGTTCATTGATCTGAGCCACGAAATCCTGGAAATACATGTCCCCTTCCTGTAATTCGTAGTTCTTTTGGGGAGATTTTTTTTCCTCTCCAGAAACGTTTTTTGGTATTGAATCTTTTTTATAACCATCTGGATGCAAAGCGAAAAAAGCACTAACTCGATCATTTGTCGTGTATTCTATGCCATTTGAAGATTCTTTCCAATTGAAAATAGTCCCATATTCTTTTCTTAACAATGCGATTTGATGGCCTGATACGGGATTCATCCCGATTTTCTCCATCACTTCTTTTCTCGTAATGGCACCCTGATTAAGCAATTCATCTGGTAATTCCCCATATCCTTTTGGCCCTTGCACCATCTTAATGATTATTTAAATCATTATTTATAGTCTGATTGTTCCAAAACCGAATCTGGATCAAGAATATAAATATCGGTCAGCTTAATTCTATAATATTAGTGCATGGATGCATGCAGTGTAAGACTGCTTATATCGGTTGGATAAAGCAGTCATTCGAGACTTGAAGTGAGTGAATGAGGGTTGATTTTTCGAAGATCGAGAAGAAATGGCAGGGAAAATGGGCGAGAGACGGGATATTCATGGTAGAGAATGACCCAAAAAAGCCTAAGATGTATGTTTTGGAGATGTTCCCTTACCCTTCGGCCGCCGGACTGCACATGGGTCACATCCGTAACTATTCCATGGGTGACGCCTACGCCCGGTTCAAGCGGATGAACGGGTTCAATGTTCTTTATCCGATGGGTTATGACGCCTTCGGATTACCTGCCGAGAATGCCGCGATCAAGCACAACACCCAGCCGAAAGAATATACGGAGAAGGCAATAGCCGGGATCAAGAAGAACCAGAAAGCGATGGGTCTCTCATACGACTGGACCCGGGAACTGGCTACATGTTATCCCGAATATTACAAATGGAATCAGTGGTTATTCCTCAGAATGCTGGAAAAGGGATTGGCATACAAGAAGAAAGCTCCGGTCAACTGGTGTCCCGGATGCGAGACTGTCCTGGCGAACGAGCAAGTAAATGACGGCAAATGCTGGAGATGCGAGAACGAAGTCGAAGAAAAACAGATAGAACAATGGTTCCTGAAGATTACTCAATATGCTGACGAACTGCTGGACGGGTTAAAGACGCTGGACGGATGGCCGGATAGAATACGAACCATGCAGGAGAACTGGATAGGGAAGAGCCATGGTGTTGATATTTATTTCAAATTGGAAGGTACTGACCAGATCCTTCCGACATTCACTACGAGATGCGATACTACGTTCAGCGTAACGTTTTTAGCGATCGCCCCTGAACACCCGATGATAGATGATCTTGTCAAGGGGACTGAATACGAGCAAAAGGTCAAGGAATTCGTGAAGAAAGCAAAGAAAGAAACGATCATAGACCGGACGAACGAGGAAAAGGAGAAGGAAGGGGTATTCACCGGGAAATACGCTATAAACCCGGTAAACGGAGAGAAGGTTCCTTTATGGGTGGCCAATTTCGCTGTGATGTACGGAAGCGGTATGGTGATGTGCGACGCGCACGACAAGAGGGACTTTAGGTTCGCTAGGAAATATGATATCCCGCTTAAATTCGTGATCAGCAAGGACGGGAAACCAATTGATCCGAAAGATTATGATGATGCGTTCACAGACGACGGCATAATATTCGGTTCCGGCCAGTTTGACGGCCTTCCGAACAGGGAAGCGCTGGTCAAGATGGCTGACTGGATGGAGAAGAAAGGGATCGGCAAAAAGGTAGTGAATTATAAGCTTAGGGACTGGGGCATTTCCCGTCAGAGGTACTGGGGCACGCCTATACCGATCGTCTATTGCGGCAAATGCGGAACTGTTCCCGTCCCCGAGAAGGATCTTCCTGTCGCTCTTCCGACTGATGTTAAGTTCACCGGCCACGGTAACCCTCTCCTCGAAAGGAATGACTTCGTGGAAACGAAATGCCCGAAATGTTCCGGAACGGCTAAACGGGAGACCGATACCATGGACACGTTCGTGGATTCTTCGTGGTATTTCCTCCGATATTGTAACCCAAAAGCAAAGGACATGTTCGACAAGGACGCGGTCAAGTACTGGCTGCCTGTTGATCAGTATATAGGAGGGGCGGAACACGCTGTCATGCACCTTCTTTATGCGCGATTCTTTACCAGAGTCCTCAGGGACGAAGGACTGATAGACTTCGACGAGCCATTCACACGATTGTTCAACCAGGGGATTGTTTACAAGGACGGCCACAAGATGAGCAAGTCCTTCGGAAACGTCGTGACTCAGGAAGAGATGGCAAAGAGTTACGGGATAGACACAGCCAGAGTATTCCTTCTATTCGTGGCTTCGCCTGACAGCCAGCTGGAATGGAGCGACGAAGGGATCACCGGAGCGCACCGATTCGTGATAAAATTCTGGAAGATGGTTAATGATTTCAATAACATCAAGACACGTGAGGGAACGAAGGAAACCGCCGACCTTATGTTCGAGTCCAGACTCCATTCCACCATAAAGAAGGTGACGGAAAGCATTGACGGTTTCCGGTTCAACATGACCATAGGTATGCTCATGGACTTTTTCAACGCTCTCGTCAAGTATTCGAAAATCCCGCAGAAACCCCATAAAGACGTGCTTAAGGAAGGGATTGAATCGATGGTATTGATGTTTTCTCCTTTTGCTCCACACATATGCGAGGAGTCATGGGAAGTCCTCGGGAACGAACCATTCGTTTCCACTCAAAAATGGCCAGTCGCCGATAAGAAAAAGATACGAAAGGACATGGAACTGGGTGAAGAATCGCTCGAACGGACGAAAAGCGATGTGGCTGAAGTGCTTAAACTGGCCAAGATAGACAAGCCGGGAAAGATATCGTTATACGTATCGGCTGAATGGAAATACGAGTTCTTCAAAGAACTCTCGAAGCTTTTGTCGAAGACCCGTGACTTCAAGGAAATCATAGGTGAAATAATGAAATCCGATCTGAGACAACATGGCAAGGATATCACTAAGATGCTTCCCAGGTTCATAAAGTCCGGTCAGGTGCCGGAAGCGACTGATCAAAAAACCGAGCTGAAGATGCTTACCGACACTAAGGAATCGCTGGGAAAGGAGTTTGGATGCCCTTTCGAAATCGTCAGGGCGGAGGATTCCAAATCACCAAAAGCGAACAACGCCCTCCCGGGCAAGCCGGGAATAGAGATAGAATGAATTCCTGGTACAGCCACCCTTTTTATGAATTCTTCTTCCAGATATTATATTGGACTGCTGGTGAACGAATATGAAAAGAAAAAACTATCTTGGAAGAGCATTATTCGCACTGGGCGTTTACATTTTGACGGGCTGCGCCGGCCCTTACAGTGAATCGAAAAACATGAAAGCAAGTCCAGATGAGCTAGGAGGAATCGGACCGGGAGCCAAACTGAAACCTCCGTCCGTTGTACCGGCAAAGATAACTGACGTCCCGTCCATGGAAGGGTTGGAAATGGAATGGCCTCTGGATACTCACATGTTCGGGAAAGTGATGGAAATCGGATGGGAGGCCTGGCGTGGTGCTTGTGACGCAGAGATTGATGCAATGTTCGCCCCGGACACGTCCAGATACAAAGGGACAGGAAGCCGGTAATGCGCGCGTTCCGCTTAAAAATCTTATTCTTGTAGTTTTATTCGTTGGTTCCATGCACAAGAACACCGCAGGCTATGCGACCGGAACATTAGGAAAGAACTATCTGAAGGAAGCCTGGAATGATTATATCCTGCCCGGAATCAAGATCATGGGAGTCACTTTCTTGGGGAGCGCGTTACTCAGCTGCGCTTCTTCCGGGAAATCAGTGAAAGGAGGTTCCTGGTACGTTGACAAAGGAAAAGATGAACGCACCCTGGAGGATATTTTTAATTATGACCATGACACTGAAAATCCTTTTCGTGAGGACACTCTAAAAAATTGGCATGCCCCGGAGGAAATAATGAGCCTCGAAGAGTTATTCGGTATGGAACCCCCGGAATACCAGAATCATGAGTTGGAATTGAAAATACTCGAGGCGAGGGCCCTTTATATTGAAAATACGCTCAAAAACTTGAAAATGCGTGTGGATAGGAATGATATTACACTCAGGATTTTGAAGATGCGAATTGATATTAAAAAACGGATTGACAGGATGTATGAAGAACTGGAAGCGGACAAATAGGTGCCGGAAAAATCCGCACGCATTCCGCTTCCCTGACAAAAACAATATTAAGGCATTCACCTAATCTCTTAAACAGTGAGTGTTATGCTGGACGAGAGAAGGTTCCTTTCGATATGGGGTTTCATTATTCTGATAGGTTTCATTATCACCCAGTTCGTCGTGTACGACGGGTGGTATATTTTCATACCGATAATATGGGTGGTCCTGATTTTGATCGGATTCGGGTTCATGTCAGTGAAGACCAGTTCAGGTTCCAACAACAAAGAAGGTTTGCTCTGGATGTTATTTGTCGGGATAGGATTCATAATGACCACCTCCATAGTGACCGGATTTCTTTCAATAGACCAGTGGTACCTGGGGTCCATATGGCTCATTCTTTTGGGATTGGGTGCCCTGACGGAAGGTTTCAGCGTAAAGAAGAACCCTGAAATGATTTTGGGAATTGCATGGTTCATAGGTGGTGTAATATTATTCGGAATAACGGAAATTATCGATTTTGAATTCCTTTACCTGGCTATGGTCTTCGGAATTCCTCTCATAGGAGTGGGGGAATACCTGAAAAAACACTGATTACGTTATACGGTTATTTTATCCTTTATACGCCAATTATATTTCTATATTACTATGCAAGCGATCCATCGAAAAATCAATTAGAATAATCAATCCAACACTTTCCCTTCTGCACACGTTGGTTTTATTTCCGTTATCTGTATGGTTACCCTGTCACCCGTCTTTGTGTTAGGAACGAAAACAGCGAAGTCCTTCACCTTGGCGATACCATCCCCGCGGGGGGAAACGTCTTCTATGTCCACCGTAAGTATCTGACCCTTCCTAACAGGACAGCTTCCTTTCTTGTAACCGCCGTATTTCTTAGGGCTTCTTCTCTCGATCCATTGCCTCCTGCCGTACATCTGGGTCATAATAGAAATTGTGTGTATTCCCTATATATAATTTACAATTATTTCATACTATTAAAAAAAGATTTTTACTACTATGAAGAAACGATACCTTTATAAATCTTCGGTTTAATTATTTACTCATAAATAGTAAAAATAACTTCAAACATGGGTTTTGATTTGGAGTGTTGGATTAAAATGGGTAAGGGAAAACAATCACAAGATGACATTGGTCGACTCAGGGCAGGAACACGGACAGAAGACCTTGTCAGAACAGGTAACGAAGTTCTCAGTACAATTTATGATGGCGCTGTTTTTAACGAAAATGATTGCCATGATCTTTATGTTGATGGGATGGATTCTCTTGTTAATGCTTCACCGAGCCAGATAAGAAGGTTTGGTAGATGGCAGAAAAAAATGGATTCTCTCGATTTGAACAAGATAGGAAATGGACCAGAGCAAATAGTGAAGAACAAAAAAAGAGATCATTATTTTTCCGAACAGCTTAAGGTCATATCGGAAGCAACCGGCATTCAGATCGATCCTGAAGTTTTCCTTGCGCAAAGGGACCATGAAAAATCAGTCTATAGTGAAAGAACAAAAGAACTGAACAGGTCTTTTTGGACAAAGATGAAAGAGGCACCTGACACCCTTCTTACATGGCTTGAACAAAACAAAAAATACATAATTCCGGCAACTGCCAGTACTATATTAGTTGGTGCCGCGATGAAAAATATTCTTGAAAAATCCAATTACCATATTGATTCGAACAGGGTAACCCAGATTCTAAACAACGCTGTTAATTTCATGGGCGGGGATTTACCTGCTATTCTTACGGGTTCCTCAAACGCGGCTGATTTTGCAGGCCATGATTTAAACAGTTTTTCCAAACCAGAGATTAAGATGATAAGCAACTACCTTGAGAAAGGCGTTTTGTATCCTCTTGAGTGGAAATCTTATAATGTTAAACCCAGTGATTCAGGTTCATCCAGACATGGTTTCGACACAATAAGCAGAATTTTGATAGGCTTCCATAAAGGATTGCTGGACAAAACACGTGGCATATACGTCAGTCCTGACGTTGCAAAACTCATACTTGAATCAAGAAACCCCGGCTTCGAAAACAGGTTTGATAAAAATGGTTATCTCACAGGTAAAATTAACATTCCCTGCGTTAATCAGGGAAGTTACCATGCAGCCGATGAATTACTTGATTTAATTAATGATTTATACACCTCAGACAAGAATCTGGGGAATGAAATAAACCAGCTGAAAATACAGCTTGGCGAACTCAGGGATGATTTGCGTAATAAACAGGACAATAAACCGGAACCTGAAACAAGTCCGTCTGATTCGGTGAAAAATTACGCAGAACTTAATGTCGGCGGAGGGAGCGAAGAGATGTCATTCCCGGGAAGCCCGATAAA
>CAYUSU010000018.1:0-12127 GCA_964447525.1 uncultured archaeon | reverse complement strand
ATTTTCCCAGGTGGGTATCAAATACGTTCAAAACAGAATAACTGACACTTTTGATGATGTTCCTTTCAACGTCGACGACAAGGAAATGATGGCAAAACTCAATCTGGGAATCATGCCGGAAGGAACCGGTATTGGAGCGGAAGGAGGAGTGAACTTCTTCATCCCGATCGGGGGATATGACGTCAAGAATGGTGTCGGCGGTGAAGCGAAGGTTGGTCTTTACGTTCAGAAGCTTGGCGAAGCCGGCGGAGAGCCATTATACAAGGTTTCACTATTCGTGTTCGGTGATGGGTCAGCCAGGACTATAAATGATCCTCTTGCATTCGAGGGCGGAAATATGGCGGCAAATTCACGATCATACGGCGCAGGCGCCGAATTATACTTGACTCCTAACATTGGATTAAATGTCCATGGTGGTCAGGAGGAATTTAGTATGGGTTACAAAGAAAGGAATCGGTTCGTTAAGGGTGGCATAACCATAAGGGGAGGTTTTTAGAATGAAAAAGATGATAATTTTCGGATTTGCGATAATGTTTTTGATGCTTTCGGTGATAGGAGAGGCTCAGACGGTTAATGTTTACATTACGCCTGATCCGGCATATGATAATAATGATCTTACCTGCAACATAGCAGGCGCTTCCAATCCATCCGGATGGTTTTTCAGGTGGAGAATGAACGGTGCTCAGGTCGATGCCCTTGCGGGTTACGGAAGGAATGTTCTGGCAAGTTCATATACCTCCGCAGGACAAACATGGGTATGCAACACATACCTTCCGGGAGGTGGCGGATCACAGAGCGGATCTGACAGCATTTACATAACACAGGCGCAAAACAATCCTCCGGGATCACCTGTATACATAAGCCCTTCAAACGGGGCATCGAATGTTGACAGGGATACGGTTGTCCTTTCATGGAATTCGGTAACCGATCCTGACGGAGACAATGTAGTATATGATGTTTATTTCGGGACTTCAGCGAGTCCGAGTTTGTATTCGAATGATCAGTCAGCAACATCTTACATTCTTCCGACGCTTTCCTACGACACCACATATTACTGGAGGATCGTGGCGAAAGACGGCAACGGAGGCGAAGCCAGCGGATCGACATGGTCTTTCGAGACAGAAAACGAAGGGGGATCTCAACAGGATTACCCGACAGCAGCCCTTTCGGTTAACAATCCAAACCCTGAACCCGGTGTAGTAGTAACTTTTAGCGGGGCGGGAAGCTCCGACCCGGACGGGATAGTAACACAATATGAGTTCAATTTCGGTGACGGTGTAACAGCCGGTCCAACCAGCCAGTCTTCGGTTCAGCATGCCTACACCAGCGCAGGCTATTACAACGCTCAATTGAGGGTAAAGGATAATGATAACCAGTGGAGTTCATGGGTAACAGTCCTTGTCAACGTCCAGTCAGTGACTAACGCGAAGCCGGTGCTTTCGGGCGGAATAGTCAGCCCTAACACGGGAGCACCCGGAGACACATATGTTTACAGTGTAAATTATGCGGATGCCGACGGCGACGCTCCGACAGAAGCGTTAGTGTACATAGACAACGGAGGAGCATACCCGATGACAAATCAGGGAACAGGTTACGCTTCAGGCGTTCAGTTCACCTACAGCAGGACATTCAACGCCAATGGAAACCACAATTATTATTTTGTATTCAATGACGGCCAAGGAAATTCAGTCAGGCTTCCGAGTTCCGGTTCATTTTCCGGACCTTCGGTAGATATGCCGTTAATGACATCGAACATAGGTGATCATAATTTTGGAAACGTTGATCAAGGAAATTCGCCATTCCAGTACCAGTTCTACGTCCAGAACAGCGGGGCTGGAACGCTTTCATGGTACGTGAGCTCGAGCCCTAACTGGCTTCAGGTTTCTCCGTCCAGCGGAACAAGCACGGGCGAACCTGATTACGTGACCGTATCCGTGGTCGATACGTCCAGCATGAACGGAAGATACACCGGAACGATATCGATAGCCACTCAGGATAATGCAGGAACGGATTCAGGGTTCATGGAAATCAGCGTGGGAGAAGTCATAGACGACGAACCTGTCCTTCAGGCTGATCCAAACCACGATTTTGGAGCGCTCCCGCAGGGAGCCGTAAGGCAGTGGACCTTCTCTATTCGCAACACCGGAACAGGCGATCTTGACTGGAGCATCTCTGATGACAGGGGATGGTTAACTATTTTGCCAACGAGCGGAACAACCGCTGACGGTTCGATCAGTTATGTTACGGCAACCGTAGACACACAATCAATCACAGGACACAGTTCGTCAATAGTCAGCATAACATCCAACGGCGGCAACACGCAGGGAATGATATCTGTTGACATAGCTGATCCTGATAACGAACTTCCGAGGATTGATTCAATCTCGCTCACGCCATTCAACCCTCTCGACAATCAGACGTTAAGGTGCACTGCTGATGTGAGGGATCCTAACGCAGGACTTAACAGGGTCACATTCAAATGGTTCGTGAACGACGTTTCGGTTCGTTCAACAACCAGATACATCTCAGGCTCGACCGCGACTCAATACGATGACCTTGGACAAGCATACACGAACGACGGTGACGTAGTAAAGTGCGAGGCATGGGTTTATGACAGTGATAATGAATATTCGTTTGATTATGTTTCAACAACAGTAGGTGCGACAGTGCCGGCAGGAACGAACCTGCCTCAGGTATTGTCAGTTGATATAACACCTTCA
This sequence comes from uncultured archaeon, assembly GCA_964447525.1. GTDB lineage: Archaea > Aenigmatarchaeota > Aenigmatarchaeia > QMZP01 > QMZT01 > JAFGDH01. The sequence goes on along the minus strand of CAYUSU010000018.1, from coordinate 9,407 downwards.
AACCCGACATCATACGAGTCCCTGACATGCACGGCGCAGGTTCAGGACACTGACGGTAATCTTGATTATGTTACCTTTGAATGGTACGTTAACGGAGTGATAAGGAAGTCCATAGACGTAAACGTGGTAAATACAATGGATTTCGCCGCAGACGTGCTCGCCTCGTCATTCACGAGCAACGGGCAGAACGTACGATGTCAGGTAACGGTTTATGATGCTGACGGGAACCATCACAGCGATTTCGATTCTGTGGCGGTTTCTTCAGGCACTAATGCTCCACCTATTTCTGTAGCTGTGGAGATCACCCCAAGACACCCCAACACCCAACAAGATTTGACATGTTCGGGTTCTTTCTCGGACATGGATGATAATCTTGATTATGTTATCTTCGACTGGTTCATAGACGGTCTGCTTCACAAGACCAGCACGAAGGAAGTAAACGGTGGTTCGGACACGGCGACAGACATACTTGACGACGGATACACGTACGACGGCGACAGGGTACAGTGCAGGGTAACCGTATACGACACTGACCAGCAGAACGACATGAAATACTCTGAATCTGTTACTGTAGGTGACGAAGAAGATGACAAGACACCCAGGGCCGAGCTAACGGTCGACGACGCGCATCCGGACGTTGACGAAAACGTCAGGTTCGATGGCGAGGATTCCTACGACCCTGACGGGGACGTGGAGAAATATTATTTTGATTTCGACGACGGAGAGACCTCCGGCTGGATATATAACGACTATGTCCGACACTCGTATGACGATGACGGCGTCTATTATGCAAGGCTCAAGGTAAGGGACGATGACGGAAGGGTCAGCGACTGGAGCGATACCGTAAAGATAAAGGTAGGAACCGGAGGGGATGACGACGATCCTTTCGTAGACAGCATATCAATCAACCCGGACAATCCCGACCAGTACGATACCCTCGAATGCAGGGTAAGAGTGGAAGATGACAATGGTGATCTTAGAAAGGTCGAATTCCGGTGGTTCGTGGACGGAATGCTCGAAAGGACGCAGACACGCTACATATCAGGATATTCCGCGACCGTAAATGATGATTTGTCCTCAATATACACAGATGATGGTGATAACGTCAGATGTGAAGTAATCGTGTGGGACCATGATGATAATAGTGATAGTGATTCGGAGAGCGTTTACATCGGATATGAGACGCCTTCCAAAAAATGCAACATCGAGTTCACTCATTTCAGCTACCCTTCCTCGGTATACGCTGGAGACAGCGCATGGGTGGATTACAACGTAAGGAATAGCGGAGATACATCCGGTACGGTAGAGATAAACGTATATGCGGACGGATCCTTCGAAAAGAGGGATACGTTCTTCCTTTCGAAGGGAAACAGCAAATCAGGAAGGATATACTACCCGCTTCCGACAGGAATGCACAACATAAGGGTTGAGGCGTTCATCAAATGCGGGGATTCGGTAAGCAAATACGGCCAGATAACGGTATATCCTCTTCCGGGACCAAATCCACCGGGACCAACACCACCCGGACCGACCGAAGGGACGTATGTCGAAATACTTCAGACATTCCTCGACATTCCGTGGCAGACCGGCAAATCATTTTCGATACTGATAAATTCCCCCGACCAGAGAGTTTTCGACCTTCACATCGAAGGAGTCCCGGACAACTGGGTAAGCTATCCGGAGAACACTACGGTAAAGGGGAGGAAGGTCGTTTACGCTTACGTGGTTCCGAAGGACCTCGGAAAGTACGCAATGAACGTCACGGTCACCTCGGGAAGCTTCGTTTACAGCAAGATGCTTCATCTGTATGTCGTTCCCGAAGGGGAAATGGACGATTACGGATACGGGGGCATATCAGGAATGTTCATAGGATCACCGGCATCGATGATCCTGGCGGGAGCGTTCCTGGTAACAGTCATATTCCTGTTAGTATTGCACTACGGGTTCCGTCATCTGAGGGAACCGGGAATAAACGAGGTATACCGATAGGGTGAACCGACAATGAAATACCTCGTCAGCGTGCACGTTGAAAGGCTTCGGCTTCCGAAAGGCGGTTACAAAATAAAGCAGGGAAAGATACCTGAAAAAGAATATGTGCATTCCACGCTGGTAGGGAGACAGGACACCATAACAACGGAAGCTAATTGGTTCAACTGGAAATTTAAAATGAAAGCGCTGAAAAAAAAAGTCAAGCAACACGAAAAGAACAGGTCAAACGCGGTCGGAGTTTTCAGGAAATACCTGGAAAATGACCAGGTACGTTCGGTTGTCCTCCCTGCGGATGCAGTGATTGCGTGCAGGGAAGACCTGAAAAAGGTCGGACTGACGTTTGAATTTCCGGGAGATAATGATTATCGCCTGGAGGACATGGCTAATATATTCGAGGCTGCTAGGAAGAAATACATGCCCGAAACGGAAGCCGTGTGATCATGATCGTATATGTGACTACGCGTCACTACTAAAAAATAAAGGATAAAAAAATCAAATATAAATAAACAATGGGAAAATTACCACTGAAAAGCGATAAATATATAAAACTTATTCCCAATTTAAAAGCATTAATGGAGGGTAAAAGTATGTTCAAGAAAATTTTGTTTGCTCTTGTATTGGCGGTTTTGATGGCTCCTGTAGTGAGTGCTCAAACCTACAATATGGACGTAAGTCTTTCCACGGAATTCGTTTCTGTTTGTCCGTGCACACCTGTAACAGAAGTACAGGTGGATGTAATGAATATGGATGATATTCCACACAGTTATGTTATCGAACTCGAGATGCCTGCCGACTGGACTGGGCATCCTGAGATGCATTCTGCGCTTGACGTCACAACTATTGACGCCAAGAAGGTGCTTGATCCCGGAGAATCGAGCGAGCCTATGCAGATATACGTCACACCTTCGTGTGACACCAAACCGGGAATATATGAAATAAAAGTAAAGGTTTCTACCACAGGACAGAGCGTCGTGAAGACGTTCGATGTCGAGGTTCTGCCTTGCCATTACGTGCAGGTGGACAGCGAGGACAGGATACAGTCCTGCAGGGGAAGCGATGTTGATTTCACCGTAGCTCTTACGAACTATGGTAAAATAAAGGAGGATTTCGATGTTTCCATCAGAACATCATGGGGAGACGTTCTTTTCGAAGGCGAGAAAAGGATAGAATCTCAGGACACTGAAGCAATGGAATTCTCTATACTTCCGCCGGATCTTACGGGGAAGTTCGCAATACTTGTTGATGTCGTATCAAAGGATTCGTACGCAAAAGCTTCTCAGAGTATTCCTCTTGAGATAATAAACTGCTACGATTTCAACGCCGACGTAAAGCCATCGGACGGAGTCGTCTGCTTGGGCAAGACAACCAAATACAAACTGATCATAGACAACGTCGGTCTTGAGAGCGACACTTACAACATATTCGTTCCTGATTTCGTTACTCCGGAAAGCGAAAGCGTAACACTGGAGCCTAACCAGGAAGGAATAATAGATCTTTTTGTAAAGCCAAACGTGCTCGGAAGGAAGAACTTCGAGATAGCGATAAGCTCCCAGAGCCTTCCGGCGATAAAGAAGAACGTACAAGCCTCCATAGAGGGAATTGAGTGCAGGGACGTTGCGGTTGTAGTTTATCCGAACGATCAGGCACTCTGCCACGGCATGGAAGCCGAATACGAAGTGGTCATAAAGAACACCGGAACAGTTGACGACATGTACGAACTCTCGAGCGATCTCGGAGAATTCGAAGAGGGCGTTGTAGCAGTATCGCCCGGCGAGATCAAGAGAGTGAAACTGACTGTCGATACATCCGTTCTTGCACCCGGCGAAGACAGGACAATAACGGTCGAGGCAAAGAGCGGAGACGTTCAGGACAGGACCACAGTGGATCTTTTTGCAAAGAACTGCTATTCAGTGGACTTCAAGATCAATCCTATCGAAAGGAATGTATGCGTAGGGGACGAGATTCTCTATGAGATAACAGTCAAGAACACAGGCGAATTCGAAGATTCCTATTCATTACAGATCGTAAAGGAAGTCATGGAAGAGTTCACACTCGCCCCCGGCGAGGAAGTGGTATTCCAGAAGGTTTTGAACGCCTTCTTCCCGCATAACCAGACATACGAGATACCGTTCCGTCTGATATCTGCGCACATTTTCGAGGAAAATGTGATGAAAGTCGTCGTTCGACCGAATAGCGATTGCTTCGCAGTCGATCTTCGCGACAGCGAGGTCATGGAAGTCGATTCCGACGTAGGGTACGGAAAAGCAGTCCGCCTCAAACTCAGCAACATAGGCGAGAGGATGGACGCTTACGAAGTCACACTGGAAGGACCTGAATGGACATACCTGAGCGGAAGCGAGGCAATACTTGACCCGGAGGACATGAAGGAGTTCTATGTGTACATCTCGCCGGACTACTTCGTGACCTCAGGCACGTACACGGTAACAGTCACGGGCGCTTCGAACTACGCGAGCGACAACTATACGTTCTACATAACCGTCGAATCCGTATGGCCGGAGAACGTGACTGGCGTGGGAGAACCGGAAATAACGATAAACATAACCCTCCCGAGCGGGCAGATATTCGCGGGAGAACTGAACACAGACTCGGTAAAGGTGCTCGTGCTTGCCGTGATCGTGCTGGTAATAATAATCATACTGGCGGTCAAGTTCGTAATGTTCGTTAAATAAGGGGGATTATTTTTTTCCTCTTTTTCTCTTTATTTTAAAATCTTTAGTGGTGTTGGTATGGATAATAAAAAATCAGAACAGGAAAGAGCAACCGATGCGGCTCTTTCATGCAAGAGATGCTACCTGAACTTCAAAGGGGGAAGGTATACTCACGCGGACGAAGAACTGGAGAACGTGCGTCTTTATATCGAAGGGTTGCATAAGGACAACGCCATTTCGCACAAGGAACCGATGGAAGACGCGTGCGAGGTCTGCGAAGAAGGAGAAAGAACGGGAAAATGTGTGATGGACTACATGATCCAGAACGGCATCGTTGAGGAAAAGGACGTGCAGGCGCTGGAGAAATATACCGGCTTCATAGGCGAATTCCCGGTCGGAGTTCTTCATTACGAGATAACGGAGAAGGATCTAGATGAATAAAGAAAGTGCAATTTATGCTGCAATTCATGAATTTATCCTCGGAGAACCTCAGGATGATATCAACCGCGGCCGGCGGGCAGGTGGCCAAGGATATGAGAAGGCTATGCAGCGAGGAATGCGGTTTCAACTCAGGTGAGCCGAAAATGCAGAATTATCTCAGGGAAAGGGGTATCGTGAAAAGCGAAACAATTGTTCCTGAACTCGAAATGGTAGCCTAACTTCTGACTATATATTTAATCAAAGAATAACCGCCTGATATCAGGATGCTGATCCTCGCGAAGAACGCCCACGGGATCTTCCTGTATTTTAAGAACTTGTTGAGCAGGAACCGCGCGAAAGCGGCCTTGACCGGATTGTAATTGGTGTTGATGTATTTAATCACGTCATAATATGATCTGAGGAACCTTTCCCTGACCCACTCTATGAGAACACCGGTCGAAATATAATGTCTCTCAAGCGATATTTGCCCGCTTTTTATGGCCTTCAAAATGCCTTTCATGTCTTTTGCCTTCGCATGGTTGATCGAAGTGCCTATCATGCTCAAGGAGTGTGCGTCAGAACCCACCACCATGGGCTTCCCGTATTTCTTTGCCTTCTTGTAAGCAAGATTGTTGCTCAGGCGGTCTAGATTGAGGGAATTGAACACCTCGACGGCATCCACGTACTTTATCCCCTCCCCAACACCTTCATCTTTAATATCGAAGGGGTGCGGAGCAACCGTAATTCCGCCTTCCATATGAACCCTTTCCACAGTCTCTTTAAGCGGTCTTCCGTTGGGAATCTGCTCATTTATACCCAAAGCGAGCAAATGCCCATCTTTCGTATGGACCTCCTGCCCCGGAATGAATACAATTCCCTGCTTTTTAGCCTCTTTTTCGGCTTCATTCCATCCTTTCGTGGTCCTGTGATCAGTAAGGGCAACAGCATCCAGTCCCTTCCATTTAGCCGTATCGATCACGTCGGAAGGCGATGAAAGGCACTCCCATTTGATCTTGGTCCCCTTCGAATACGAAGAGTGGCAGTGCAGTTCGAATTTCATACCTATAATTTTATGACTGCACATATATATTTACCCGTTTACAGCATCGTATTACAGCTTACACTAGTTGGAAAAGCTGTCTTTCGTGATCATCGTATGACAGACTACACTGATTGGATAAATCTGTCTTTCGAAGTAAGCAATAGTATTTTAAATAACTTAAGAATAGTATTAATATCTTGACAGGTGATTTTGGATGATTCCTTCACATATAGGCATAATTCCGGACGGTAACAGAAGACTAGCCAGAAGACTCATGAAGACTCCTTGGAAGGGTCATGAATGGGGAATCGAGAAGATCCGGGACGTCATGAATTGGTGCAAGGACTTCCAAATTCGCACGCTCACATTCTATGTATTGTCGCTGGAAAACATCGAGAAACGGCCTAAAAGGGAGCTGAATTACCTGTTTTCCCTCGCGAAAAAAGAATTGACGGAGATACTGGATAATCCCGACCACGTAGCGCATAAAAACCGCACGAAGATCAATTTCATCGGCAAGCTGGACGTTCTGCCGGACGATCTACTGAAACTAACGGAAAAGGTCAGCAAAGCGACCGAGGGGTATGATGATCACATCCTGAACCTAGCCATAGCTTACGGGGGCAGGCAGGAAATCAAGCAGGCAATAGAAAGAATCTCATGCGACATAAAGAAAGGAAAAGTCAAGCCGTCACAGATAAACGATTCATTGATCAAGTCGTACCTTTACACGAACGGATACGGCGACCCGGACCTCATAATAAGGACCGGGGGCGAGAGAAGGCTTAGCAACTTCCTCCCTTACCAGTCAGTCTATTCCGAACTCGTCTTCATGGACGTATTCTGGCCCGAAATGAAGAAAAAAGACTTTTCCAAGGCGATAAAAGACTTCGAGGACCGCCAGAGACGATTTGGGAAGTGAATCATTTCTTCTTGATGAATTCCAGGTACTTTTTCATTTTTTCCCTGCTTGAATGCCATACTCCATCGACTTTAACAGCGGAAAGCCTATTTCTCCTTGCAAGGAGACTCAGGTATTCCTGCGAATAAGGGGTTTCTTTTGAAAGTTCGGCCAATGAAACAAGTTCATTCTCTCTGGTCGATGGTGTCAGTGCATTAAGATACAAATCAAGCATCCTTTCAACACCCCTAGCGAAGAAATCAACAAAAACCTTCATGTTACCGAGATGTGCTTTCTCCAGAGTCTCGAAGTATTTCTTCCTTTCTTTGTTCAATATTATGTTGGGGGGATAACCGTTCTTCATCAGTATTAAATTCGACAGTAATCTCGAACACCTACCATTTCCGTCCAGGAAGGGATGTATTTTCGCTAAAATTTGGTGTGCTGTCGCTGCTATCTCCACCGGATGAACATTTTCTGGGTTTTTGTTTATAAATTCTACCATCTTTTCCATTTCTTCCTTTACCGTGTAAGGAGGCGTTCTTTTGACCCTTGAACCGAGTACCCTGTTCGGCATGGTCTTGTATTTCCCGGCCCATTCATTCGATATTCCTTTCATTGTCATCCTGTGTAATTCAATTATATCCTCTTCATCTATCGTTTTTCTACTTTCATCTACCCATTTTTCGAGTTTTTCCATAGCTTCTTTCTGGTTAATCACGTCAAAATGCTCCCCCAGGGGTTTTCCTTTGATTGTCATCCCTTCTTCGAGTACCATTCTAGTTTCGTCCAGCGTGAGCGAATTTCCTTCTATACTGGTCGAATTGTAAACGTATTCTATTTCCATCTCTCTTTCAAGCAGCATAAGCTGATGTTTATCAAGAGGTCTGAGTCTATTCAAGTTCCCCATTTTCTCTTCTATCCTTCGCATCATCTCTTTGTCAATCATAATATAGAATTGGATAAACTATTTATAAACGTATCGGTATCGGCCAAAAATCAGCTAAACCGATATTAATTAAATAGATTCGGAAAGTGAAATTAGCTATATTTTATAACAAAAACAGGCCATTTACGGACCCTTACTTTTATATGATTTCGCCTAATTCTAAATTAGTATGGCGTACAAGTTCACGTTCGATCTCTCGCAGTTCTCCCAGTCATTTTTCAGGGACATGGCGAAGCTGGCCGAGAAGAAAGGGATACACAGGAAGTTAGGCCAGACCGCGAGGGATATAGTCAAGAAATTCAGGGTCCACGAGATCACGGGCCTCCCCGTCTCGGACGCCCTCACGATCATAGAGGACTTCATAGACTCCTCGGTCAAGAACATAGCCAACAGGAAGGCGTTTCTCAAGACAAAGAAGAGGGCGGTGATCCTTCCTCATTGTTCAAGAAAGTTCATGGACTCAAGATGCAAAGCGAGTTTCAATACCGAAATGTCTTCTTACTCGTGCAATTCGTGTTCCAGTGACTGCCTCGTCAACAAAGCCTCAAAAATGGCAAAAAAGAAGGGTTATGACGTATTCATTGTTCCAGGAGGCTCCTGCATAAAAAGGATTCTGCAAAAGGGAGGATACGAAGGCATTGTTGGTGTGGCCTGCACGGAGGAGATAGGGCTCGGAATGAACCTGACCGAACGCATGGGCGTGCTTGCCCAGGGAGTGTCTTTGATCAAGAACGGATGTTCCGCTACAAAATTCAGTCTGGAATCCCTTGAAAACGTATTATAGGTTTTAACATTTGATGTTCTAATTTAATCAGTGATTTAACATGGCATACAACTTTTCGTTTGACTTTTCAAAAATGTCCCAGTCATTCTTCAAAGAGATAGCCAAATTCGCGGAAAATGGAAAAATAAATGAAAAGATAGGGAACGCTACAAATTACACCATAAAAAAATTCAATCTCGATAAGATTACGGGGATACCGATCACTGAGCTTACGACAGTGATCAGGGACATGATAGATGTACAGTTAAAGAATCTGGTATACAGGGAAGCATTCCTGAAGACGAAAAAAAGGGCAATATTCCTTCCGCACTGTTCCAGAAAATACATGGATTGCAGATGCAAAGCGAGTTTCGATCCGAAAATGTCCTCATATACATGCATGGCCTGTTCTTCTGACTGTCTTATCAACAAGGCCACGAAAATGGCTAAAAAGAAGGGTTACGATGTCTATGTTGTTCCGGGCGGTTCGGGCGTGAGGAAGATACTTGAACATAAATCATACGAGGCCATTCTGGGCGTGGCCTGCACGGAAGAGATGAAACTCGCTTCAAAAATGCTGGAACAACTCAAAATCCCTGGCCAGGCCGTCCCCCTGACCAAAAACGGGTGTTGCGGAACGAAATTCAGCCTGGAGACGCTTGAGAAGACGTTAT
>CAYUSU010000017.1:0-26866 GCA_964447525.1 uncultured archaeon | reverse complement strand
AGATCACTCAAACCATCCAAATTATGCCTTCTCCTCCCGTACCAGCCGTACTCAAGGCAGGATAACCAGTTCCTCGAAGGGGAGCCGATATCATCCAAAATAATACGCAAGAACATTTCAGAAAAATGCGACCTGCTGGTGAACATCGCTTCACACGACTTCCGAAAGGAAGGGTGGATAGAGGACGGGATGTACAACATCGACGGCCTGGAATCCGTCATGACGTTTCTTAACATGGAAAAACGGAAGAACGCGATAGTAATAGCGCCGGACATGACGGAGAACGACAACGTCCGAAAGATCGCAAAAGCGATAGGTGCGGAAACGATAACCATAATGAAGGAAAGGGACAAGGTGACCGGAGACGTAGAAAGCGAAGAGATAGACTATGATTTCGGGGGGAAGGACGTGATCATATACGATGACGTGACCTCTTCCGGAGCGACGTTACTAAAAACCATACACCGGGTAAAGACGGACGCCCCCAGAAGGATCACCGTCGTTGTCATACACGCCATAGCATGCATAAACCCGATAGAGAAGATGGACTCGATAGAGATGATCAAAGAGACCAACGTTAAGTTCCATTCTTCGGATTCCATCCAGACGCCGGTCACTTCATTCTCAGTGATTTCGGAAACGGCAAAAAAGATAAAAGAGATATTCCCATAGTTATTTAAAATTCTGATTTTCATCTCCAAAAAGTGATCAAAAAATTTGGCTCAGCATACCCTTTTAAACTTTCAAAAAAACAATAAAAATGAGATTGTTGGGTGTAGTTGGAAAATGATAGTTCTATATTCTAATAGGCACCGTGAATATGGGGAAAAGGTTGTCAAAGCTTTATCTGAATATATGGAAGGAGTCGTTGGTTTTGAAGGATGCGAAAGGGATTTCTCAAACGGGGAATATGTGTTTGAAATTCATGACGGAAAAAAATGCAACAGAAAAACATGCAGACCCGAACTCTGTCCTAACCCACATGAATTCCGCAAGCTTCTGGACAAAGACCCGAGGGTTCTTGCAGTAGTCCGGGGAAGCTACGGTGACGGGTGGGATTCAGACAGGATAGTGGCAACGACGAGACAGATATCTGATCAGGTGAAGAGCGGTTTTCGTGAATATGAACTTACGCACGCAGAAAAGCTTTTCCTGTTCTGGCCAAATACACCCAAAGCAAAACAGGATAAAGGCGGTTATACCAGAAAAATAACCGATGAAGAAAGGGAATTGCTAAAAAAGACGCATGATTGGAATTGCTTCGGTGATTTCGTATCCGGTCCGAACATCATAAGACAATTAAGGGATGATCTGGAAAGTTCTGGTGTAGATTTTTCTTTCGAATTTTATCCTCATGATTACAGGAGACCCGGAGGTATATACAAAAAGGCTTTCCCCGGGCAGTGGAACATAGTTTATGACGATTGGGGCAGGATGCCGGAAAAGGAACAGTCCAAACTCGAAGTCATCGAGGATAGGAGAGGTCAGGTTTGGGCAATAGATCCAACACATGAAGCTGTAACATATCTTAAAACGAATGATTTCATTCCTGACATTGTGGTAGGACCGGATCTCACATCCAGCAAACAGTCAATTCAGTTCTCAAGAGAACTCGGTGTATGGAGCGAAGCTATCCAGAAGATTCGAAGGGGGGATGAAAGCGTTATTTCACCAAACCTCAAAAAAGAATTGTTCCATGGGAAGAAGGTTGTTCTGGTCGATGACATATGGGTCAGGGGAACTACTGCGCTCCATGCAATAGACGATATCAGGAAAGCTGGTGCATCCGAAATCAAATGTCTCATTTATAATCTGGAGATGGTAGGCAATTCGGCGGAAAAGGCTCAGGAAATGGGAATTCCTGTTATAGGTTTTGATACGATAAAAGGCCCGTTCGCCACACTCAATTCAACTGAAATATTCGCAAGAGATTTTTATTTCGCAAGCAAGAAACACCCTGATAAATTTAATGCATAATTCCCATTATAATTATGACCACCAAACTCCTCCACATGACCAATTGCTACTTGAAGGAATTCAACGCCAAAGTCATTGATCGGGGAGATAATTACGTTGTTCTTGATCAGACCGCTTTCTATCCGCTCGGCGGGGGCCAGCCATCCGATCAGGGCACTCTGAACGGGGTTAAGGTTATCGAAGTCCGGAAGGACAACGGAATGATCAAGCATTTTATGGAGAAGCCAATCGAAGGGGACGATGTTCATGGGATATTGGACTGGGAACGAAGGTATGCGTTCATGCGAATGCATTCTTCTCAGCATCTTCTATCCGGGATAGTGATCGAGATAAGCGGGGCGGAGACGGCAGGAAACCAGATCGGAAAGGATCATTCCAGAATTGATTTCCGTCCGTTCAAACCGACCGAAGAGGACATTAAGGTGATCGAAAAAAAGTTTAACGAATGGGTGGATAAAGAAGCGGAGGTAAGGATATATTTCTCCACTAGGGAAAAGGTCATGGAAGACGTTGATGAAAAACGAAGGGTCCTCTTTTCAAGGCTACCTGAATTCATCAAGGACATTCGCGTTGTCGAAATCTGGGGGATAGACAAGGTACCGTGCGGCGGAGCGCATGTAGCCAACACGAAAGAACTGGGTCACATAAAGATCACTGGCGTCGAGAATAAAGGATTGGAAACAACGAGGATCGTTTTCAAACTGGAAAACTAAATAATCATTTCATGTTTTTTCAGATTTAAAATAAAATTCTAAAGCCCCAAGCTGAAGGGTAAAAATTTTTTCCGGGGTTTTTTCAAGTATTTCCTTTAGATCAGATGCCTTCATCCATCCAACGTCCTTCGTGTCATCTCCTTTGGAACACGGTTCTTTATCCTCGACTGCACAGACAAAGACGAAACCTATCCACGGCATCCCACCTTTGGTTTGCTGCTGACAGCAAAACGGGACGAATGCGAATGAACCGTCTTTTTTCGGAGAATATGTGCCGGTTTTCACGTCAGGTTTGATCTTAACGACATTCAGACCAGTCTCTTCGGTCACCTCCCTTTTGACGGCTTCGTAAACATTCTCAAAACTCCTGATTTTTCCGGCCGGGATTTCAATGCACCCGCTATATAACGGATCCTCTTCCGGTTTCCATCTCGTCTGAACAAGTATTTGTTTTTTCCCATCATGAGTTCTCTCGATTATTGCGGAAACGACCGGTATGGAAAAGGACTCTTTTTTCATCATATCAGACTCCGTATTCTATGATCTCTCCCTGACCGGACGGGACAAGCTTCGCTACTTCGTCCATCCCCACCTTCTCGATCCACTGCTTGTCCTCGGGTGATGCCTTGATCAGTATCTTGTTCATGATATCCGGTGCTAGATCAGTCGATTTGGTTGATCCCGGTTTGAGCGTGACGAAATAGTTTGTCTCCTTTCGAATGGCCATAACCGGACCGGACAGAGGGACAACCTCGCTCTCCTCCGGGTCGTATTTCACCCCGATCGATATCTTGAGTTCCACTTCCCTGAACCATTCCTTCTGACCGTATATCATGAAACTTCCCTTCGGAAGATATTCGCCGGAAGGCGGCTGCTTGGAGACCTGATCCGGGAGGACGGCGTATACATCAACGGTCCCCAGACCCATCTGCCATGCCTTCGAATAGGCGGCAGCGAACTCGGCGGCTTCTTTCTTCACTTCGTTGGTCACTTCCTTCCCTTCGGATTTTATGACGATGAACGGCGCACCTTGTATGTCGGAATGGAAGACGAGATCGCCTGATTCCGTATGCTTCTTGATGAGCATCTCGTTCGAACTGGCATCCTTGCCGCCGACTACCATGAATCCGTCCGAACTCCTGAAGTAACGGAACTTCTCGAACCATTTCTTCCGTTTCCTTTTCTTGACGGGCTTGGCCTGGATGATCAGAGGAGCCGGCTGTTCAGGGATCTTCTCCAGTTTTTCCTTCGTTTCCTCAAGAGCGATCTCTGCCCCCTCAATTTTCTTCTTGGCTGTCTTAGATCCTTCGTAATAATTGGCGGCGTTCTCCTCCGCCGACTTTCGGAAATCGATTTCCACGTCCTTCCCTCCAAGATCGAGAACGACCACCCCTTCGTTCTCCCTGATTTCTTTTATCGCTTCCGCCTCGGAACTAGATGAAGAAGTAATTCTACGCTTGATTTCACCCCATTCCAGACCGGAAGCGAGGGCTTTCTGTATCCCATCGATCACTCCTTCGACGGTTCCGTAGAATTTGTAAATTATGTTACCGGTCTCCTTCCTTTCCTCTCTTTTCTCCGTCCATTTCTCCACGGCTTTCTCCTGGTTCTCAACTATCCTCTCGACCTTCTCGACCTGCTTCTGAATTATCTCTTCCTGCTTTTCTTCGATTTTTTGTATCTTCTGCTCTGAGAAGAATTCGTCCAGGCATTCGGAAAACGTGTCGGTGTTCTTTGATGGTTTCTCTTTGACCGATTCCAGAGGGAATGGAGCGACGAAATTATCATAAACGCTCGGGTTCATTTTCGACTGGCCGAGTAAAATTATCGTATCAAACACTCTTTTCATTCCTTCCAGCCCCAGCTTTGTCGTAAGCGTCTGTCCGTCTATCCCGGCCCTTACGCAAACCTCGTTCGCATACACCGGTCCAAGCCCGAAACCTGATGCAAGGATTGCTATGAGCTTGCTTTCGTATTTCCTCAGAAAGTTAACGAAATAATCGAGATTAATGATGAATGGATTGACTTTCGTCGGGGGATAAACGTATGGAGTCTTTGGTTTAACGTCCCTGTCCTTCCATCTCTGAACGTAAAGCGGCACTATAATATTCGAATTCCCGTCAAGAAGAATCACATTCCCGTCCGAGAAGAGTTCGATTATCATGGTGTTTTCCTCTGTTTTGATCTCCACTATCCTGTCGAAATCATGCTGCCTGACATCAATGATTCTACGGTTATTCAGGTGTTTCCGCAGGAACATGCAGAAGCTCGGAGGTTCCATGGGAGCCGGCTGTTTGTATGTCGTTATGAAAATCTTGTTCTTATCGAAGTACAGCCACTGACCGCCCTTTCCCGGGGTGAAAATATCGAACATGAACTGGTGGCTTTTCTTGCCTTTGATTTCTGTCTTGTACTGGTATATCTTTCTCACGAAACCGCTCAGAAGGGAATCCCTGAGTTCCTTTACCAGAAATCTGAGGTCAAGGGACGAAATATCCTGCTTTTCTTCCATGTTTATCTATTGCTCCCTGAATTTTAATAATAACAGCTAACCGAAATCAAGAACTATCTTGTCCTAAACAAAGTTTATAAAAATTAATTTTATAGTCATATCATGAACACGGAAAAATGCGATTACAAATTCCCTACTCTCGCAACGGCACAGAGATTTTTAGAAAAAATTGGTTTTAGTTTAGGAACGTCGAGAGATTTGTCCGCAGATATAACAAATAAAGAGCCTGTTTATCATCATTTCGCACAACCAGTTGATCCTTTAGAAGGTTACCCTCATATACTTGGACTTATTCCTTACCCGGCTGTCATTTTAACTGAGACCGGGGGTCTTAGCTTTGTCAATGATTACATAGTCGGTTTTGGACCTGAATTAACACAATTCAGAGCTTGTAAAAACATTATCAAAGAAGCACTTGGTTTGTCTACCGAAGAATGAAATCCAAATTTCTACAGGGAAACCCTCAGCACGTACGGAATCAATCCGTTTCCTTTTATGACGAATGATCCCTTTTCGCACGAAAACTCGTCGAACGTTTGGATTCTATCGGGTTCCACACCCGCTCCGGAAACAAGAGCCGGTACGGGATCCTTGGTGTGGCGGTAATACTTATAATCCGGTTCGCTGTCTGTCCTGTGGTCGCAAGTGAGGACGATCACTGTATTTTTCATGTCCACCACTTTCACCAGATTTCCAATAACCTCATTATCTATCTTTTCTATGAATTCCGCCTTTTCCTTCCTTTTCGCGTCATGGGAAAGTATGTCGGTCCCGTTTATGTGGAGCCAGACGAAATCATATTTTTTGTGCATTTCTATGGTCTTTTCCAGCTTCGCCTTCAGGTTGGTGTCAGTGTTCCCTGTCGCCCCTTTGACTTCGACCGTCCTTATTCCGAGATACCTGGAGATCCCCTTGGCAATCGGAACGCCCGCGACGCATGCGCCTTTCATCCCATACGTTTTTTCGAAGTTCGGACCCTCTTTTTTCATCCCGAAATTGCGGATTATGATCGCGTTTGTTGGAACTTTTCTCTTTTCGTTTATGTGACTTTCAGTGATTATTTTCCTCGCTCGGTAAAGGAACTTGTTGAGAACAGATGCTGTTTTCTTTCCGGCAGGGGATGTTGATCCTATCTGAGAAAGTGGTTTCCCTTCGAGTTTCGGATCATTCGGTATCACGTCCATCGAAAGCTTTCCTTCCATCATTATGACGACCCTGTGACCTGCACCTTTACGCACATGGAATTTAACGCCGTCTATCTCCATACCATCGAGCTCTTCACATATTTCCTCCAGGCCAGTTTCTTCCCTGTTAGCTCGTCTGTCAACAACGTTACCGTTCTTGTCCAGCGTTGCGAAATTGCCGCGAATGCAAAGCTCTTTCTCCTTCGGACGGAGGTTAAGTCCGAGCGCTTCCAAATATCCTCGGCCAGTATAATATTCTTTGGTGAAGAAACCGAGAAGCGTCATGTATCCTATGTCCGATTCGACGTATTTTGTGTATCCTATATCTACCAATCCGCACACCCCGCGGGTGGCGAGAGAATCAATGTTTGGTTTTTTAGCTGTCTGGAAGGGCGTATTTTTCCCTTTATCGCCAGCACCGTCAAGAACTATGAAAATGATTTTCTTTTTCACGATCTACCTCTCCAATATAAACGTCCTGTCCCTTTCCCCTATGGGGGGATACCTTTCCAGCGCCATCGTGGATTTCTTTCCTATCTTCATTATCTCCGATTTTCCGGCTATCCCAAGTGCCTGATTCAGCTTCGCCGTGTTTTCGGCGTAAATCTCCAGAAGTTTTTCCCCTTTCCTTACTTTGTCACCTATTTTTTTGTTAAGCAGTATACCTGCACCCTTGTATTTCGGAGCGCCCGCTCTCCTGGCTACCGCATCGACGGTCTTGTTGCTTATCCACAAAACCTTCCCGTTGGTCTTCGACAACAAAGACGCCTTCTTCTTTCCTATGGGTATGTCGGAAGGCTTTATTCCCGGGTCGCCGCCCTGTGCCTCAATGATTTCCTGAAGTTTTTTGTACGTCTTCTTTGAACGGATCATGTCCATCGCCATCTTTTTCCCGTCTTTGGCACCGGAATATGAAAAGAGAACCCCGGCCAGGGTCGCCGCCTTGTCTATGAGATCTGCCGGTCCCTTGCCGGTCATTATTGTCCTGAGCGCCTCCCTTGCTTCGAGAGCCGGACCTATCGCATAACCGAGCGGCTGGTCGGCATAAGTGGACACTGCATTAACCTTGATATTCAGTTTCTTTCCCAGAACAATAAATTTGTCAGCAAGGTTCTCAAACTCTTCCTTCGTGTTTATCTTGGCTTCCTCGCCGGTAGGTATGTCTATCACCAGATATTTCGCGCCTACGGCCTTCTTCTTAGACATCACCGAAGGGAGAAGGAACGGGTCTATTGACAAAGGATATTCTATCTTGATGAACATGTCGTCGGCCGGGGCGAGATCGACCGATCCTCCCCAAACTATACATCCGTTAGTTTTCTCAACCACACTCTTTATCTCTTCGAGCCCCATCTCAACCGGAGCGATGCATTCGAACCTGTCAGCCGTTCCGGCTGGCGAAGTGATAGCACGGGACGATGTCTTTGGTATCGTGAGACCGCCTGCTGCAACGGTTGGTACCACAAGTATCGTGGTCTTGTCCCCGGGTACTCCCCCGATGCTGTGTTTGTCGTAGATCTCCTTTTTCTTCAACCGAAGAACATCGCCGGTCCTCGTCATTGCCATGGAAAGGTTGGCTATCTCGCCCATGGTCATGCCGTGGTTATACAACGAAGTTACGAAGGATGTGAGTTCGATATCGGAAAGGTTCCCGCCGACTGTGTCGTCTATTATCGAGTCTATTTCGTGCTTCGTTAGCATCATTCCTTCCATCTTTTTCTTGATGTAGGACATGGATTCCGGAGGATTGGCTGCGTCTACGCGGATGGTCTGGCCCGACCTGATCTTGATATTCTCCATTACGTCCTCGTAAAGGCCGATCTCCCCCTCTTTCACCATTCGCTCGGTGGTATTGACGATCGCGATGAAATTATGATGGTTGTATCTTATCCTAACCCTTTCCAGCGGCCTGACGTCTATCTCATCAGCATCTTCCTTATTCAGAACCACGATAGGCTTCTCGGCCTCAAGCGGTAACAAACGAACTCTTAGCTGCATCATAACACCCAAATACTTTATTGTTATAATTGGTACGAATAATATTTAACTAAATATTAGTTTTAAGATTCATAACGATAAACATGCTTTACGGAAAAATTCAGGATGTTCCCATAAATCTATCGGGAAACGTTGCGATCAAACTCCACATGGGAGAAAATGGAGGGAAGCCACCAATACCGATAGAAGACGTAAGGATCATTTTTGAAAAACTGGAGTCCTCCGGCTGCAAACCATTCCTTTTCGACACGACCGTTCTTTACAAGAGCATCCGGAATACTAGGGAAGGTTATCTTGGAATAGCGAAGGAAAACGGATACGGTGAATTTCCGATAGTGATCGCCGATGATAATTTGTTTATTGAAAAGAACGGAATCCGCATTTCAAAGCAGATCACCGACGCCGATTCTCTTCTTGTGCTTTCCCACGCCACCGGCCATGTCCTGACGGGGTTCGCGGGAGCCGTCAAGAACCTCGGTATGGGCTGCCTGATCAAGGACGGCAAACGACGAGTCCATAAATGGACCCAACCAAGGCACGATGCGAGCAAATGCATTTCCTGCGGCGTGTGCATTGAAGCGTGTCCCCGCCAGCTCATTTCATTCGGAGAGGACGGGAAAATAAGGATAGATTATTCACATTGCGGAGGGTGCAGGAGATGCGTATCGGCATGCCCAACCGGGGCGAACTGGCATCCGGAGAACGGCATCGAGAGGTCTTTCGAAACATTCGCCATCGCCGCCAAAAACGTGATATCATTCTTCCCGAAAAACAGGATAATGTATCTAACATCCCTCAAAGGAGTCACTCCATTTTGTGACTGTTCAAGCACTCCGGGAAAAAACATGTGCAAAAATCTCGGTTATCTCGTGGAAGACGATCCTTTGAAAATAGACCAGAAAGCCGTCGAAGTGATCATGAAAGAAAACACGGAAGCGATAAACATGGATATTTGGAACCTTTTCGTGGAGCAGGCGAAGAAGCATTTTTAGGCTACGCCCCACTTGTCGATGGCTTGTTTCAGCTCTTTGTTCGTTTTTGCCTTTTCCTGAAGGGTGATCCCGTCCCTTACGGCTTCCATTGCCTGGCGTATGGCCATCGCCCCTTTTTTTGGTCCTTTGGGATGGCCGTGACAACCGCCGCCGAACTGCATGACTATGTTAGAACCCATCCTTTCGACGAGCTTAGGGATGCCGCCCGGATGAAGACCGCCGGAAGCGACCGCTATCGTGGGTTTGATCTTGTACCAGAATTGCTCCAAAACGTGACTGCCGTCCTTCCCGGTTATGAATTTGCTCTCGATCTCATCTTCGATCTCGCAGGTCTCGTCGATTGATCCAACCATCTTCCCGACATGCGCGGTTCCGACGTGTATCTGATCCACCCCTATCAGCCGGCATAGTTTCGCTATGGTCAGCATTGAAATACCGTGCTCCGGGTTCTTGGTGAAAGCCCCGTGACCTGCCCTGTGAGCGTGAATGATCATCCCGAGATTGAGGTCACGTATGTACTGCAGACCGGACCATCCCGTGGTCACGACATCAATCATTATATACTTGCTCCCGTGCTTCCTGGCGTAATACGCCCGCTCTTCCATCACGTCGGCCGGAGCGGTGATGTTCGGTGAGTATCCTGTCCTCCTTCCGGTCTCCTCCTGCGCCTTATCCAGCGCTTCCAGTATCAGCGGGATGCGGTCCTCAAATTTGCAATATTTCATCGACGTCAGATTCTCGTCGTCCTTCACGAAATCCAGCCCGCCGGCCGCCACATCATACGCCACTTTAGCCATCTGTCTCGGGGTCAATCCCACCTTTGGCTTTATTATCGTTCCCAGAAAGGGACGTCCCCATATTTTTAATCGTTGTCGGATACCTTCGATGCCGAAGGCTGGTCCCCTGAAACCGCGTATGTAGCTTTCCGGGAACTCGATATCCTCCAGACGAAGCGATTTGACAATTCTCATCCCGAACACGTTCCCTCCTATGGAACTCATCAGCTGGGGAATGCTCCCGTACTCGAACAGACCGATTGGATAGGCTATCTTACATGTCCTCTCCTTTTTATTCATCCAGAAAACATGAGGCTTAAGCTTATTCGCTATGGAAGGGTTCATCGTGGAAACCTTTGTCCACGTCCCTATCGATGACTCCCCGGCTACCTCGTTGCATGCTTTCTCAAAAGTGACTCCGTTAGGTTCGAGCCTGAATTCAACTATCATCTCGTTCCTGTTCGGCTTGTACTTAAGATCAACATAATGCATGAACATCTCCCCAAGATTGTTATTATGATTTTGTTAACCGACAATAAATAATTTCAAACCTTTATTCCTAGTTTTTCGAGTTCTTCCCTCAATTGTTCAACATCCCTGAATAGAATAGTCTTCATTCCAGCCTCTTCAGCCGCAGGGATATTCCTCTCGAGATTATCGACGAACACACACTCGACCGGCGCTTCGGGTATCTTCGACAAAGCATATTCGTATATTCTCGGGTCAGGCTTGGCGTATCCTATGTTCGCGGAACAAAAAACCTGTTTGAAATATTTCTTTATCCCGAATTTCTCTATCTTGTAGTCGAACCAGTTGGCAACGTCATTGGATATCATGTACATCGGGTATTTCAGCGAAAGCTTCTTCACGAAAAGAACCATCTCATCGTGGGGGTAGAAGAGAGAATAGAAAAAATCCTTGACATCGTTTTCAGAAACGTCGTTAGGGGATAAATCGGCAAGCATACTGAAGAATTCAGTCTCGCTCCCCCTTCCAACCCGAAGTCCTTCGTCTTTGTAAAATCTATGGAACATGACACCGAGCTGTTCATGGGTTATTTCAAGGTATTCCGCCAGCTTCCTCCACACGGTTTCCCCGTGAGAGTCCCAGTCCTCGCACGCGATAACGCCGCCAAGGTCGAATATTATAGCTTTGATCATTCCATCCACAACCGATTAGTTTATATTATTTGGATGTATTTTTAAAAATTCGGAGGTTGATCTGATGTTCGGACCAAAGTATGCAATTTCAGCGATAAACCTAATGAACGTGAACGGTAGTTCCTGTGGAGTGATCGCTATAAATTATTTTAATGATACAAAAAAAATCGGAAGCGATTTAACGGGGGAAGGGTGGTTTCCGGTATTTATAGACATCGATTTTTCCTGGACTAAGGGAAAAGCCACAAAAAAAGCGAAAAAAATGGAAGAAGAATATGACATTAGCATAATATACAATTGCATATAGGAAACTAAATTTCCATTATCATCCTGACGTTTATCTGCTTTATGTTATCAACCACAACGTCTGCGATTTTCAGATTTTCCGGATTCGAGAATTCGCTCTTTATTCCGATGCATTTCATGCCGGCCGCGTGCGCGGCCTTCACGCCGTTGAACGCATCCTCAACAACGACACATTCTTCGGGCTTGGAATCGACCCTCTCGGATGCCAGCCGGAATATCTCCGGATCCGGCTTGGAACGATGTATGTCATCCTTGGTGACTATCGCGTCAAATTCCTTTTTCAGTCCACTCATTCTAAAAAAATGTTCGGCGTATTCCAGTTCCGTCGATGTAGCCAGAGCGATCTTAAAACCGTTCTCCTTCAGCGTCTGGATGAGCTCGCAGACGCCATCGAATATCTCCGCTTCCTCGGAAATCTTCTTCCATGCTCTCTTCTCCTTTTCCAAGGAAATCGCATGGACGTCAAAATCCTTTACGTGCTTCTGCGAAAGGTATTCGATCACCTCTTTGGTCGTCGTTCCGTTGAACTCCCTGAAGTCATCTATGGTTATCTCCACGCCATGCTCGCCCATGAAGTCCTTCAGCACCTCATAATGGTGAGGAGCGCTGTCTATCAGGACGCCGTCCATGTCGAATATTACGGTATTGATCATATTATCACCTTGATTAATGGGAGAATTAATAGTAAATCCATCGTATTTAAAGGTTTCTGACAAAATCGGGAGTTATATATTTTATTGTATCTACTATGATATCCGCTTTTTCGATGTCTTCCGGGCTTATGAAATCGTTGTTTATGGCCACGCACTTCATACCGGCCCTTTTCGCCGCGATTATGCCGTTTCTCGCATCCTCAACCACGACGGAAGATTCCGGTTTCGAACCGGCTCTTTCAGCAGCGAGAAGAAAAACCTCCGGATCTGGCTTTGATCTATGAAGATCGACTCCCATGATAATTGAATCAAACATTCCTTCCAGTCCGCTTTTTTTCATGAAAACGTCAATGACGGATTTGTCGCTGGAGGATGCAAATCCTACCCTGAAACCGCTCTTCCTGAGGTTCCTCACAACATCATGGACCCCGTCGAATATCTTCATGTCTTCCGATATCTTACCGAAGACCAATTTGTCCTTCTGTTTTGACAGCCTCTCCACATCGACTTCCTTCCCGTGCTTCGAGGCGATATTCCTGATTATATCAGGAGTCGTCATCCCGCTCACTTCTCTGAAGTCCTCGTCAGAGACATCTATTCCAGCACCAAGTAGAACATCAGAGAAAGCCTTCCTGTGTTTAGGAACGCTATCCAGAAGGACGCCGTCCATATCGAATATTACGGTATTTATCATGTCATCACTTCGTTGAGTATTGTAGTAAATCACTTATAAAATATTCACACTTCAACGGTCATCAGGTCCTTCGCTATGATCACTTCGCCGTCAAAGGTCTTTTTAACGATTTCCAAGACCTTTTCTTCGGGGATTTCCGGGTATATGTGAGTCAGAACCAGCTTTTTCACGCCAGCTTCCTTCGCCACCCTTCCACAGTCCTCCGGGGTCATGTGTTCTTCCCTTCCAAGATTCTCCTTCAGCAGCGAACACTCGCACAAAAACACATCAGCGTTCTTCGCGAAATTAGCAAGCTCTGGGAAGTATTTCGTATCGCCGGAATAAACAAGCACTTTTCCTTTATGTTCAATACGGTATCCTATCGCTTCCTTGTGAATCATTTTTTTCGTGGAAATTTTCATCCCGTCAACTTCAAATTCGTCTTCATCATGTTCTTTCGGAATCAATTCGCAATCAAGTTCACCCGCCCTAATTATCTTGGTAGAAAGCAAATTAACATATTCCAAGAATCCGGTTGGTCCGTACAAATTCAATGGTTTCTCCCGTTTTAGTCTGGAATGATAAACCCATATCAAAGCAGGAAGATCAGAAATGTGATCATTATGGAAATGTGTGAAGAACATGTGATCTATATCTTTGATGTCAACTTTCGCCTTCAGTATCTGATAAACGGTTCCCGGTCCGGCATCGAATAGATATTTCTTTCCGCTGATTTCAAGAAGATGCCCGGCCATGTGCTTTTCAAGTTCAGGAACAACGGTCCCGCAACCAAGAATAGTAAGTTTCATGGATAATATATGATCACAATTCTTTAATTGTTTTCATAACATGTTCTGTGTCGGAAAAGTCAGGTAAAATGATATTTGCTCCGCTGCTTTCCAGTTCTTCTTTCGAGAAATGACCCGTTGAAACACCTATGAACTTCGCACCGCCGGCTTTCGCGCATGATACGTCTTTTGGAGTGTCCCCGATCACTATGATATCTTCAGGATCGATCTCTTTTCCAAGTATCTGTTCTGCCTTTTTTCTGGCGATCGGAACCAGATCGTCCCTTTCGACGGCGTCTGACCCGAATCCTCCGAATTCGAATATTCCGTCCATTCCAGACCTTTTCATCTTTTCCCAGGCAATCCCTTCCAGATTGCCGGTAAGCAGTCCGAGATGATAACCTTCGTCTTTAAGCCTTTTCAGCAACTCTCTCACACCCGGTAGAATGAATGGATTAAGGTCTTTCTCTATGTCCTTTTTGAACACTTCAATCAGAACCCTGACGGCTTCCTGTATTTTAGCTTCGATTTCTTCTTTCGTGAGACCTTCAATTTCCATGTATTTGTATACTATAGCCTGATCAGCCAATCCCTCTGCTTGTGGAGAGAAATCAGTCTCCTTCCCATATACCTCCCGGAACATCGGAGGGAACATCCTCCTTCCCAGTTCAGGGATGTCCATTAACGTGCAGTCAACGTCGAAAAGTATGAGTTTCATGTAAACATTATGACAATAACACATATAAAAAATGTAAAAATGACAAAACTGGCACAAATCTAGGTTAAAAAGATTATTCCGCTCTATTTACACAGATTATTATGACAAACGATGCTGTAGTATATCCTTCCGCAAGAAAGTTGGTTGGTTACCATCCTGATTTGCTCGGTCCAGACAAAAAACCTTTAACACTATTCGATTCCGGCGACGGTGATTACTTAGGTGGAATGATCACGTCGGTTAAATATTTAGACGATTCTATGATGCTTGCCGGCAGACATGACGGTTCCACCATAAATCTCGTTGATAGGAAGCCTGTGGGCGACAAGCAGGAAGCCCCAATTCTCGACATTGATCTATATGAAGGGAGAATTATAGCGCTCTCCGCGACTCACGGCGGGAAAACATGGAAAGGGAAGATATACGACATCGAAACTGGGGATGTAATAATCGAACTCGGCGGAGACGAAATTATGAATTTCCACGACATGGAGGTTGGGAAAGACGGGATATACCTCGCAAACAAATCATTATTCAGATTATGGCACGAGGGTAATGTTCTCAAAACTAAGAAAATACGAAAAAAAGAAGAGATGAGACTCCTCAAATCATCCAACGGCGTGATTTATGATCTTGGAGGTGACGGGTCAAAAGTAACTCTCAGAAGGACCAGCGACGGGGAAGAGGTTCTTGACTGGAATCCCGGTGAAACGTATGATTCGAGTTCGGTTGGTGATACCAGCTTCTTCTGCTTCACAAAAGACGGGATAATGTTAGGAAACAATACATACGTCCCTGAAAAGAGGGGAGACCTTTACATGATAGTGATGGAACCAGGTGATTTGGATCAGCTTTCACATACAGATTATTCCCAGAGAATGGAACCAAAGCTTCTGCTGAAAAATGCTTTCGAAAAATTACCGGAAAACCATTCAATATTTCCCGGGAACCCAATTGACACGGTTCCGCCGGGAGTGATAGAAAAAGTATTTTCAAGTAAAAAATAAACAAACATAGCAACTATTTGTAATCCGACTTCGCTTGGTATTCTGATTTCGTGGTGTACTCGGATTTGAAATGGTAATCACTTTCTATTGGCTCCTTTGCCTGTGAGAAATCGTACTTGTCATCCAGGCGTTCCTCGTAATCCTCACCTTTCACTGTTATCTCCGCGGAGAAATGCTTTTCGTTCCTTTTCATTGGAGAAACGGTCAGTGTGCTGGTCTGGAAAGTCCACATCCTTTCGCCCGTTTCCGTGTCCAGGCAGTAAATATGGCAGTCGGTCCCCCCGATATACAGCCTTCCTTCAGCGAGCAGGGGGCAAGCCCATACCTCATGGTTTGTCTTGAACCTCCATCTTTCTTTCCCTGTTCTCTTCTCCAGAGAGAAAACGAACCCATTAGCGGATCCGAAGTAAACGTGATCACCATGAACGAAAGCAGGCGCTCCTATCCTGTCCCCGGCATTAAATCTCCACAGTTCCTTCCCGCTGGCGCAATCGATGGCATACATAAAATTGTCATGGCTTCCCATATAGATCACGCCATTATCATGGAAGGCAACGGAATTAACCCCGCCCCCTGTCCGGAACCTCCATCTTTCTTTGCCCGTGTTTATGTCAACGGCGTATATCTTGTTGTCGAAGGACCCGAAATATACGATCCCGTCCGCCACGGGGAAAGGAAAAGCGTTGAAAATGTTCCCATCCGTCTTGAACCTCCATAACTCCTTCCCCTTCTTCCCATCTACACAGTAAAGGTTCCCGTCATAAGATCCGAAAATTATAACGTCTTTCCACTGGGTCGGACTCGTGAGTGCAAAATCCCCGGTCTGGAACCGCCAGACCTCTTTCCCGGTTTTCGCATCCACCGCATAAACGTTGCCGTCCTTGCTCCCGAAGTATATTATTCCGTCCTTATATGAAGGGGTATTCCAACACCTGTCACCGGACCTGAATCTCCAGATAATCTCCTTGCTGGGAATGTCGATCGCATAAAGGTATCCCTCGTAATTCGTGATGTAAAGAATACCATCCAGAATGAGCGGACTCGGATTCGCTATGACTCCGCCGGTCTGGAACCTCCAGACCTCCTCCCCGCTCACCGCATCAATCCCGAATATGTTGTAGTCGGCCGCCCCGAAATACAATATCCCTTCGTGAAGGGTGGGCTTCGATTCAATGCTGCCACCGAAACCCAGTTCCCACGTCCTAAAGGCAATCGTCCGTTCCTTCACCTCGAAATCCGTGAGCTCCACGTCAAAATCCGAAATCCCGGGATGTTCGAATGAAAAATCCATGTTAATAATTACATTTATTGTTTTTATTTCTCAACTATCTTTTTTCCATTCTCCTGAGGGATCACTTTGATGTTACCTCCCTGAAAACTTTTTGAGAGTTCCCCTCCCCCGAAGAAACGGTCCAGAAATATGGTCAGTGCGGCTATCTCGGAGTGCGGCTGATTGGTCACCGAAATGTTGTAATCCGCATGATCATAAACTTCCCCGGGCACCTTCTCTCCTCCGACAATGATCAGTAAGTCCCTTTTGTCCCGTTTGATCTCGATGATCTTGTCCTGCACAGGCATTCCATATACGGTCAGGTGAACGATTCGGTCTTTCCAAGTTTTGAGAAAATGACGCCAGCTTTTCTGATAACTGATCCGGAACTTCCCGCCCCACCGTTTGACGACCTTGCTAACGGATTCTTCCATCCCGGAATCCTTCTCGCCACTGTAGATGATCTTGTCTGCACCAAACGTCCTGGCCACGAGAGCGACGTGCGTAGAAATACGCTTATCCCTCGAAATTCTGTGACCCAATCGGAGGACAACAACTTTCATGAGAAATATTATGATCAACGGCTATATCAATCCGTGTAAAATTCTTACATCTTTCTATAAAATCGAGATTATCGTAAAAATCCAACTGAAGCAAAACGTCAGGGTTATCTGATTCATTAACGATAGAAACCTTTATCGGCTTGACACCTGTCACATTCATGAGTACATTAACATACATTGAGTTCATCGTACGGGTCATCTGAAGCAGTTCACCGGGATCATAAGAACATAAAAAGGTTTTAACGAACTGCGCTCTTGTAAAATAAAGGGTTTCTATTGCCTCATCTGACATGCCTCCTCCCAAATATCTGGCCGCTTCGATGATATGGTGTTTTAAAAGGGACAATTCTTCGTCATATTTTTTTGTGATCGTATCGAATTTGTCAAATATCATAAAATTAATTAGAGATTAATTTTTTATTATTACTTTCTAAAGACGTACCTTCATACATGTCTAATTTATGAGGCCCCGCTCTCATCAGTTTTTCAAGGAATAACATTCTTAAGAATTATTTTTCATCGTGATATAAATCAATTTTAGAGAAATTGTTCATTTTTTCATGGTATACGCTACCTTGGCTTAGAACCACTTCTGCGGCCTGACGAATATGACTACCATCAGTTACCCTGATCTGGATTCCAGTTCTTTCCGAAAAATCAGAAATATACGAAAAAGAAAGGGACATTTTAACATGTTTAAACAATTCGCATAATGAGTTCGCATCATCGCAAAATTTTAATGCATTTTTTACATGGTCACGTGCGGTGTGAAGCAGTTTTACCGCTTCAATGTAATTATTATCCCTGATGAGTTGGTTGGCGCCTGTTATGAGATTACATACAACCGAGTGCTCATATGAATATTTTTTTCCCTCTCAAAATCGTCAAAGCCATATATACCGGGTAAACTTAAAGATGTTTTCGATATTACGGGGATATGGTCAGGATTCCATTCGGAAGATATTCCATCCCATTGTTCCGGTAAGTGTTTCATGCTTATTTTTTTATGGTAAAATTTTTAAGAACGAATCAGTTTGACTCGGGTTCTTCCATTTTCTCGGCCAGCTCGTTGATCAAGGAATAAACCTGCCTTGAATAACTCTCCGGGATTTCCGGCCTGATCTTTCTGTATAATGTAAGGATGTGATCATGCAGGACCCTCGCCATCTCCAGATCGCCTGATTCCAGGTTTTCCGTCGCCTCCATGAGCAGTTCTTCCATCTCCTTCTTGACGGTTTCGGTGTCCTCGGACGGGGGACGTCTGACCATTCCCCGATTCTCCAATAAATCGACAGGAGGCACCCTTCCAGTCGCCTTCTCCAGGCTTCCGAGTCTTTCCATTATATCCGCCTGTTTCTCCCTCATGTTAGTGACAACCTTCCCGAAATGGTCGAATATGGATTCCAGATGGAGGTCTTCCATTGTATTAAGCCTACCTTTCACAAAGTCCATGTCGAACTCCATCTTCTCTTTCGTTTCCCCACGGCTCTTCTCCAGATTCACCATCCTCTTGTCAAGAAGACTGAAGTCCGTCTTTAGTCCGTCTATATCCGTCTTTACCGAACCGGCTATCTCAACAACATCCGCAAGATCCTTTTCTATCACTTCCTCCCTCACGGAATCCCGGAACTCTTCCAGACCGGTGATCCTTTTCAGTATGACTTCCATGGAATCGTTAAACTTCGTTATTTCTGAAGAAATGCTCTCCACGTCATACGCCATAGCTTTTACCCTCGACTGCGCCTCGGATACCATCTTCTTGGCGGCTTCAGTATCAGTCGTTCTTCTCAGGTCAGCCAGTTCGTTCCTGTAGCTTCCCACGTCCCCTTCCAGGTCGAGTATCCGCTTGTCCATGGAGTTCTCCATCTTCGAAATCATCCCTTCGGCCTTCTCCTGCCAGTTATGATTATTTGAAAGCATCTTCTTGTAGAATTCTTCGCTCTTCCTCTTCATCTCGTTCTGTTCTTTCCCGATCCTGTTGACATCGAATTTCGTCTTTTCTATCCCCGGTTTCAGAGTCTCCATCGCCTTTAGCCGTTTGTCAATCTCAATATCTCGAATCTTCTTGTCCATGACCTCGACCCTCGACCCGAGTACCGAAAGGTCTTTCAGCTTTTTCATCATCTGTTTTTTCAGCTTCCCGAATTCCCTCACCTCAACAGAAGCCATGGACTTCATTTCCCTGAAAGTGCTTTTTTCTTTGGAAAGCTCTTCTTCCATCTTCCCGAAGGAATTTATTTTTTTCTCCATTTTGTTCCGAAGTCCATCCATTTCTTTCAAATTGGTCCGGAAATCATCCTGTACCGTATATATTTTAGCCAGATTCTTCCCAATCTCGTCGAAGTTCCTATTCATGTCCTTCGAAAGTCTCGGTATATCAGGGTCCTTTTTCTTCCCGAATCTTTCCAGATCCATCCTGAATACGTTCATCTTCTTTTTCAGATCATCCATACCCGGAATATTTACCTTGTGTATGTCAAAGGGTTCCGGTATCCTCTTTTCAACAGAAAGGATTTTTTTCTCGAAATCATCATATTTTCTCATCTTTTTTTCCAGTCTTCCGTGCTTTTCTCCCATGTCCACTATCATCTTCTGGATTTTCCCGAGTTTCGTGTCAAGCCCCTTCGAGAGAATGGATATTTTAGCGGGCCTGGTTTTTCCGAGTTCCGAAACCTTTCCTTCCACGACGATTATCCTTTTTTCAAGTTCTCCGGAATCGGGTATCTTGTCAAGTATCTTCTTTTCCAGGTTCTGGCCGTCCTTCCTTATTTCATCCAGTTCGCTATCGAATTTCTTGGCAAGCATGTCTATCTCGCCGTGTATCTCAGGAGCATTTCCCTTCAATCCGGAAATCTTTCCCTCAAGCCCGTCCACCCTTTTGGATAACCGTTCATTCCCGGGCATCTTTTCAATCTTTTCTACCCTTGCGCTGAGCCGTCCGAATTCCTTTAATCTCTTCTGCAGGATGTCGTGGTCCCCTTCCATTCGTTTCAGGTCGCTGTTAATCCTGTCGAGCATCACGTTCATTTCATCGTAATATTTGGATCCTTTCTTACGAGATATACTTTCAATCTTTTCTTCGTTCTTCAGAAGGGATTCAGCCATTCTGGAAAGTTTTCTTTTGTTGTTTTCTATGGAATCTTTGTTTTCATCGAAATTTTTACTAAGCTTGGCGAGATAATCGGCAATCTTCCCGCTATCTATTCCCTTGATAATTTCCTTGAGCATGTGTATCTTGTTTCCGGAATCCTTGACCGACTTTTCCGTTTCTTCGATTTTCCTGTTGATGTGTGATATCTTGCTGTCCTGATCCCGGTCAATGGTTTTGTATTTGGCTTCAAGCTTTCCTATCAGAAGTAAAAGGTCATTCAGAGTGAGCTCTTTCGGCTTGTCTACGTATTTTGATGTGATTTCCAGTTCATCTGACCCCATACAACAACCTCATTGATTTATTTTTTTCATTTCAGGTTTAATAAATTATTTTATTCTCTGTGCAAGTATTCCAAGTTTCAGGAATCTCGGAGCTACATATTCTTTACAAATGATTTTCCCGGGGCACCGTTGAATTATACAGTGGTCGGAGACAAAAACAGGTGTTTGATAAAGAACAAGAAATAAACACATGACGTTCGATTTCGAACGTCTTTCAAAACAATATAAACCGTCAGATAAAAGAAATAATTATAACGTCTTGAGGATCACATGGCAAAAAAAGGAAAGGATTCGAAATTGAATAGGCTGGCAAAAAAAACTAAAGAAATGAAAAGGTCAAAGAAACGGGCAGATAAAACTCAGAATGATCTTTCCAGCGAGCTGGCCAAGGAGTTCGACAGGTTCAAGATAATGTTCGACGAGGACGCGATAAAGAGGAACGATCTGGACCAGTTCAGGTCGGACGTGGAGAAGAAGATGAAGGAGTTCACGTCCCAGCCGATAAACCCGGAACTGGAGAAAAGGATTGACTATATCGAGAAGATATTCAAGGAGATCAAGGAACGCAAGGTAACATCGGAGGACGTCAAGAAGGTCAAACAGGATCTGGCAGAGATAAGGAAATCGAAAAAAGGACTGAAACAACTGGAAGAGGAGAAAATGAATCTGGAAGAGGTCATGCAGGCAGCGGAATCCGACTATTCGGAAGGGATGATAAGCGAAAAGGCGTATGACGAGATAACCAGGAAAAGCGGCATGAGGATAGACGAAATAAACATCACACTCACGAGGACCGACAACGAGATGTTCGGGAAGAAGGTAAAGAGCATCGACGACGAGGTCAGCAAGATCGTTGAAAGGATGAAAGGTTTCGAGACGAAGGATTCCCTCCGCGAGGCAAGGGAGAAGTTCGCTTCTCTCGACGAAAGGCTGAAGCACATAGGAAACCTATTCACAAGGGTAAGTGAGATAGAGGAATGGGCGGAAAACGAGAAGAAATCCAAGGAGACACTGACCATCGTGCTAAAAGAGACGAGGGACAGCATCCATTCCTTCTTGAACGACATAGTGGAGATAAGGAAGAAGCTAACCGAACAGGAGAAGAGTCACACCGAAAAGATAAACGAGAAGATGGAAAGGCTGGAAAAGGTGTTCAGGAAGACTGCGGAAGGGATGGCGAACAAGCAGGAACTGAAGGATTTCGAGAACAAGATGAGCGAGCTGATAGAGAAGAACACCAAGATCATGGAACTACTTATGGAAGAACAGATCCCGAAGAAAAAGAAGAAATGATCCGTTTTTAAGATTTACTTCAACTATTTTTTCTATGGCGACAGAGATAAAGGAAGTAATCCCGGTTTCGTGGGGAGTAGTAGTAAGTTACACTCTTCCGAACAAACCGGAAGTAAAGTTATGGAAATCCGAAAGGTATGTTTACGGTGAAGGCAAATTAAATTACAATACAACGCTAGATAGAATAAAAAAAGACATAGGGATAGGGCAGCACATACAAATTTGAAATGTTTCTGTTAACATTTAGTTTCTGTTAACATTTATATACTATTATGCCGAATTATAGGGTAATACAACTGGACTGAAAACGAGTGATATTATGGAATTTTGTCCTAAATGCGGTCTGATGTGCGCACCGAAAAAAGTAGGGAAGAAGGTGGTTCTTGTATGCAGGAAATGCGGGAAACAGATCACTAAATACAAGCCCGCCCAAATCAACGAAACGATCAAGCGCGGCCCGAAGGACGACATCATTCTGATCAGCGAGAAGAAAGAAGCGCTCCCCAAGATGAGAATCAAGTGCAGGAAGTGCGGAAACATGGAAGCATGCTGGTGGCTCCAGCAGATGAGATCAGGCGACGAACCGCCAACGACGTTCTACAAATGCACGAAGTGCGGGCACTGCTGGAGAGAATATTAGTTCTATCCGAAAACGATCGCAACGAATTGACCAACATAATGGGTTATTATTATTACAATGATAGCGATTGACAAATGTTCCGCTATCATTTTGATCGGAGTGGATTTCTGCTTCCTGGCCACATAGAAACTGAACACAGCTATGAGGGAAAGACCCCAGACTATGCTGACTATTATCGCGAGATAGAGTTCAAGTAAAAGCACCGGAACGATGAACGTGACCGCGAAAACGAATTTCGAAAGGAACGTGTAAACAGTGGACTCCCATATGTCCTTCACAGTATGTTTGTTTTCGGATTCCTCGGATATATGGATACCGAAGGCGTCGGAAAGGGCGTCCGCTATTGCGATGACCATTATGCCACCTATTATCGCCAGCCTTGAATTGGTTCCTGCATGCAGACCGACGATCAGTCCCAAAGTGGTTATTATTCCCGACGCGAGGCCGAAGCTGAATCCTTTCCTGACAGGAAGTCTCATAATTAGCATTGAAACCAGCCAGCTTAAATATTTTTATAGCCGATTCACATTCATTTCGGGTATACCTTTTTGTCACCGCTAAAGACCGCAACCAGATTCTCAGGTATACCTTCTTCTCCATTCCATTTTACACTAAGTAAACCATATTGTTGATCCGGGAAATTATGATCAAACTGATCAATTGGCAGTGCTATAGGATGTATATCATCCGCCAAAGTAAGATGAACATTTCCACCCATCATATTCGAAGACGATCCCGGGTATTCCTTAATATTTCCTGACATAATACACAGAATAGTAAAAAAAGCTTTTTATCAGTTATTTGAAACAAAAATCATAAATTCACAATATTTATATACTGATCCGAACAATCATTCATACTGTTATGAGGTGATCTTATGGTAAATCGAGCGAAATTAAATTATGTGATCGATGTCGGACTTGGGGTATCATTCTTTTTGGTTTTCATTACAGGTTTAGTGAAATTCCCGGGACTGGTCCAGTTTTTCGGAATCAGCAGGGGATCCCTGCCGTCGCTTCAATCGAGCACTCTTCATGACTGGTCAGGCGTTGTGATGGGACTTCTGGTTTTGATCCATCTTATATTGCACTGGAAATGGATAGTGTGCATGACAAAGTCTATTTTCAGTAAGGAGAAAAAATGCGAAAGCTAGCCCTTATATTGGTATTGTTTGCAGTGATGATATCAGGTTGTATAACCCAAACGATAGAACTGGACGGCGTCGAAATCAGAGAATACGAAGGTGAACGCCTTTCCTCGGTGAATGATTTCAGGGAGAATTCCATCGCCGGCCCGCAGAACGCGGACATCTCTTCATATGTTCTTCAGGTAACCGGGCTTGTGGAGAATCCAGCGGAATACACTTATGATGAAGTCATTTCAAGACAATCATATTCGAAGATCGTGACTCTCTATTGCGTCGAGGGATGGAATGCCAAGATACTGTGGGAAGGCATTCTTGTAAGCGACCTGATCAGCGAAAGCGAAGTGAGTTCTGAAGCGAATACCGTGATATTCCATGCGGAAGACGGCTACACTACATCGCTGCCACTGGATTATATACTAGACAACGATATACTCCTCGCGTACAGGATGAATGGCGTCACGCTACCGAAGGAGAGGGGATTCCCATTCCAGCTGGTGGTGGAAGACAAGCTCGGATACAAGTGGATAAAATGGGTCACCAAGATCGAACTTTCGGATGATCCCAGTTACGAGGGATTCTGGGAAAGCAGGGGATATTCCAACGAAGCGGATGTTGATGGCTATTTCTGACTGATCATGTCACGACTTTTCTTTTTTAAAACAGTGTAGCGTTATTGAAAGGGCATGCCTGAACCAAATTTTTTATACTACTACGTTATTATTTTAATATTGTTGGGTGATGTGGTGATCATCTCACACAAGAAAAAAAATATAAGGCTTCCGGCCGCAGGCGCAATAATACGCTCGGCATACAAGCATAAATCAGACATTGCTGATCTGCTTTCATATCTTAAACCAAGCATTCCTCCCGGAGCGGAAGAACACGGGGAAACGGATATCATGAAAAAGATAAAGATGCACCCGGAGATCAAGAAAAGAATAGGCCGCATAGAGGAAATGATAAAGACACTCGAGGAGCAGCGGGATACCGGGGTAATCAGCGACAAGACGTTTCAGGAAATGAAGAACAGCAACAAACGAAAAATCCGGATGCTCATCAGCAGCATATTGTGCGGCTCCTGCGGGGCCGTGATAGATCATGATTCAAGATTCTGCACGGAGTGCGGTACAAGGACGGAGGAAAACAAATGAAATGCGGTGTCTGCGGGATGGAAAACAAGAACACCGCCAAATTCTGCAAGAACTGCGGATACAGGTTCCCGGACAAGCCAATTCTCGCGCCGTCCACGGAAAGGATTCAGAAACCGGAAAAGAAAGGTCTGTTCGGAAGGTTCAAAAGTTCCGAGCCGGAAGAGCCGGTTCCCGTTTTAAACAGACCCGCTCCGTCAGAAGAGGACCTCAGCAAGAAGGTGTCCTTCCTCATATCGAAGATAAACGAAATCGAGGGCAGGATGGAATCCCCCGAAACCGCCACACAACGTCCGGTAAGAAGCATGGACGACATAGGGAAGTTCCACGATATAATGCGGTTGCTCAAGGCCACGGAGATGAGGATAGACGAACTCGAAAGGGCGGACAGGCATTCCGCGACCAACGAAAATCTTGAGAAGCTCAGGAGGAGGATGGAGATCGGGATAAAGGAGATCATCCACCTCAGGGAATCCATGTTCAAGCAGGAAAGCAGGCTGAACGAGCTCTGGAAGATGAGGAAGGTCATCAACGATCAGCAAAGGCGTTTCCGTGAGATCGGCGACGTCCTGGAAGACATAATCAGGATGAAATCAAGAGGGAAACAGTACGCAACGGCCAGGGAGCCTCCCGTATCGATGAACAGCAATGAAGATGATGACGTTCTTTTCGAGAACCTGATCACGAAGCTCGACGAAGGGAAAAGAAAGCTCAAGAACATAGTGGACGACATGTCGTCCAGTTCCCCTGTTATAATCGAGTAATTTTATTAAAAATTTCAAAACAAATCAGCAACTATGTCGGCTTCTTCTTCAATATGAACGGGATATCCTATCAGTTTCAGTTTTTCCGAAACATCAACATTGCACGTGACAACGACAGGTATTTTAATTTCCGTGTCTTTCATGTATTTCAGCACCTCGAACCCGTCCTTTCTGGGCATATGAATGTCCAAAACTATCCCTGCGAAATCACTGTTTTTTTTTCAGTTCTTCTATTGCATCTATTCCGTCACATGCCGGTATTGCACGGTAAAATTTTTCCTCGACGTGAATTGAATACCATTTTCTTAAACCGGAATTATCATTGACCACCAATACTCTCTTCATACCATAAAAAAGACAATTAATCTTTTAAATCATTCTTACTCCGTTTTATTATGGCTCTGCTTTCGAATCTGGATCCTTTCAAGAATGTTGAAGGGAATTACGTTGTCAAATTCAAGAGAGCAGTTGTTCCGTACCAGAAGGGCTACATGTTCCAGCTTCGCATCGGCGACAGTTCCGGGGAGATGATGCTAAGGTACTGGGGCCCGGACAACAAAGAGGAAGTGGAGAAGATATTCAATTCTATCAGTCAGGATGATGTTGTAAACATCAAAGGTGAATCGACTGATTTCAAGGGATTAATATCGATAAACGTCAACCCTCCCGGAGGATTCGTGAGAACACTGAAGCAGGGAGAATACAGGAAGGAAGATTTCGTCCCTATCACAGAACGCGACCAGGAGCAGATGTTCAAAGAGCTAACGGAACTTTCCGAATCTATCCAGAACCCTGACCTAAAGAAACTCGTGGACTCGTTCATAAAGGATGATCAGGAATTCTCGAAGAAATTCAGGGAACACCCGGCAGCGATGTACCGCCACCACGGATGGATAGGCGGCCTTCTGGAGCACAGCCTGAACATGGCAAAGATGTGCGATTTCCTGTCAAAGATACACAAGGAACTGGACAGGGATCTGATGATCGCCGGCGCGATATTACACGACATTGGTAAGATGGGGGAACTGGAAGTGGGATCCAGCATAAAGGTCACGACAGAAGGGATGATGCTTGGACATCTTCTTCTCACGCTGGAGATGGTGAACAAGAAGATGGAAGAGCTCAAAACGCCGGATGAACTGCAATTGAAAA
>CAYUSU010000016.1:24217-26996 GCA_964447525.1 uncultured archaeon | reverse complement strand
TATATGTATATCCAAAGGCCTGGCGGATCCGGAATAACGGACATGTTGAAAGCAAGTTTGTCGACCATTATGTCTTCCTCTTCGAGGTCGGTCCACTGCTTTCCCGGTGTTGCGCAGTTGTCGATGACCACTTTGTCAATAACAACTGGTTCCTCGATTGTGCAGTTTTCGTCAGAAATCCATTCGCACCACGCGTCTATTACCGGATCCTTGCACTGACTCTCGTCGAGGTTTGCGCAATTTCCGAAATCGCCTGTGCATGTTCCTGCTGACCAATCGCAGCCACTGGCTCCGTTGCACACTTCTTCACCGAATGGTGAAAGAACGGCGCACGATATTTCTCCGCTGCACGCTCCGGCCTTGATTGCTACAGGTGACTTGACCTCAATGAAGCTTGCGCAGTCCTCACCCTTGAGTTCCACGTCAACGCTACCAGAGAAGTCCGGTACCAACCAACCACACTCGTCGTAAACGGCGAATCTGTCGACAACTTCTTCGCTGACAACTTGCTCTCCCTGAGCAATTAACCAACTGTTTGCCGGGTTCTTCGATGAGAACGTCGTTGTCATGTAGGATGGATATCCTATCAACTGTATCTCAGGCTCCGGTTGACATTGTGGTAATGGTCCAATTCCCGGAGTCAGGCAACAGTCATCTGCGTCCACCGCGACTACCTTAAGCTCACAGCAGTCTTCAGTGTCCCTGATTATCTGCGCTGTTGGAGCTATTCCATCCTCGGCAAGATCAACACAAACCGTGTCCGTTGACAGGTGTGCGTCATCCGCTTCGCATGCATTCGAACCTGTTCCTACCAGCATCAGATCGACGCAAGAGTAGGCTGGCCCGCTAAGGCAGTCCTGGTCAATGACCTTGTTTCCGCAAACGTCTATGATGGATACATCTACGTTCGTCTGCTGGTTACAAACCAGAAGATAGTCGTTATATACATCTACATCTATACAACTCGGCTCTGCATTTACAACATCTACTTCTGTTTCACCTGACAACAGCGTGTCAGAGTGTACGATGATGTCAAACTGACCGAGTCCCTGACATCCACATACATCGAAGTGACCTACGCCGTAATTCAGTTTACCCTGAAGTATGTCATAGTTTGATATGAATTCAGGTTCCCTGAAGTCAACGTTGGTCATGTATGTTGATCCCTCGGGCGAACTAAGCGGAGAATCTATTATCACTCGGACAATGGACTCCCACTGCTGCATGTGCCCTGAGATTGGGTCCCAGTAGTGCTCGATTCGGTTACCGCAAACGTCTGTGACTTCAACGGTAACTCCTATGCACTCGTCTGCTGTCATCTTTCCGTCTGGTGTTGTGTCTGCAGTTACGACCATCTGGTATGGGTCTCCAACTATACCATACAAGTTGATAAGCTGTGTTCCCAGACCCTCAACCTCGATCAGGACTTCATGAGTGCAAAGATCGCATGTGGTTACCAAGAAAACTTGGGCAACACCCATGGTCGTCTGCTCTTCCTCATGGTAGTGGCTTGCAGGTGGGTTCGATGGGTCCTGTGCAAGCAGTCCATCGCAGGTTGCAATAAGGTCGAATTCTACTAGCGGCTTTGCTGTGTCCGTAAGTATATTTCCGCAAGCGTCATATACAGTCACTTCTATTTCCTGATTGGTTCCGCCAATCACATTTGCGTCAAGGCCCTTTGTAACCGCGAATGAGTAAGGCGCTCCCGCGTTTATCCCTACGTTCTCGGTTACTGAATTTGCTCCTGGCGTTAATCCCGGAGAATTCATCGTGGCATGAGCAACACCGTACAGGCAATCGGGTTCGAGTGTAAGATATTTGTTCCCGTTTGAGTCGGTGTACTGCGTGACCAGTGGGTCAACGAAGTGACCTAAATCTGTTCCGAAGAAGATCGGAACGTTTTCCTCGTTGACGTCCCATCCGTTGGAGTCTATCAGCTGGACGTTGATGGTCCTTCCGAATGAAGGGTTATCCACATTGAGTATCGTTCCCCTTGCCGTGTCTAATCCTGTTTCCGAATTGGACGGTACTGGAGGCCGAGGCTCGTCAGTGTGACCCAGCATCGAGAGGGTTGTCCCTCCGTATACAATGTAGAACTTCCATTCCTGTCCGTCTGCTACATATCCCGTGTCCAGCTTCCCCGGAACGTTCTTGTAGCTAGGCCAAGACCCGTAGTTCATGGTAAGGGTTTCTGGTGATCCTCCGACCAGTGTGGTAGATCCTATGAGGATATCCTCTCCAATCTGAAGGTTCGCATTCTCACCACTTTCCACGTATACGTCAAGTTGTCCACCTCCTGCACTGCCTGTCACGATGAGGTCTTTCAGCCTGCCCCAGGCACCGGTTCCCTTTCCGGTGAAACCCGAAGAAGTGAAACTTGTGATGTGCAGGTACTCCAACTTGATTGCTGTCGCTCGCGTAACCTGTATTACAGGTTCGTCGTCAATGTTGTATCTGACGTAGCTTGCTGAAGGTCCGTTGTCGTTCTGGTCGGATGTCATGAAGGTGAAGACCGACGTCTCCTTTGCCGTGGGCGCTACCAAACCAGAAACGGTTATGGAAACTCTTTCGCCCGGGCACAACGGTGCATCCGGTATGATTCTAACGGACTGAAGGTCAGCAATTACGCCAATGTAATTACCAGCATCTGCTTCGTTAGTTACTGCAATACTACCTATTCCTCCTCTAGTATATTCACTTACAGAAGCAGTACCACTCCAGGTCGCTGGCGCGGTTATTATAATTTCATCGATACACGACGTATCTGCAGCGTCATTGT
>CAYUSU010000016.1:0-24117 GCA_964447525.1 uncultured archaeon | reverse complement strand
GCTGGCGCGGTTATTATAATTTCATCGATACACGACGTATCTGCAGCGTCATTGTATAATACAAAGTTCAGATCCCATGTGGATCCGACACTCACTGCTGTCGGCGTGTAACTTTCTACCAGTCCATCACCGTTATAAGCGAACGCTGATGGTACCATTGCTATTGCAAAGGCGAGAAATAGACTTAATGCTATTACTGGTTTGTTCATCCCATCACACTCCTATTTTTAAAATATAAAGCCCTCTTAATGGCTTTCACCTATTTTTTTAAACCCTTAGTGTTTCAGTATTTTTTTCACTAAGACGTTGTGTAAAATATACGAAGATGCTATATAAACCGGCATTGTTCCACGTTGTTCCAAGTTGTTCCATGTAATTTAAAATCGGTTCACTGCGGACTTATAAAATTGTTGTTTTCTTCGCTGAAATTGAAAAAACGGGAAATACAATGCTCTGTTTTTTTGTTGAAACATTCTCCCGTTTTTTCTGTTTTTCTATTAACGGTTAATATACTTTTGTAATATATTAACACCCGAATATGCCGGCGGTTTTGCCTAATATGCATCTCAGTATTATGCAATCGGAATCTTTCTCCCGTCGCTTGCATCACCCACGTCGTTGATTATACCGTTTCTGGTAAATTCTGATATTTTGTAACGGTAATATGATGATATAATAATTTTTTATTAATTTTTAAACCCTCATTGTTCCAAAAAACAGAAAACAATTGTACACTAGACTTATTGAACAATTTTGATAAAATTGGAGTTCTTTCCCCGTCTGCAGTTCTTCTTCCCGTTTATTATCACCTTCAGTTCGCCGCTGTCGAACTTGTTTTTTATTCTGGTGAATACTTTTTTCGTGTCCACCGTATTTTTACTGTTCAGGCCCCATATGGAACGCATGAGTTTGGTTCCCTTTTTTCGGAAGCCCCTGACTTCGACCAGTTCATATTCCCTCAGTATGTCAAGGTGGTAAAGAACCGTCCTGTGCGATATCCCGAGACAATAAGCGATTTTTTCTGCCTGCATTTCGTTTCCAGGTGTTGTCTTAAGAAGATAGAGTATACCGACACGGTTTTGGTTTGAGCATATTATGCTGCTTTTCAGATTCTGCTCGATTGTCTCGAACCCGTTTTTTTCCAGATCTATCATTCCCTTCCCCCCTCGCTTGTCAGAACGAGTCTTCTCGTTGCATCGCGTATCGCTTCCGACCGGCTAGAATAAAAACCGTTTCGTATCATATCGTCTATTTTTTCAACCATTTTTTTTGTAAATCGAATCTGTACTGGTATCATTTTATCACGGAACTGTTGTTAATTTATTGTAGAAGTATTTACTTATTGAACAGTAAGTAATATAAATCTTTTTGTAAAAGAGCCGGGAAAATTATTTTTTTTCATTATTTGATTCAATCGTGTGATTATATGTAATATTACTTATTATAGAAAATTCAAATATATTGTATGAAGCTCAAATCCCTCCCATCACTCAGAGAGAAAAAAAGGTATGTTTTCTTCCGTGTTCATTCCAGCAAACCCGTTCAGTACAATCAGGTCAGGGACGCGGTAAACAATTCTCTTATCAACTGGCTTGGAGACAAAGACTTCGCATCGTCGAAGACCAGACTCATCCGAAATCTCTGGAACCCTAAGGAGAATTCCGGCGTGATACGTTGTTCCCATAAATCCGTCGATGACATCAAAACGTCTCTTGCGCTGGTCCATCAGATCGGTGATAGCAGGGTGATATTCCAGTCGATTCGTGTTTCCGGAACAATCAAATCAGGGAAAGAAAAGATCGAAGAGAAAAAATAATTCACATTTCGCCATAACCGGATTCATTGCTTCCCGGTGTTCCCATGAGCAATACGATTATAGAGATTACGACCAGAACGATCACAACAACCGATATTATCCGCAAAACGCTTTCATATCCAATTGGGTCTGCGGAGAGTTCCCGCTTCAGCGAAAGGGGCCGGAATTATCAGAAATGAAATGATCAGCAGAACCAGAAGAAATGTCTTACTCATTTTTAATAAGTGTGGAAGCCACTATAAATTTATAAAGATATAACGGTATTAATTAAATTCAGTTAAAATGGAATGACGACTAATATTGATTAATTCAAGTCGTCTAACGAAATAAAAGTGATTTTATGTCAAAAATCAAATTCCCGGAGGCTGAGGCGAGAATTTTCAGCCGAACCTTCATATGTATGAAATGCGGCGCCCGCCTGAGGACGGATCTCCATAAAGTCAGGGAAGGAAAGGTCAAGTGCAGGAAATGCAGAAGGAAGGCTTTAAGGCAGATACACAAAGAGCACAAGACCTAAGTCAATAAATTGTCTATAAATTGAAATAATAATTATATATACAACAATATTCTAAATAGAAGATATCATGATAGAGCTATTTTCAATGATGAGACCGCTGAATTGTCTTATGGCAATGGTCGGAGTCTTTATTGGCGGTCTTGTGGTTTCGGGTGCCGGTTTTTTTCAGCCCGCGCTAGGGATTGCGATGTTCATAGCCTTCATAGTAACAGGCGCTGGTAACGTAATAAACGATTACGTGGATATCGAAAGCGATAAAGTGAACCGTCCGAAGCGACCTCTGGCGTCCGGTAAAGTAAACAAGGATCTTGCTCTCGTTTTCGCGATGGCTTTGTTCCTGATCGGGATAATGCTGTCGGGGTTCATAAATTGGGCGCTGTTCTTCGTTGCGATTCTTAACTCTGTCGTACTGATGTCATATTCTATAATACTACAGGACAAAATACTGTTGGGGAACGTTTCGATAGGTTATCTGGTAGGATCAGTATTTTTGTTCGGCGGGGTGGCGATCGGCGGACCATCCAGAATGCTGATACCGGTTGTCCTCATGTTCCTTGCTATGCTTTCCACCATTTCCAGGGAAATCGTCAAGGATCTGGAAGACACCGAAGGTGACAAGCTCCGATACCTGAAAAAGATCACATATAAGGTCAGGCACGGCATAGCCGAGAGATTCGGATTGGGTAAGAGCGGTATCGAACTAAGATACAATGAGATCATGATGATAGGACTGGCGATCGCGTTGCTCGGGATTGCTGTCGTTCTTTCAGTGCTTCCGTATTTCTACGGGCTCTTCTCGATCAGCTATCTGATCATAGTCGGAGTCGCTGATGTATTCTTCGTGAGCTGCATGTATTCCCTGGGAACGAGAAACCGGAAGAAATCATATGCCCGGATCAGCAAGAGGATGAAGATGGGAATGGCAATCGCTTTGCTGGCGTTCATTGTCGGGGTTTTCATTTAAATCAAAAACATTAATTCTTAATATGGAAGAAACTTTCGAAAAAATCTGGGAATTATGCGTTCCCTACCTGAAAAAATCGGTTGCAAAGGATCATGTTCTTCACACGGA
Source organism: uncultured archaeon (assembly GCA_964447525.1). GTDB lineage: Archaea > Aenigmatarchaeota > Aenigmatarchaeia > QMZP01 > QMZT01 > JAFGDH01. Next base: position 20,712 of record CAYUSU010000016.1, on the reverse strand, counting down.
AGGCGTTGTTGAAGCAATGAAACTGATCATTAGAGGTGAGGGCGGTGACAGAAACATCATGATTCCGGCCGCGATGCTTCATGATATAGGGTGGTCGGATGTTCCGAAAGATATTGCCGCTTCCGGAGACAAAGAAGACCGGAAAAAAAGTCTGGAGTTGCACATAAAATATGCTCCCCGGCTGATAAGGAAGGTTCTCGGTGAGGCCGGTTATCCGGAAAAGGACATAGAAAGGATCGTTTCAATAGTGGTTTCTCACCTTTCCGATGATCCGGATGACAAAGAAAAGAAGATGCTCATAGACGCTGACGCTCTTTCTGATTCGTTCAAAAAACAATTCTACAGTGATGCAGAATGTTATGGAGTGACCCCCGAAAATAACTATAAATTCAGAAAAAAGAATAACATCTTTTATACGGAGACCGCCAGAAGGATATTTGAGAAAGAGATGGCTGAACGGGGGAAGGAAATATTTCACTGAATTTATTCCGGTCCACGGTTCCCGATGAACGGAAACGGGTTTCTGCACCCATTTTCTCTTAATGCAGCATCCATCGCGTTCAGAAGTTCCCGCTCTTCCCTGTGTTGTCGGTATGTTTCACAGGATAGATAGTTCTCGGGGCAGCCTGTTTTGTACTTTGTCTGGCATTCATCAACTATCTTGCAGCCCATATTAAAATCATTCATAACTTTGATTGGATGCAATTTTTATAAGCTGCTCGTTCGAATGAGGGTTTTTATCCGGGCATCCAAATAAAAAGCTTTTTCCTGTTTTATGGTTATGGGAGAGATATTCCAACAAACAGACGGCTCGGTCAAAAAAGGGAGAATGACGACTATGATAGGAACCGGTGCGCCGCCTTCTGTGAATTACAGGTATCAAGTTTTCTCGCAACCCTTTGGCATAAATCTGTACGGGAACTGGAAGACATACGCGGTAGACGAAACGGGCGCCTCCGTAAGGGAAGAGAAGATTCATCCCAGGAACGATACCGGGCAGGTCCATTCCGATTACGTTAATAATGCAATAAAGATGCTGAAAACCTGATTGTAAGCTGTTGTTTTCCTGCCCAATACTTATAAGCGAATCCTCCTAATAAATAATATGATTGAAAGAAAGTACAAGTACGTAACCAACAGGTCCGCCAGAAACAAAGCGGGCGATGAAGCTGGTAAAATACGTGTTTCTGTTAAGACAGGCACCGATGTGGCCGAGGCGGATTACACCTGTCCTGAATGCACTCATTCTGATCGTGTCAAACAGGAATGGAAGAGACCGTTTTCCGTGAAGTGCACCAAATGCGGATATCTTATCCGTTTGCCGAGACTAAAAGAAGAGATGAAAAGAGACAAGAAAAGGGCAAAGAAACAAGCCTGATTTCTGTATATAAATCATCCAAACAATTTTTAACCAGAGACACAGAGGACAAAGTGGTATTATGATAAATAAACAACTTTTGAGCATATTGGCGTGTCCCAAATGCAAAGGCAGGGTCGAGGAGAAGGGTATGTTTCTTTTTTGCCGAAAATGCAAACTCGCTTATTCGGTTCTTAGTGGCTCCGTTCCTAACATGATCATTGAAGAGGCATGGTCTCTCGACAAGGCTAAAAAATCCGGTTTCAAACACGATCTGAAGCTATAATAGGATAAAATATCATTTATATATCAGAATAGCAATAAACACAATTACGCCGGGGTACCGAAGCGGCTATTCCGAAAGGAGCCGAAACGGGCCGGACTTGAGAACTGGATATTAAGAATCGTGGCTTTGCCGCGATGATGATTTTATGGCTTGACTCGGATTGTGGCGGCAGATGAAGAGCACGCTTCCAGGATATCCGGTGGGTGTAAAGGACGGAACGCTGATTTATCAGCGTTTGACTCATGTCTTTCATCCGCGAAAACCCACGCAGGTTCGAATATTGGAAGGGTGTGTATTACCCTTTTGACACGTACCATTCCGTTGGAATTCCTGCTCCCGGCGTCCTTTCTTTTTTTACCAGACAGAACTAATGAGAAATTGCGATTGGCATCGGAACCGGTAAGAAATCCTTGACTTCTTTCGTTGCGAAAAAAATTGCATAATAAATATATATTGCATTCCCCCTGTTTTCAGTGTTTATTCCGGCGCTTTTTATTCCATTCAGCATTTTCTTTGTTATTTGCGTACCAATTGATTTGGAAATGGTTTTTGAAGCATTCATTATTTCCAGCCCTGAAAGTTTACCGTTATGTGAGATATCTATGTTAAAATCTCCTATGTTCAGGCTTCCTTTTGTAATAAAATCTCTGAATATGTAAAGTATATCATTCTTTTGGTCGTAATCAAAATCAGCCTTTGTCATATGATCTTATTCTCCTTTCCCATTTATTAATTGAAAACCAGGCAGTTATTATTTCAATATGATCGTTAGTTGTAATTACAACCACCAAACATCTTGCATTGCTTATTTGGAATATTAATTTATATTTGTGTTCATTTGTACTTAAAAATTCTTGAAATTCTAACATTTTTCCCGGATTCATTATATTATCTACTATCAATTTCTGATCGATGTTTCTTTGTTTGCATCTAATCAGAACATGTTTAGAAAAAATTATTTCATCCACGTTGTATTTTTTTAATTTGTTTTTGATTTCACTCATTTTCATAATAGAAAATTAATTGGGTATTATATAAAATTCTCCGGTCTCGACATATAGAATCTAATAATCTTTACGGTTAATTTAATAAAAATCTTGTTCAAAGATATGTTATGAAAAACCATCTATACATGATCATCGCGGCTGTTTGTCTCGGAACGATCGGCATCTTCGTTAAATTGATCGGTACTGAGGTTCATTTCATGACCCTTGGATTTTTCAGGGTATTCTTTGGTTTCGTGTTTCTTTTGATTGTTGTTCCTATGATCGATAAGAATGTGTTCAGAATTTCCAGAAAAGAGATGAGGAATTACTTTCTTATCGGAATGATCATTGCAGTATCGCTTACCACTTACAATTATGCGTTGCAGCTTGCACCCATCCAGAATGTTGTTCTGATCGGATACTTCTACCCTTTCGTTGTTTTGTTATTCGCATATTTCATACTGAAAGAACAGGTAACCAAAACAAAAATCATCACCCTTATTGTCGGGATAATCGGTCTTGCCATAATCAATCCCTTCAATTTCGGAGAGATTTCTAACTTCGGTAATCTTCTTGCTTTCGTTGATGTTTTCTTTTATGCCTTCCTGATAACCGAAATGAGAAAGGAAGATAAGACTCAATCAATAAAAGACGTATTATGGTTTTTCCTGTTCGCTTCCATCATCCTTTCCCCCTCACCGTTCATATTCGGAATAGGTGGAATTCCGGACGCTATTATATACATAATAATACTGGGGTTCCTTTCAACCGGGATGACATATCTGTTTTACAACCTGGCTCTTGAAAAAATAGAAGCTGAAGTTGCCTCGATAATCGCTCTTGTCATAACCCCGATCGTGTCAATCATCCTTGCGGTTCTCGTTGTCTCGGAACAGGTCACCCCGAACGTGATAATCGGGGGGATTATTCTGGTGATCGCCGGCATTTATCTGGAAACAAACCGAAAAATGTTGAAATGTTGATAAAAAACGATACACACCGGACAATAGTAAGCTTTTTAAATCATTCTGAATTATAAATCCATTAGCATTTTATTTTTAGCTAATCCGGAACATATGAAAGAACATATTTCGAAACTGGCTGACCTCCTCTCGGAAGAGGAAGAAGAAGTGATAGACGGCGTCCTTACCCGGGAAGAGAAAGGAGATTCCGGCAAAGAATTTTTTAGCCATGATAACATTCCCAGAATAAACCTTCTGATATTCGCTTATTCGGATAATGGTCAGAACGATGAAGAATCGGATGACGAAACCTACCACAGGGGGAATCAGGAAGACCCTTACAAGAGGCAGGTCGTTTCATCCGGCTGGGACAGCAACTGCGAGGAAACCATCGGGGAGAAAGACCCGTTCCCGGAAAAGAGTGATTTCGAGTATGATAACATCGAGCTGATGTACAGGCTGATGCTCTCAATGAACAGGGACAACGTCAGGCTGGTGGAGTCACCTGTCACCAGCGTTTCTTATGGTCTGACCGGGACAATCGGTCTTTGATGGCGTGTTTCGAAAATCAATAACAATGTTATTAGACTTTTTTCTATCTGTGAGTGATTTTAGAATGATTTGTGTCGCTGGAATTTTTAACCTAAAATCCGTGATCGGTAAAAAACACTAAACAAAATTCGGATTAGTTTAAACCAACCGATAAATTTTTAAATAGTAGTTGTTCCAAGACTCTTAATATGGGGTGGAATTTCTTTAGGGTGTTAGATATAAAATCTTTGTTTTTTGTTCTCGCTGCGTTCTTGTTTTCTTTGGCGCTTGTTAATTTTTCAATGGCACAAATGCCTCCTTCTGGCGGGGGTGGCTCGGGTGGCGGCGGAGGCTGCTGGGATTTCACCGGGAATGAAACTTGTCTGAACCAGAGCGATAACTATGATTGTATGTGGAAGGACAGTGGCGGTTTCGGTGACTCCTGGGGCTGGTGTGAAAAATCAATGCACATGAACTGCTGGCAGTATGGTGATAGTCCTTCATGTACAAACGGTAACTGTACTTGGGAAGGTTACGGGTACTGTTACATGGAAAACTGCTGGGACTTTAATGACAAATCGAGTTGCCAACAGGCTTCCGTGACGACCAATGGTTCAATAAACTGTAAATGGGAAACCATGGGGACAGCGGATACGACTGATGATTATTGTTATGAGCAGGGATGCTGGAATTATAATGATAATACGAGTTGTACGGACGCGAGCTGTACCTGGGGATCTCAGGGCGGTGGATGGTGTTCCGATATGGGATGCTGGAATTATGTGACAGAAAATAATTGCAATGCTCAGGGCAACTGCGAATGGGAAGGCGGTTCAAACTGCCGTTTCAGGGGATGCGGGGATTATTCAGATAATACATCCTGTCTGAACCTCAGCGCTCATCCGTATATGAATTGTAAATGGGACAATTCGAATAAATATTGTTACGATATCGGTTGCTGGAACTTCGGTGACAATGCGACCTATTGCAATACAACCAGCGCGAATTATAATCTTACTTGTGTCTGGGATGTGACCGGAAATTATTGTTACAGTCCTTCCTGCTGGGATCTTGGTACGCAGGGAACCTGTGAATCTCAGGCTGATGACCTTAATTGTTACTGGGATTCCACATGGAGCGAATGCCATGAACAGGGATGCTGGAGTTTTTCCAATGAGACCACATGCGAAGGAAGCACGACCCCGAGTTGCAACTGGAGATCAGAAGGATGGTGCAACATGTATGACTGCTGGGCTTTCAAAAACGAGAGTTCTTGTGGGACAGCTTCATTGTTAGGAATGGAATGTTCCTGGGAGAATCAAACGCATTGTGAAGGACCCGGTGAATATCACTGCTGGGATTATGACAATAACCAGACGGCGTGTGATTCTATTACTGGTTGTGAGTGGAAGACCGGATGGTGTAACAAACCCGGTTGCTGGTCTTATGACGATAACCAGACTCTTTGTGAGGATCAGACAGATTCTTATGATTGTTTCTGGAAACAGGATCAGTATGGAAGCTTCTGTGAGATGCTTGGTTGCTGGAGTCTCAATGATAACGCCAGTTTCTGTGTAAATAATACATATAACCTGACATGTAACTGGGACAATCAAAGCATGAATTGTTATGAAAAGGGTTGCTGGGATTATCAGAGTTCGGATGAATGTACGAATACGACGCTTCATCCCAAGCAGAATTGTTCTTGGGATGCCGGTGGGAATTATTGTTATGAGGAAGGATGCTGGAACTACCATGATAATACGACTTGCCTGAGTAATAATTGCATGTGGGAATCCGGTAGTGGCAGCGGATATTGCGAACAGGATATGACAGGACAATCCAGCGTTGATTGCTGGAGCCTGAGTACGTCGTCTTCTTGTTCTCTTCAGACCGAATGTATCTGGGAAGAATGGGGGAATTGTAATGACAAGAACAATTGCTGGTCTCAATCCACAAAAACAGACTGTGAAGCCCTGGCAACAGCGAAAAGATGTGCTTGGAACACTGAATACGCATACTGTTATGAAAAGGGTTGCTGGGAATATTCGGATTCCGGCAATTGTACTGCAGCGGGATGCGGCTGGGATGGTAATTGTTACGAAGAGGGATGCTGGAAGTATCCAAGTTCCGGTGAATGCCTTAACCTGACGGATTCGCTTGAATGCAAATGGGAAAACCATGAATATTGTTATCAAGAGGGTTGCTGGGATTATGGGAGCGATGAAACCAACTGCACAAACATGACCCTTCACCCAACGTTCAATTGTACGTGGCAGACATCCGGATGGTGTGAGAACGAGAATTCGTCCGGTGTTGATTGCTGGCAATACTGGGACAAGACGAATTGTGACGGTGCTCATGGTTGCTGGTGGATGGAAAACAGTTATTGCGAAGAACCGGGTCCATGGCAGTACCAGATAGAAAGTAGTTGTACAACTGCGGGATTCTCCTGGAAATCCGAGGGAGGATGGTGTAAGGATCCAACAGAGATTCAATGCTGGAACTTCAACCAAACTGTATGCGAGGGTGCTTATAATACTACTTGTAATTGGGATGGTTATAATTGCATGGAAAAGGGTTGCTGGGAATATTATGACAACAGTTCTTGCGATGGGGCTCCTGCAACGTTGGGTTGTGAATGGATTGAACAGGGTTCTTCGTCCGGATGGTGCGAACAGCTGGATTGCTGGACCTTCATGAACCAGACAGCATGTAATGCACATGCGAGCGATATGGAATGCAGGTATGCTACATTTGGGTGGTGCGAACAGAAAAATTGTTGGATGCAGGAAACCAATGCTACCTGTTTGAACGCTAGCGATAGTCTTGACTGCATGTGGGAAGAACCCGGAAGTTGCGGAAAAACATTTAGTCCGTGTGCTCTCTGTTTCGGGTGGAACATGGATAACCCGGATTGCAGTGCCGACCTTGACATACCAACATGCAATGTTACTCATGCGCCTTGGTGCTGGTGGAACGATACGTCAGTAGCATGCGAAGCTAACCAGACCGCATGTAATCAAACATTGAGCGATAGTTGCAGCGTTTGCGAGAGTAACTATAACAGTGGTGATTGTACTTATCCTTGTGAATGGCACGGAAGTGGTTGGTGTGAAAACGATTTCGGAAGATGGGATGTAGATTGCGGTCAATACGGTGACAATTCCACTATGTGTAATCAGACCGACGGATGTTCCTGGAAGACCGGCCACTGTAATGAAAAAGGATGCCAAAGCTATAATGATTTAGATGATTGCGAAAACTCGACTTTGCACCAGAACTTTAATTGTAGCTGGCATCAGGATCAGTACGGAAGCTGGTGCGAAGAAATGGGTTGCTGGAACTACTGGAACCAGAGCAGCTGCAATGATCATAATGTAACAAACGATCCGGCTATGGGTTGTACGTGGAATGTTGATATGTGGAATCCGAGCAATGGGTGGTGCGAAGAGCCCGGTTGCTGGAGCAAGCACGACAACGTATCATGCAATAATTTTGTATATAAAGGAAAGAATTGTACATGGTATTCCGATCCAAGCGGATATGGTGGATGGTGTGAGATGGGTGGATGTATGAGCTATGACGACAACGAAACCGCCTGCAACACCGATTCGGAATGTATGTGGAGAGCGGATTCTCACTGTGAAAGGGCTAGATGCTGGATGTGGGATTCCATGAACGGTGGAAACCAAACGCTTTGTGAGAATAATACGTATAATCTCAGTTGTACGTGGGACAATAGCAGCGGTCCGGGATTGTGTATGGAAGCATATGCTGGTTGCGATGCCTTCAACAACGATAAAGATGGTTGCTTCGGGATAGGGTTCTGCTGGTGGGACGAAGGTACTCAGGAATGCAAGAGTCCGGGAGACATGTCCGGCGGAGATGTATGGATGGAGGAACTGGAAGGAGAAAGGATCGATCCGGAATGCTGGGTTTTCGACTATGCGCAGATGTATTGTGACAGTTCGTACGTAGACGTTTGCAAATGGTATAATTCCACTAGTGAATGTAAAGGGCTGAGTTCTGGTGCCGTGATAAAATGCGGTAATATCAAAAACTCTGAGCTTTGTGAAGAAATCGCCATATTATCATCCTGTTGTCAATGGAAGAACAACAAATGTACGGCGGCCCCGGAAAGCACTTCCTGTTACATGAATATGGAAGAGCCACCAGCGGGAGCGATGTTCTGCGAGGATTATGCGGCATACACAGACGAGACAACATGCAAGCAGATAGCAGGTTCCCCATGGTTCATGCCATGTGAATGGGACGGAACCTATTGCGTGTTCAGAGCCGAAGATAAATTCGGCGGAACAAAGAAGGGATGTGATTCGATCACTAATAAGAAAGATTGCGAGTTCAGCGGATGCGATTGGAACACGGATTTCTATTGTGATAATACGACGGCGGTTCCATTCGGATGGTGCGAGAAAAAGACAGGTACGGAATCAAAAAGATGTGATGCCGCATGCTGGGCTTGTGAGTGGAAGGACTCCAAGGGGAATACGGTTAATGCAAGCAACGCTCAATCAGCATGTCAGGGTTCGGCCATTGGTTATTGCCAGTTCACTGCCGATACGACCGCTCCGAACGGGATCGGATTCTGTGACGTACCTGATGATGTGCAATACATAGGTGACTGTTCTACAGACTGTAAATCTTGTGAAAAGAAGAATGATCCGCAATCTGAATGCGAATCTTCTAACGCGAACTGTAAATGGGTTTCCGACACAACGGGAGCCACCACGATAGGTGGGTGGTGTTACCCGAAATCAGAGAAATCCTGTGCGGAAGACTGTTTCAGGTGTTATGAACAGAAAGATTGTGTGAATTACGGGGGCGGTTCCAAGGGAAAGTGTTCATGGGATTCTACCACGGGAATATGCCAGCCAAAGAATTTCAACAAGGAAATATGTTTTGACGGAGTAGATAACGACGGAGACAGCAGGATAGACTGTGAGGATAGCGATTGTTTCTCTGATGCTTTCTGTGGTGCGGGGATGCTTTCTGACTGCTGGAAATACAATAACCAGAATGACTGCAATTCACTTGGAAACACCAGTAATTGTATATGGATAAAGGATCCATGGGAAAACAAAGAATGGTGTGGTATGCAGGGAGAGAATTGCTTCATGTGGGACGGTGACCAATCCGGCTGCGATAATCAGCAGATGTGCAACTGGTTTAACGATCCGATGGGTGGTTTCTGCGAGGTAAAGGATAGTATAGCAAAGGATTGCTTCAAAGCGACGACTCAGGGTGCATGCTCGATAAAGGCTGATTGTTTCTGGAAAATCGATTCAACCAGTTCAACGGGCGGTAACTGTAAACCGAAAATATTCAATTGCGAAACCAAGTCCACTCAGGTGACATGTACTTCCGGTGAGTATTCAAGCAGGTGTACGTGGGAGGTTGATTCTGAAACCGGAACAGGTAAATGTGCACCGATTTGTTTCAGTCAGGGTTTGCAAACCTCGACTGCCTGTGGCAGTAATACGAACTGTAACTGGATGAGTGGTTTCTGTGATCCGGCTGACCAGTTCGGTATGAAGATGGAAGATTGCTGGAAATATGATGACAATGTGACAGCTTGCCAGCAGGCCGCTGGATGCGATTATCACACTCCGAAGGATGGTGGTTTCTGTGACATCAACAAGACAATGAATGATCAGGGTTGTATGTTTTACGGAAACAACAACAGTGGTTGTACGGCAGATCCTAACTGTAAATGGAACGGTGATCCTGTAAACGGATGGTGTGATCTTAAAATATTCGCTTGTGGCTGGTACAGCCAGAACCAGACCAGTTGCGAAGTAGACGCCAATGTGAGCGAAGGGCTTGAATGTGCCTGGGTCGACGATGGATTCTGTGAATGCATGGACTGGGCGAATGGTTGCCAGGTTGATTGTTTCGGTATAACCAATGAATCAGGTTGCAACGCTCAAAATGCGAATGGATGTGGATGGAAAGGTCCACGATGCGAACCTATATGTTTCAATTACACTGATCCCGGCTCCTGTTCATCTGGTGCTCCTCTGTGTTCATGGAGGGGAGGTTTCTGTGAACCCAAGATGGCAAAAATAATGTTCGGCGGTATGGAAGAAAAGCCGATAGATATTGGAGGGGACAGCAGTGGATGCGGTGCGGGAAGTCCTGACGAGAATCTTGACGACGAATTGGATATATGCGGTTTCGGGATAAGGGAGATGCAAGACAACTACGGGTTCGGTACAGGTGTCGATTCTCTTGAAAACGCCCTGCTTTGTAAAGGTAAGAAAATAGTTAAGTCTGGTCAGATGGGAATGCAGGAGATATCCGACAGTGGAAAGGGTTCCAATGTGACTAAATTCTACCTGTATCTGGATACGGACGGCAGCGAAACGGGTGGATGCTGGCTATGGAATGATCCAACTAAAGAAGGGTATGAATTCTTCTTCAAGTATGAAGTAAAGCTGGAAGACGGTGAGATAAAGGAGAAGAGAAGTTCATACAAATGCAAAAACCAGGACTGGGTCATATCCGATATTAAAATATCCAGCTGGGGAACGTTGATGTGTTCAGAAATCGGAGGATACATGTTGGCTGTGAACAAAGACGACCTTAAGAAGTTCTCCGACTTGTTCACGCCGGGAGAGAAGATGAGGGTTTACGTTGCATCTGCCGGGAAGAAGAGGACGGAAAGCAATCCTGCCGATACGGCTGGACCCGGTTATTACGTGCCCGGTACGATGGACTTCAAATTCGAGGACTGTATGACTCCGAGGGTGGATATGGACGGCGACGGACTATTCTCTGAAAATGATCCGGATTGCTCTGATTTCTTCAAGGATGGAGGATTCATAAAACACGAAGATTGTTTCGAGACAGGGAATGATGAAGATAACGATGGATTAGTCGACTGCGCAGATCCGGATTGCGGACCAGCTCCAAATTGCGCCGGTAAGGGTGTGAATGTTCAGGGTTACACGGATACGTCTGCTCCGAAGGTAGTATGGACGGAAGTTGACAAGTTCCCTGATGCGGCGTTCATCAAATACGATACGGATGAGCCGGCAAACGGTACGGTGCAGTTCTACGGAGACAACGATACTTCGTGCGCTACACTGAATGCAACCATCAAGGATCCGGCGCTTCTGGACGAAAAAACGACGAATGACTACAAAAACTGGCATGACGGTCCATTAGACGATTTCGCGTTCAACCCGCAGAAACTCAATTACAGCCTTTTGAACGGGACGGCGTACTACTACAAAATCAAGGTATGTGATTCGTCAGGAAACTGTGCTTTATCGGCATGTCAGAACTTCACCACAGCGGCAAGTTCAAGCAAGGCCGATTGCCCGAAATGTTATTCAATGATACCAGGTGAAGGAAGTGCATGCGGCGCTTCAAAACAGAAGATAGGTTATAACGAGGTAACGGACATACCGCTCGCAACAGGTGGGAATACAGTCATAACGATCGAGAACGTGAAGGGTAGCAGTTTCAACTCTCCTAATGTTTCGAGCGGCGGGACGACCACTTCGGGCGGTAGTGGCGTGGGTTACACTGGAATGGATTCGGACGAATTCGACGCAATGAGAAGCAAGATCGGCGCTTACACTGACGTTAACTGTACAATCACGATCCCGAAGGGAACTTCAGGTGATTGTTCAAAGCTTTGGCACTGCCCGGACCCGAACGGATCCGCTATAGATATGAGCCTTTGCGATGACAGATCAAACGATGGTGTGTTGCTGAATAACACTGCTACATCTTGTATATGGCAGGTACCTTGTGAGTTCTCCGTGTGGGTGACTAATCCTCCGAGCAGCGGAACACCGCCCGGAGGAACAACAGGACCAACCGGTTCGCCGGGAGGGGCTCCTGCGTCTGTTTCGGGTGATTGTACCGAGGACTGGTCATGCACCGAATGGGATGAATGTCTGGACGGCATACAGAAAAGGACATGCACGGATCTGAACGAGTGCGGAACGATTACTAGTATGCCTTCGGAAACACAGAGTTGTTCCGCTGAAGGTGGTACTGAAGACGGAATAACGGAAGATACATGCACGGACGGTCAGAGGAGATGTTCAGCTAATCAGGTACAAACCTGTTCCAATGGCGAGTGGACGGTGACGGAAATATGTAATAACGGGTGCAATGATCTTACGAATGCATGTAATGTCGTGCCGCCGATAACGCTTGATATAACCTTAATAATAGGCGTGGTTGCCGTGGTGATAATCGCCGTTTTGAGTTTGGGAATATACAAGAAAAGAATCGGTCCACCAAAAAGACACTTGAAATAAGAAGCAGAAAAACGAGTTGACACATGTAAAAATACGTGCCCTACCTAAAATATGCTTCTTTCTATTTTTCTTTTTTTACTATTCCCCCATTAGGTTCTAGTTCTGTGAATATTTCTGCCTGGAATTTTAATAATTGTGTTTTGTTGGATTTCCAATCATCAGCCTCTATCCCGGCCTTCCAGCAGAGGTTCTCCAGGAACGTCTTGACATCCCATCCTTTCTCAACTGGCACCTGAGGGAGAAGTAGTCCGCTCTCCAGCCCGTTCTTTATGATCAGCCCGTCCTTACCTATTTCGATTTTCTTTAAATATTCTTCCGGTTTCTTTATATTGATGTTTTCTGGTTCTGTGAGGATCGAGACTTCGATTGTGATTTTATCCAGCTCTTCCTTCCCAAGCGGCGGGAATCTGGGGTCCTGAGTCGCCTCGGTGGCCGACTGGATTATTCCGTTGATCAGGGGTATAATCGGATAAGGGTATCCTATACATCCTCTCAAACCGTTTTCCGGATATGTGTGAATCGTCGTGAACACTCCCCTCAGTGTCCTGAAATCATCAGAGAAACGTATAGGTGTCCCAAGTGTTCTTCCATGTTCTACCCAGAATTCTATTGCTTTACGGGCCAATTTAACGGCAAATACGCCATCTTCTGGTTCCATGTATTAATTATGTGTTTTTGTGTTTAAATCATAAACGGGGAACTTAGAATGAGCTGTGAATTTATACCTAATCCCTTTGCCTTTGTTTCAGAATATTTTTCCACTTGAATGATATTTAATGTTTTTCCATCTACAGCTAAAATCGCATGCGGCAAACGTTTTTACAACTGGTTCTATTACGCAGTCAATCTCTTTCTCCATGCCCGGTTCAGGTTTATAATCCGAGAATGTGATTTTCCAGTAGGGTGATATACTTTTCATTAAAATACAACTGTATTCGATTGAAATCAGGTATTTTTGAATGAAATAAATGGAAGATATTTTTTTATCTGTTAAACCATGCGATCATATGCCGTATTCCTTCAGGAGCAAGTTCAGCTCTTTGATAAATGTATTTATCTTACCCGGGGGTATCCTTGCTCCGGCTGCCTGGGGGTGTCCGCCGCCCGATCCTCCGACCTTTGCCGCCGCCCTTGCGCAGAATTCGTTTGCCGGTATTTTGTAATCCCTCAGCCGCATGGTAATATCAACGTGCGTTTGCTTGGAATGGATCGATATTCCAATTTTCGTGTTTGTCGATGTCGAGGCAAAAAGAGCGGAAGGTCCCCTGAATCCGAACATCGGGAGATCCTTTACATATCCCACATCTCCTGATTTTTTTGCTTCCTTCTTCACGAGTTCATAAAGATCAAATTCCTTGTTTACGACCTCTTTCGCCGCCTGGACAAGGCCCGGGACATCTGACGGGTTCATGCCGGAAGCGACTGTTTTCACTATCTTCCTTTTGGCGTTGTACGTGTCGAAATCATCATGCTTTATTCCGAGTACGATAGTGGATGCCTCGAAATATAACGCTCTCGCGTCCCAGTTCAGAAGCCTGTTCTTGACGAACTGGGTATTCTGTGAATAATCCCCTATCGCGCCGTAAATCGCCGCCCATACCCGTTCCCTTGGGATGGATTCCTGATAATACCTGTATATCAGCTCGGAAGAGCTGGCCGTTCCAGTCACGTAAAGTTTGGCAATCCTTTTCATCCGTTTCGCATTCTCCTTGGATATCGGATGATGGTCGAAATAAAGAACTTCCATGCCGGTTTTCTCGAAGAAATCCATCACTTCCTTTACGTCCCTTTCCGTCAAGGCGATATCGCAGATGACTACCCTGTCTCCCAGCCGAATCATGTTAAGGTCCTTTAGAAGAGAGACCGGCTTGGTGAAGAAAACGTTCGATCCCGGGAATTTCGAAAGCGCGACAGCACCTGCGCATATCCCGTCGCAGTCGCTGTGTGTGAGGATAACTGTGTTCATGGTAATATTTTCTTTTTATTATTAATAATAATTTAAAGTTTGAATCGTGAAATTTCATTAATATGGAAAAATATGATGTTGTGGTTGTCGGGGGCAGTGCTGCGGGAATACCTGCCGCAATAACATCGAGAATACAGTGTAGTGATAAGAGTGTTCTTTTGATAAGGAAAGAAAAAAAGGTTCAGATTCCCTGTGGGATTCCGTATATTTTCGGGACATTCGGTGATCCCGAAAAAAATATTATACCCGATGAGGTACTTTCCAAAAATGGGATCGATCTGCTTGTGGATGAGGTAAATCTCATTGACAGGGAAGAAAAGAGAGTCAATACTTCCGGAGGAAGAAATATTTCTTACGAAAAACTGGTTCTCGCGACTGGTTCGAAGCCGATAGAACTCCCCATTCCTGGTGCGGACAAGAAGAACGTTTTCTATCCTAAGAAGGATTTGAACTATCTTGAAAATATGCTGAAGTCATTTGAAAAAAGCACTAATGTTGTTATAATTGGCGGGGGTTTTATAGGTGTAGAGTTTGCGGGTGAGATGCAGAAAAAGGGAAATAATGTAACTTTAATTGAAATACTCCCTCATTGCCTTATGAGGGTTTTGGATGAAGAACTGTGCAAAGAAGCGGAAGAAAAAATCTCGGATATGGGTGTTAAAATAATTACATGTTCTAAGATAGTTGAAATTATTGGAAAAGAAAGCGTGTCTTCGGTGAGACTTTCGGATGGCAGTGAAATAGAAACTGAAATGTTATTGATCGGTGTGGGAGTGAAACCGGATATTTCCCTTGCGAAAAAAATCGGTCTTGAGGTAAATGATTCCGGGATATTGGTTGATGACAAAATGAGAACATCCGATGAAAATATATTCGCATGTGGTGACTGTGCCGCTAAGAAATCGTTCTTCACAGGAAAACCATCTGATTCCCGGCTTGCTTCCGTAGCCACCAGCGAGGCACGGGTAGCGGGTTCCAATCTCTTCGGTAGCCGGAGAACTAATCCCGGGGTTGTGGGAGTCTTTTCTACTGTTGTCGGTGATATGGTTCTTGGGAATGCGGGTTTGACCGAAAAATCTGCAAAAGAAAACGGTTTTGAAATCGTTTCCGGGGAGAGTGAATCCCCTGACAGGCATCCGGGATGCATGCCAAGCATGTCAGAGATGAAAGTAAAACTTCTTTTCAACAGTAATAATAAGGAACTGATTGGAGGTCATATCAGGGGCGGGTTAAGTGCCGGTGAGTTTATAAATATAATTAGTACGTGCATACAGGAAAGAATGACAGCGGAAAAAATCGCAACACTGCAGATAGGCACTCACCCGGCAGTAACGTCTTCCCCGATTGCATACCAGATGGTAAATGCGGCTGAACTTGCCATCAGGAAAATGGCAGAATCTGAATAATTCCAGTGCGTTTAATAAAAAATAAAATCTTGTTAAATACCTCAACTAAATCTGGAATAACGATTTATAACTCTTTTCGTTAGTAATTAGATATGAGAAGATTGCTCATTCTCCTCATGGTTGCTATTGTATTTCTGATGATCGCTGTCCCTCTCGATTTTTTCGAGCTTTCGCATTCCGATGTTAACACGGTATGTTTCGGGAAGGACTGCTTTGAGGTGGAACTGGCGGTGACGCCTGCAGAAAAAATGAAAGGGCTTATGGACAGGGAATTCCTCGGGCAGGACCATGGGATGCTTTTCATTTTCGACACCATGGGAACCAGAGGTTTCTGGATGAAGGACGTGCTAATACGACTGGACATGATATTCATCGATTGTAACAATCAAGTGGTCTACATAAAAAAGAACGCTTCTCCGTGTGTAAAGAACTGTCCTGTCATAATCCCTGATAGGGATTACATATACGTTCTCGAAATAAACGGTGGCGTCTCTGAAGAGATCAGTATCAGGGAAGGCGACAGCGTCATAATGAGGACGATTGAGTGAATGATATTCGATATTCTGAACAATCTTATCGTATGCAGGAAAATGGATAATGTCTCCATATCTCTTTTCAACATGAATTTCCCGAATAGGAGGGAATTTATTTACGGGATGGACATAAAGGATGTTGACCGTTCTCATCTTCATGTCATCGGAGGGGAAACCGGTTACGAAGAACGGAAGATACCTCTTGATCTCATCGAAGAGATATGGTCTGATGGAAGGATCGTTTACAGCCACAAAAAACAGATAAAGAAAATTTACCCGAGTAATTAGTCTATATCCCTATCTCTATGTTTTTCCTCATGCTCTCTTTTAGCAGCCCTTCCAGTTCTTTCGTCTTTTTACTGATTTCTTCCTTTTCTACATCAATGTTTTCTTTTACTCTTTCCATCTCATTTTCAGTATCGATAAGATCTTTTTCCAGGCCCCCGATTTCCCTTTCCATCCTGTCCTTCTCTTCGGAAGCCTTGGAATCTTCCTTTTCTTTCGTGAGGGAATCCAGTTCTTTCGAAAATTCCGTGTACTTGGCTTTAAGACTGAAAAAAAGACCAGTCTCCGATTTCTGGCAGAGATCAACAACGTGATCTTTATCACTCCCCTTTAATTCCACTTTCCCCTGTTCGTACAGATTCTTGATCTTGATTAAAACGCTTCTGAGTATGTCTTCTCCCCCTTCGGATATGAAGGTCTTGGTCGGTGAGTGGAGAAGGCGGTCAAAGTTATTGATTTCCGATTTCGAGTACCCTTCAGTCTTCATATAATGTTCTATCTTTTTCAGTGGCCTCTTTATTTCAGAGAGCTTGCCCCTTATATCGGCTTCCACGTCATTTTTCTGGTCATTTGCCTCTTTTATTTTGTCCTCTATCGCAATCATCCTTTTGTATATACCGCCTGTCATGAATTCCTTAAGACGCTTCTGCTCTTCCTCGAGTTTCCCCCCGAGATGTTCTTTCTTTTTTTCAAGCTCCTTTCCGTTCTCCCCGAGTTCCGTTATCCTTTTGCTTTTCGAGATAATATCCTCTGTCCCCTCAGTGACAATTTTCTCTATCCATAACCTCCTGCCATTGGAATCCAGTATGTTGTTTATTTCCTCCAGCGAATCATCTATGGATTTCAGTGTCTTTATTATCTGTCCGGTTTCGTGCTTGAAGTACCTGCTCAGAAGGAAGGCCTGCTTGGGATTGATGTTCTTGAGATCGGAAACAATCTTTTTGGTCTTCTGTTCGAATTCCTTCATATTCTCATAATCGATCACCTGAATTTTGGGAACCGTTCCCAGGAGGGAATAACTTCTTTTGACGTAATTGTTTTTTATCATGTTTATGTTCGTATAGGTGTGATCGTGCTTCTCAAAAGATTTTGCTTCCAGAAAGTTGTTCAGTTCCTTTATCCTGGAGAAATTTTCCGTTATATGTCCGTGCAGTTCTCTGGATCTCCTTTTCTCGTTTTCCAGATCATCAGATATTAATCCCATCACCTCTCCCATGAGATTGTCTATTCCTATCTTTACCGGTTTCTCGTCTATCTGAGGGAGCGGTTCCAGTTCTTCTTCTTTTTTCTTAAGAAAATCAAGAAATCCCATAGAATCTGATTGGGTTTAAAGTTTTAAAAAAGAAAACCAATTATTATGATTTATATTCCCCTTAAAACAAATCTTTCTTATGGTTGAGGTGTGCGGTCATCGGGGTTGCGCGGGGATAGAGCCGGAGAACACGATCAGGGGTTTCAAGAAGGCAGTCGAAAGCGGGGCGGAATATGTTGAAACGGATGTGAGAATGACCAAGGACAAGCAACTTGTTCTTATGCATGATTCCAGCGTTGACCGTACAACCAATGGTCACGGTCCGGTCAGGTCGTACGAACTAGCTGAACTGAATAATCTGGATGCGGGGAGGAACGAGCGAATCCCCTCTCTTCATGAACTGGTTTATCTGATCAAACAAACCGGCACGAAGATCGAACTGGATATCAAGGAACCAGACACCGTTAATAAAATAATCTCATTCATACGAAAAAATCAGATTCCCGACAAGGTGATATTGTGTTCGTTTTGGCATAACACACTGAAGGACATAAAGGAGAAACATCCCGGTCTGGTTACCGGAGCCGTGCTTTCGTGCAGGCCCGTCGATCCCGTGTCGCTGGCGAAAGACTCCGGTGTGGATTATCTTTTGATGAAATGCGAATATGTGGACGAAGACCTTGTGTATGAATGCCACCGCAACGAAATAAAGTTGATAGTGAAGGCGAACTTCCCGGATGACATACTGAAGATGATCAAACTCGGTGTTGATATCATAAACAGCGATTATCCCGATATCGTGGTCGAGATAATCGAAAGACTGGGAAAAATTAGATGAAAAGCGGCGCGAAAACCAACGCGACAATGCTCATTAATTTTATTAAGATGTTTAAAGACGGCCCGCTGGTATCTTTGAAGGGATCTCCGACGGTATCGCCGGTGACTGCTGCCGAATGAGCGAAGCTATTTTTACCGCCCATTTTTCCTTCCTCTATGTATTTCTTGGCGTTGTCCCATGCTCCTCCTGAATTTGCCATGAAAATAGCCAGAAGGAAACCTGTTGCTATTGATCCGGCGAGCATACCTCCCAGCGCTTCTGCCCCTAATGTGAGTCCTACCGCTATCGGGGCGGCTATCGCAAGGACTCCCGGCATTATCATCTCTCTCAGCGCGGCGTGTGTGGATATTTCTATACACTTCCTGTAGTCTGGCTGCGCCTTACCTTCCATTATTCCTTTGATTTCCTTGAATTGCCTCCTGACTTCTTTCACCATCTTTGCAGCGGCCTTCCCGACCGCTTCCATGGTGAATGCTGAAAAAAGGAACGGTAGCAATCCTCCTATCAGCAATCCTGAAACGACTTCCGGTTTCATTAGTGATATCGCGCTCAATCCCATTATGTTCCCGTAAACAACGAATAATGCAAGCGACGTGAGCGCTGCGGAACCTATAGCGAATCCCTTCCCTATCGCTGCCGTCGTATTCCCGACAGCGTCCAGCGCTTCCGCCCTCTTTCGTATCTTCGGTCCCATGCCGGCCATTTGAGCGATTCCAGCGGCGTTGTCGGCCACGGGCCCGTAACTATCCGATGCCAGCGTGATCCCGAGCGTTGAAAGCATCCCCACCGCCGCTATCGCGATTCCGTAAATACCGGCAAAATAATAAGATACCATTATAGCGGCCACCACTGCGATTATCGGAACGGCGGTGCTTTGCATCCCTACGGCCAGACCGGCTATTATATTGGTAGCTGCTCCTGTTTTGGACGCCTTGGCAATAGAACGGGTCGGATCCCTTGTAGCGGTCGTATAATATTCCGTTACCAGACCTATGATTATTCCTGCTATGAGACCTGATATCGTGGCATACCAAAGGTTGATGTGGCCCGGACCAGATATGAAAAATATAATAATATAGGAAAATATGAACATCAGTACGGCCGAAGAGAATATTCCCTTGTTCAGCGCGAAATGGAGGTCGTGATCCCCGCCGGAACGAACGAAGAACGTCCCGACGATGCTTACGAGTATTCCGACGGATGCCAGCATCAGTGGCAGGACCACTCCGTTGATTATCGTGACTGAAATCACGCCTATCGCCATCGCCGCTATTATACTGTCCACGTAGCTCTCGAAGAGGTCTGCTCCCATACCAGCGACGTCTCCCACGTTATCGCCCACGTTATCGGCGATTACCGCAGGGTTTCTCGGGTCGTCTTCCGGGATATTGTTTTCCAACTTACCGACCAGATCCGCCCCCACGTCAGCAGCTTTTGTATATATACCCCCGCCCACCCTTGCGAAAAGGGCTATGCTGGATGCTCCGAAACCGAAGCTGAAAATTATTCCGGTGTCCTGAAATATCGCATACATCAGGGTAACCCCGAACAGGCCAAGTCCGACGACCGACATCCCCATGACCGTTCCCGAAGAGAAAGCGACTCTAAGACCGCTACCTATCCCTTTGGTACATGCCTGCGCTGTCCGGTAATTGGATGATGTGGCGACCCTCATCCCGACGTTTCCAGTTAATGCGGAGAAGAATGCTCCCACGACAAATACGATTGCCGATACCGGGTTTATGAGAACGCCCAGAATAACCGCAACGATCAATACAAAAATCAGAAGATACCTGTATTGTTTCCCGAGGTATGTCATTGATCCCTTTTTGATAAGATGCCCGATCTCGTGCATCCTGTCCGTTCCCTTGGGTTTTCCCTTTATGTGCAGGGCTACGAGAAATGCAAATAGAAGAGCAGTTCCACTCGCAATCCATGGCAGCATGCCTATCATAAGGGTACCCATGAAATTTTATTCTCTTTGGTTGGTTATAAATGCTTAAATACGTT
>CAYUSU010000015.1:21510-28565 GCA_964447525.1 uncultured archaeon | reverse complement strand
TAGAACTAGTTTGTTAGACCACCAGTGAACACACTGGTGGAATTATCATTTAAAAACCAAAAATTATACGGAAGCGACCGTTTAAAATTAAACAATTGCTTCAAGTAGAATGTAATCGCAAAACATGTTTTAAAATAATGAGTAAAACAACATTTATCGTCAAAACTATTATCTTGAGAAGAATGAATATGCGGGGGCAGGGAATTTCGACGGCTGCCTTTGAAGGCAAACGCTATTCGAACCCTGGAAAGCACTAAGCTACTAGGCATTTCAACAGCCAGTACCTGAACTCAGCCACACCTAAACTTGGCCATGCCAAACGATTGTTTAGGCATTCTAGCCCCTGTAGCCAAATTTTTTGACCGCTTGGGTACCCCCGCGTTTCACGCGACGTTGATAATAAATAGAAGTAAGAATTATTTATATTCTTTTTTGCAAACAGGGAACCTTTTGTTAAATCCACATCTTTCTGAGTTTCTTTCTTCTCGTAAGATCCTCATCCTCTTCCACATGGACTCCCCTGCATTTTGCACAGAGCATTCTCCCGTTAACATTCGCCAGCCTTTTGCTTGGCATCCCGCATTTGTCGCAATATCTATCGAACGTAGGCATACTATCACTATTTATTAACTAATCTTGTCCTAGCGTATTTAAAAACTAATGATAATTCCGGTTTATTCTTTCCATATATTCAACAAGTTCTTCGGTGTAAGGGAGATGTTTCAGGTATTTCAGAAGATAGAAGAACCGCAGGAGCTTTTCCGGGAGGTCCGGATACACCATCTTATTTTTTCTGATCATCTTCTGGATTGATTCAATAAACTCATTTGAATCGAAAAACCCACCGCCAAGCGCTTTCAGATCTTCTATGTCCTTCTTCTGGATTTTTCTCACCCATAACCTTAGTTTCAGTTTTCTGAACGGGTTGTTGACCATCGGTCTCTTCTCTTCATCAAAGTTGAAAATATCCAGAAACCTATCATTCTGATCCAAAAGGATGTTCATTTTTTCTGAGAACATATCAAAAAAACCGCTAATACCGGCACATTTGAGTCCGTCCAGCATTCCGACCAGAAGGTCTCTTGTAATGATTTTCTTACCATGTTCGAAAAACAAATAGTCGTTCTTTCCGGAGAATGATCTCTTCACGTGTTCTGGATATATGCGGCAGGAGAATGGTTTCGATTTGTATCCGTGCTTTTCATGAAGTTCGCACTTAACGTCATTATTCAGGAAAATGCAGTTCCTTTTCTTTCCGACCATCTTAAGAACGGGATGGGGGGCAAGCTTTATGAAATATTCAGTGGAGTAGTTAAGTCCGACAATCTTCCTTATATCTTCCTTGGAAAGATATATGTCCCAGTTCCTGCAGCAGAAACCGCAACGTGTGCATTTGCTGCAATTAATATCCTC
This sequence comes from uncultured archaeon, assembly GCA_964447525.1. GTDB lineage: Archaea > Aenigmatarchaeota > Aenigmatarchaeia > QMZP01 > QMZT01 > JAFGDH01. The sequence goes on along the minus strand of CAYUSU010000015.1, from coordinate 27,152 downwards.
CCTCCATTTATTCATATTAATATTTCATAATGTTGCTTAAAAGCGATAACCTGATACAAAATCTAACAAAATTATTAAGATTTGGATTTCCAGATACCGTGCACGCTGCAGCTTGTTCTTGCCCTGATGTTTTTGGCGCTGGTTTCGAATTCTGCAACCGGGGAATCCCCGGGCTTAAGCGACTTCCTGAAAATCTTTCCGTCCGCCTCGATCTCGATCCATTTTATGTAATGATTCTCCCTCATGGGATGAGGCACGGTTCCGGCTCTCACCCTTACACCGTGTTCTGTTCTCTTTATTATCGGAGAGTGTTCTCCCTTATGGTATTTGGATTCCCGTATATTTTTATCAACTTTCTTTAATGATTTTTTTACACGGCGAACCTTCATTCCCAGCAGGAAATCATTCAGGCTGAACTTGAATATGAAAAACCACAACAGGACAATTATCACTATTATTATAGATAACCAGACAATCAGATTAACATAAGGTATAAGAATGAACTCTCCCGGCATCAGTTCCCTTCTGAGCAAAGTGAATGATTTTCCGTCATCCGCGATATGGTCCCCGTAACTTGCCTCCACTATTATCAGATATTGCTCAGGATCAAGCCCGCTGAAATTGAAGCTCTTCTCGAAGGATAATCCCCCATCCACCGATATAACCTCCCTCTCAGAATAAACGATATCGTTGTACCTGTTCTTGATCAGATAATTAAGAACGACGTCCGCCTCTCCCGGCATCAGATAGGTAATGTCTATAAGGAACGAAACGTTATCCGAAATGTTGATGTAATCCGGTATTTTAATCCTGATATCCAGAATGCCATCACTCACGTTAACCAGAGGATTATATTCGCAGATCCTGCTTTCGTCTGGTTTCTCCTCCGTCCCGGTGCACGTTCCCTGGTTGGAACACGTTCTTGTCTGCATCCCGTTTTCAGGGCATCCCGAGGGTTCCCATTCCGTGCATAACCAGTCATACGTGCATTCGCTCGGAGCCGGCGAAGGACCGAGGCCCGGTGACGGACCAGAGGGTGCCGGCGGGTTATCCGGGGGAGGATTTGGCGGGTTCTCTTCCGGGGGAGTGTAAATACCAACACCTTCAAGAAAACCAAGGCTTGCAAGATAACTCGTGTAATTCACATAGTCATTGCCGGGTTGCTGGTATGTCAGCACGCCACGAAAAACATAGGAAGAAGTAGAACCGTTATTACCAACCAATCCCATATGAACCGATCCGATGGAGTAGGATGGCGTGCTAACGTTAAACGCAGATACCGCGGGCACAAAAAGAAAAACAATGGACACGCAGACAATCAATGCGATTCTGATTTCATTCCTCATTTTTTTCATCCTCACAGAGAATATCTCATATTTATCCACAATTACACTCCCGTTTATCGCGTTCCCTTGTTTGCCATCACATAAGCAAAGCGCCCCGTTGTTATCAGAAAGATTCGCATGCTTATCGATTTCACTCTCATTTGTTGAATCCGGCGGAATCGTACATGTTTATTTCACCCCCGGTCCGGACGAAAATGTATCTGCTGGTTCCGTTGAATGTTATGTTCGTATTTCCTGTCATATTCAGGAATCCGTTTGACTCAATCGTAAGATTGCCGTTAACCATATAATCCTCATCATACAGATTGCATGTCTCGTTAACAAACCAGTCGCCTTCTCCCGGAGGATTGCAGGCGGACAGCAAAGTGATAATAACGTAATCTGTCGCTGTCAGATTTTCAAAACCTGTCGCATTGCACGTTATGTTATAGTAATAATTCCCGTACCCGGAGAATGTCCTGTTGTAATCATAAAAACCTGAACTGTTATAATCCATGGTAGCTGAAGAATCATCAAAAGTTATGTTGCATTCGGCCCCCGTGATGATCTCCCCGGAGGTGATGTTAGTGTAATTGGCAAAGAATTTCGTTTGATTGCCGGCATATCTCGTCTGGTCTGCATACGGCATACCGGTGTCGGTTTCGTCCCATATTGTCAGGTTGGAATTGGGACCGGCGGAATACGAAGTGAACTGGGTGACATTGAATGTCAGGATCCCGTTTGAATAATTCAGTCTGGTGCAGATTGAAACCGGGCATACCTGACCATCCCTGAATATCACGGGATCCAAGTAATCTATATCGTGAATTGTCAGGTTGGCCGATTTGTTCAGACCTGGCAGGTTGTCCGTGTCTATTTCTATGAAATTTTCGGATATCGTAACGTACTGATCGAGGTCCAGAGCGCTAAAGTCGGCGTTTTCCAGGAATTCTATTTTCCCGAATCCAGATTTCTCCAGCACGGCATCGACCACATTTGTCCTGTCGGCCAGTGTCTTGAAGTCGGTAGTGTTGCCGTCAAAACTCATATATTCAGGGTATTCTCCGGTCGTGTCGTTTACTATGAAACTGCATGATTTTGAATTCATGTTCCCGGCCGTATCGTTCGCGTAAACTATCATATTGTACTCCCCGGCGACCCACCCGCTCGTATTGATTGAATATGGATTTATAGTGATGTTCCCGGTTCCGTTTGAATACCAGACACTGTCAACTGCCTCATTGTCAAATGCCGAGAAATTGATGAAGGTGCCATTGTTAATCCTGGAACCGTTGAGGGGGTAGTCAAGGGTTATTACCGGGGGGGATGTTTCCTTGAAAGCTATTGCCTTGGGATCCCCGACAATGATGTCCATCCAGCCCAGATAAGAGGAGGCCATGTAATACGAGTCGGCCAGGGAAAATCCCTCAGTGTACCTGTCGAACAACACATTGACATCGGCCATCGCGGATGAGCACGGCTCATAAACGTAACCCTTCGCCCCGGTCACTCCTTCGCTGATCAGGTCTGCTATCAGGCTCTGGCCATAGCTCGGGGGATAAGTGAACGTCCTTCCCGAGGTGGAAACGTACGTCTCCGCAAGGCTCCCGTTGGCCCACGTGTTGTTCGGTTTTGCGTTTGTCGTATACAAATGATCATAATGGTCGTTGGATCCCCAGCTCGCATATCCCAGCACGTCCTGCTGGTCGGTGAGAAAGGTCGAGTTAGTATTCAGTGTGGAATTCAATCCCTTCCCGGTCAGGGCGGTGTGGGCGCTACTCAGGTCGCCGTTTAATCCCGTTATCCCTTCCCAGTCAGGATCCTGATCAAGAACGAAGTTGCCGCTGGAAACCGCACTGGAGGCGCTGTCTATTAAATTCTTGACATCATCCGGAATCCCGTCAGAGTCGGTATCGTTCTGGTAACCGGTAAGCCGAGTAACAAGATAAATGCCGTATTTGCTGTGGTTGAATCTTTCGTTTTGGTTGTGATATGGGTTTGAAACCAGACCGGCATTCCCGATAGAGATGTTGTAAGGCCCCAGTATCAGGCTCAGCTCCGAATCAACACTTGCAGCAGTCGCTGATTTTGCCCCGGAACAGTCTTCACCGGTGCCGGATATTTTCAGGGGAACACCCTTCGTCGTCACGATATAATTAATGACGTCCTCCAAGCTGTTGTCTGTGATGTATTCCTCAACCGGATTTCGTATGGAACCGTTAAACGTGGAAAAATCTATGGTCTCGCTTGTCGTCAGGTTAAGATAGACGACATAATTTATGTTTCTTTCCGTGACGAAGTAGCCGGTAATGTTCAGGGACGCGGGACTCGCGTTGTTTGCCACGACCAAGACGTCGTCGTAGGTATAATAACCCGCCAGGTTGTGGGCGTAGGCCGTCTGGATCCCGTACCTGAACTGAAGGTCGTGCTTCCCGGAAGTCAGAACCCTGCTAGTTTCGTAACCGGTTTCGTTGCATTCATAACCCTCCACAAGGACGGAATCGCCTGTCCATTCATAGTCCAGAGTCTCTTCGCCGCACTTGAGTTCCAGGAATCTCAAATCTCCATCTTCATTTTCATTATGCCACACGGTTCCGTTCACTGACCTTATCTCAAGGTCGGCCCTCCCTGACGTCTCGAACCTCACGGTCCATTCCCCGCCGACAATGGGATACGATTGGACGTTCAGAATGGTGATGTCGACCTCAAAGGTCTGGTTGGATAAATGGGGAACAGTCCATTGCAGCCTGTCGACCAGGTTATCCCCGTCGGAATCAACGAGCTTCAGGTCTATCCTTTCGTCGCGGGTAACATCCGTCCTGATACAGTCTATGTACCAGTACAGTTTGATCGAATCCCGGGGGCTTTCCGGTATGTCGGTGTACGCCAATACATCAGTGTAATTGAATGCGGAGGATATCACTATCATTTTCCTGTACGGAGTTATTTCTTCCTCCGCCGCTTCCGGGGGGTCCGTTTCATAGAATATCTCGTAGGAATCGGCGTCATCATCTATCAATACGGCTGTATTCCCGTCTTCCGCCTCCCCGGAAACCAGGCCCTGCTTCGTTTCCCTCAGGCTGTCCACATTCTCAATCATCATCCCTATCTCCGACACGTTTTCCGACCTCTTGAGCCGCTCTTGCAGCTCTTCCAGCCTTTTGTCAATCTCGAATTCCTCCAGGCTCTTTACCCTTCCTTTGTGCGCGATTCTTATGTCACCGGCTTTCACCTCTTCCTTCAGGTTCCCGGTCTGCTTGATAACCGAGACGTTGGAGGCGTGATCCGGCAACGGCGTAATCCTGTTTCCGGGCCTTATAACCCATCTCACGGGTCTGTTTATTTCCGCTTCCAGTTGTTCAGGTTCATCGTATTCTGCTTCAACAACAGTAGTGTTGTTTGCCGCAATATTCTTTAAAATATCAGAAACATTCGTTTCATTTGAAAAAATATTTGAGAGTGTATAGCTTATGGTAGTCAGATTCAGTGTCCCGTTGATGACGTTGAACACGAATTTATAAGAGCCTGCATTGAACCCGGATAACGCACATGTCTCCGTGCAAATATTTTCAAAGCTTATGACACTGTCCAAAGTCACGTTATCATAAGAGAATGAAACATTCATGCCGGTCTCTCCCGGTCCGGGACTGCCAAACACGAGATATCTCTCGCCTTCGTGATCGATGTAAACATCCGCCCTGCCTCCCCTAGTCAAAGTCCCGCTCATCATGAGGCTTCTCAATTCCCCGGGAACGCTCATTTTCCACACGTACTCCGAGCTTTCGTTCAGAAGGAGGTCCAAACTCTCCTCACACGTGTTTCCCACTGCCGCAACCGCCATGCCCGTGGTTGCCGCCGACCCGAGGAAGAAAAGATAAAAACTGATGGCTATTAATGTGACTGCCAAAATCAAAAGACCTTCCATTACTGCCTTTTCGCCTTTCATTCCTTTCATGTTACCTTGATAACCATCCTTGAATTCGAACCGTCCCAGTAAATCTGGCCATTCCCGAAATGCTGGGTGCCCGTGACGTTGACGCTTCCGTTGACCTCCAGTTCCGTGGAGGGTGAAGTCGTACCGATGCCGACTTTGCCATGAATGAAGGAATCAGCGTAAGAAACATATATCTGGCCACCATTCTCCACCGCCGTCTGGATCTTCCCGTCAGAGGACATGGCTACTCCCACCCATGATTTGGTTAAACCCTTGACCTTCCAGTTATTGCCGTAGTTGGTGGAAACATATATCTGGCCACCATTCTCCACCGCCGTCTGGATCTTGCCGTCGGAGGACATGGCTACTCCATACCAGTCTCT
>CAYUSU010000015.1:5200-21410 GCA_964447525.1 uncultured archaeon | reverse complement strand
AGTCTCTAGTTGAATCCTTGGCCATCCAGTTATTGCCGTAGTCCGTGGAAACATATATCTGGCCACCATTCTCCACCGCCGTCTGGATCTTCCCGTCAGAGGACATGGCCACTTTATGCCACCATCTAGTTGAATCCTTGGCCGTCCAGTTATTGCCGTAGTCCGTGGAAACATATATCTGGCCATTAAACACCACCGCCGTCTGGATCTTCCCGTCAGAGGACATGGCTACTCCATACCAGTTTTCGGTTGAACCCTTAACCGTCCAGTTATTGCCGTAGTCCGTGGAAACATAGATATTGCCACTACTCCCCTTCACCACCGCCGTCTGGATCTTGCCGTCGGAGGACATGGCTACTCCATACCAGTCTCTAGTTGAATCCTTGGCCATCCAGTTATTGCCGTAGTCCGTGGAAACATAGATATTGCCCCAATACACCGCCGCCGTCTGGATCTTGCCATCGGAGGACATGGCTACTGCATACCAGTCTCTAGTTGAATCCTTGGCTGTCCAGTTATTGCCGTAGTCCGTGGAAACATAGATATTGCCACCATTCTCCACCGCCGTCTGGATCTTCCCGTCGGAGGACATGGATACTGCACGCCAGTTTCTATTTGCATCTTTGTCCGTCCAGGTGTCGCCGTAGTTAGCTAAACCCCACTGGTTTTCTTTCACGCCTACCCCGCCAAAATACATCCCTCCTTCCAAGCTTGATAGTAAAACGTTGTCTGCGGAGAGATGGCCTGCCTTAAGGGTAGAAGATAAATCTCCAGCGATGGTTAGTTTTTGGAATGGGCTCGTCGTATCGATGCCGACCCTGTCATTCGAGGAATCGATAAAAAGCACACTTGTATCCACGCTAAAATTGTGAGCGCCTATATTTACGTTCCCGCTGTTCGGAATCTGGGAGAGATCGAACGAGGAATTAGTCGGGTTCGACCCGCATCCGAGATTGCTGCCGCTAATGTAAAGGTGATTTCCTGCCCCGCAGGACGTGGTGAAGTTTATCGCTGATTCGGATATTATGTCGCCGGCGAAATCCGAGGGGCTGCCAAGGTTGTCCCAGTAATCCGATCGGTTGACGTTGAGATTTCCCTCCTGAGCGTCCTCTATCCATGGGTTGTTCATGACGTTCGAGGCGTTTATGCTGGCAAGTATCCAGCTGGAGGTTATATTAAAGGAGCCGGCGTTCCAGTTCGCGGAAAGCTGTCTGGATCCGTTTGTGAGGAGGTCATTGGACTCGGTCAGGTCCCAGCCGCTCGGGGTGTCGTAACCGTCCCAGTAGTTTGATCTGTTGGAGATGTTGGTGGTCACGTAATCGTGGTAGGTGGCGTTGTAGGTGTCGGTCCAAGAAGACTGGGGCGTGTTGAGACCATCCCAGTAATCGGAACGGTTGACGTTGAGGTTTGACTCGTCGGCTGAATTTATGAACGTGCCGTTAGTGGAATAATTGTATGCCTCGTCCCACTGGGTCTTGTTGTAGCCTGAAAAGTTTCCGGTCCACTGTGGATCCAACTCTGAAGTGAGCCATGTAGCATTTTTCACGTATGATGCGTTTATGTCAGCGGTTATTGACGAGGCGTTTATTGTGCCGTTCACGTCAAGATTGCCAGTTAAAACAAGGCCCCCTGTTATCCTTACCCACCCGGCAGTCAGGCTGTCTATAACCTGGCCGAGAGCGAACGTGATAATCTGGCCGATTGTGAGGTTGGTGGAATCTGAAATGTCTGAATCTGTTATCGTTCCATCGGCTATTTTGCCAGTGGTCACCGAACCGTCCACCACGTCAGACGTGTTTATATCCCCTAAGGGTGAATAGAAGAACTGCCTTCCGACAAAATGGCCAGTAAGGTTAACGAAGGATGCATCCTCTCCGTTTATTTTATAGTCCTTGTAGTATTTCTTCCCGTATTCCAGAGATAACGGATTGGATGAATTCTCTCCGAGCATGACGTTCCACGAACCGTTGGTTATGGCACCGGTGAAATTCTCGCTGTATATGAGAGTACCTCCCGATAAAGAATCATAAATTTCCACCGTAAGGTTACCCGTTTCCAAAAGGTCACCGCTCGTCTTGTTCCTCACGCTGGTTCCCTGGTCGGAAAGGGAAACATTGAGGGAAGCGGAGATATTTGTCACGAAAAGGACGATAAACATCAGAGAAAGAACGAACAAGAAGGCTAACCGGTTAGCCATATAATTATTCCTGTAGCAATTCTTCATTTCTGTACACCCCCGATGTTGTATGGAATACACCCTAGGAAAATATTATCTTTTAGTTTAATAATGTTACTTGTCGACTTGTGTCCATATGTCAAATGTAAAAGATACTTAAATCTGTTCTATGAATTAAATCCTATGAAACCGGCGAAAGGTGAAATCGAAGTTAATGGGAAGCGAATCACATGGGAAACCACGTTCGACCAGTCCTTCCGCTTCAATTGTATAGGAAAAGCAACATGCTGTGTAGGCGGGAACTACGAAGTGATGAAAAGGGATTCGGAAAGAGGGGGAAAGACCTTCGATGGTAAGACTGATGACCTCGGAACCACAGGGGGACTGAAAAGGACAAAAATAACTTCCAAGGATAACGGGGAATGCACTTTTCTAGATTGCGACAAATGTAAAATATACGAACACCGTCCCTCAATATGCCGCACCTTCCCGTTCACTATAATTTTCACTAGCGATAATCATGCTTTCATAGATCTTAACTGGCAGTGCTGCGCGTTGGAATGCATTAACGATCCTTCCGTCGCTGACGAGGGAACGGACCTGAATGAAATGGTAAAAGAGAAATATCTGACGCTTTCCAAGGAGAAACTCCCGGACGGAAAAACACTTCTGGAAAACTGGCTGGAAAATTACGAAAGAGCGATGAAAATAACGGAACTCCTAGACAAGAAAATGGCCTGTGAAAAAGTATGGGATCATATCGCCGATCATCTGGATAAATGCAGAGACATCGTGGATATTTGTTCCCTCATCACTGCATTCATGGAGACCCGCCAGGAAATCCCTCATCTTCTGAAACATTCCCATTGCAATGAATACATAAAGATGGCCGAAAAGAAGGAAAGGAGAGAGATCGGAGAAGAGGAATGGAGGAATTTCATCGATAACAATTTCTTCAATTACATGATTTATTTTGACACTGAACGGAAAGGGAAACCCCTTTTCAAGAAGTCACTCATCAGCGGACAGCTTTACAAGGAACTGGCCGAGGACAACAAGATAAAAATACATACAGACGAAGGGACGAAGGAAATAGAACCCGGAAAAATCCAGAGAAAGGATTTCGACAAGGATGCAAAAAAGTTCATGATCAAATATCTCAAGTACATCTGGAGAAGGAAATTCGCGGAATTCGACTTCGCGAGGCTGATGAACCTGGTATACGCAAGGACGGGCGGGATAAATCTTTATTCCATAGCCGCCCAGCTTCTGGTCAGCCGCTACACCCTCGAGAACTTCCAGTTCCATCTGGCGATCATTTCTGAGAAGAATGATCATCACACATACACGAAGGAAGACGTCATGGAGACCATTGATCTGATGGATACCATGGTGATAATGATGTCATCCAGCTCAAGGCCTATTTTTGAAGGGATGTTGGAAAAGAAGGAATGAATTATTTCAGATTAAAGATCGACTCGAACTTGCCTTCAGAAACCAGTTTAAAAACTTCTCCTGGAGTGAAGGTGTTTCCATTCATGCACACATACACTCCGCTTTTCAATTGTCTTACCATCGCAACAGAATATCCTATGTTGAACGGGCCGTCCGAAAGCGGGAAACCATAAATCGGTAAAGTCGATCCAGTAAGAACAATGGTTTTCTTATTATTTTTCAGAGCAGTTTCCAAAAATCTCGCAATATCCGGCATATTGTATGTTCCAGAGGTCACGATTATTTCATTGGCTTTGCATTTTTTGATATTTTTATGGAGCTTTATGAAATCATCCTTCGTGAGTTCCCTGCTGTCCTTCATGCAGATTGTCGTAAAAGCGATTCTTTCATCCAATTTTATCGTCCTCATAAAATCAGGGATAATCGATTTTCCTGTCGGGTTTTTAGGGAAAGGGATTTCTATATCGATTGAATCTATCGTTCCGCCCATTACCATGACATGTATTTTATCGTTGTTTATTTTGCTGGAAACCATAAAAATAATTGGTCAGCGCTGATTTATAAATAATTCAACACTTATAAACCCTTTTCGTTAATTAGAGTAAATTAATAATTAATATATACAGAGAAAAGGTAGTTGGTATGACGGCCTGAACGGATTGATGACTTAAAATGATTTAACCAAGTCATCTTCCGAAATTTGTCGTCTTTCGAAATAAATGCTTTTTCTTGGAGGTTATGATAATGGATCAGTTCAAAAGACTTGGGATCATTGATCCCATACTCAGAGTGATAAGAGAAGAGGGCTTTGAAGAACCCACGGAAATCCAGAGGAAATCAATTCCTTTGGTAGTTGCCGGAAGGGACGTCATCGGAGGATCCGCAACGGGTTCAGGGAAGACCCTCGCATTCGGTGCAGGAATAATACAGAAAGCCGAACAGGGCAAAGGAATACAGGCACTTGTGCTGACTCCCACAAGGGAGCTGGCGGAACAGGTCATGAAGGACCTGAGGAATTTTTCAAAATACAAGCCACTTGAAATAACGACGGTTTACGGAGGGGTCTCAATCACTCCTCAGATGCAGGCACTGAAAACGGCCGACGTGGTCGTGGGAACGCCTGGCAGGGTTCTTGATCATATCGGAAGGAGAAGCATAAATCTCCACGGTGTGAAGCTGCTCGTACTGGACGAAGCGGACAGGATGTTGGACATGGGATTCATAGATGATGTTGAGGATATAATCAGGGAATGTTCAAGGGACAGACAAACGTTGTTGTTTTCCGCAACAATCCCGCCGGAAATAGCACACATAGCTGAAAGATACATGCACGGTCCGCTGAAAGTGGATGCCGTGACTTACGTTGATCCGAAAATGCTGACACAGGTATACTACGACGTACCCGACAATATGAAGTTCTCCCTTCTCGTGCATCTGCTAAAGCACGAAAAAGCGGGATTGGTCATGGTTTTCTGCAATACTAGGGATTACGTGGATTTCGTAGCGGAAAATTTAAAAGCGAATGGCATCGAAGCTATGGCGATACATGGCGGTCTGACCCAAGACAGAAGAAGCAGAGTAATGGAGAAATTCCATTCCAAAACAGTATATGTACTCGTGTGTACGGATGTTGCTGCGAGAGGACTGGATATACAGGGCGTATCTCATGTATACAATTACGACATACCTTCCGAAAGCAAGCAGTACATCCACAGGATAGGAAGGACTGCAAGGGCCGGGAAAGAGGGGAAAGCAATAAACATTCTTGCAAACCGGGATTATGATAATTTCCGGCGTGTTCTCAGGGACAACGAACTGGATATTGAAAAGGAAGAGCTGCCATACATAGAAAAGGTTCCCATCAGGCACAGCAGCAGGAGAAGTGACAGAAGGCCATCCGGTGGCGGGGGTCGTAATTACAATAGATCCAGAAGAAGATACTGATCACTGTTTTTTCAAAATAAAAAAAACAAAAAGGAAAGACGCTAATTACAGTTCACGAACGCTTAAAAGCGTCTTGGCCTGTGTTTCTGGAAGCAATCCCTACAATAAATAGGTCTTCCTTCACTTGGCTTGAAAGGAACTTGCGTTTCTTTCCCGCATTCAGTGCATTTAGTGTTGTAAAGAGTTCTTCCGAACTTGTCTTTAGTTTCACCTTCAGTGCTCTGCGTTTCTTCTGAAGTTTCCTCTTCATCGGTTTCTTCTTCTGGTTCTTCTGAAGTCTCTTCTTCAGGTGTTTCTTCTGCAGGTTCTTCTTCTACATCCTCAGATGCTTCTTCATCTGCTGATTCAGGTTCTTCTGCCGGCTCTTCCGCAGGTTCTTCTTCTTTCACTTCGTCTTCCTGCTTTTCTTCAGCTGGCTCTTCTGCCGGCTCTTCAGAAACTTGTTCTTCCTGAGTGTCCGTTTCCTCTTTCTGTTCTTCCTCAATTTTCTTTTCTTCTTCCATTATATCACTCCTATTTGACTTACTGTGTTTATGTTATTATTCGTCTTTTATTACCTTAATATATGCACCATTAGGTTTTAAGATTAACCCATGAAAAAAAAGAAGATGCCCCCGCCGGGAGATTCACGCACAGACGGAACAAGTCCATCAAGCATCAAATTCCTTTGATACTCACGATTTGAACCCGGGTCCTCGGCTTTCTTCGTGAAGTCATAGGCTTTTTTGCCTCCTCTCTTTCGAGAGTTACTCGAAAGGCCGATATCCTTGACCGGGCTAGACTACAGGGGCATCGATTTCGTAAGAAGCAGACAAAGTCTGCTTCATTCGATATTACAGATTAGGGGCAATATACTTTATAAATATTAAATGATTTTTGAATGTTTTTAATTGATTAATAGACCTTAATATTTATATTATTTTCAATAATATTATATCATGTTGAAAAAACTAGACGAAAAACTATTGGTTTTTGGTTTATCAAAAAAATTAAAAATTATGCATCAAAAAAATAGAGATTTGTTAATTAAAAAAATGAAAAAAGAAGTAAATATTTCAACCTATTATAATTGGATAAATGGAAAAACACCTATTCCGATTAAATATCTAAAAATATTTTCTAATTTCGATTCTAACCTATTAAAAGAGAGTTATCATCAATTAACATTTATTTCAGCTGGGAGAAAAAAATGCAAAATACCAAAAAAAATCGACAAAGATGTTTCATATATACTTGGAGTTTTGCATGGTGATGGTTATGTTCATAAAAATATGAAATATGTAACAATAACTGTTGAATCGGAAGATTATATAAAAAATATTCTTAAACCGATTTTTTATAAATTATTCAATACAGAAGGAAACATAATAAATTTTGGAAATTATTACAGATTAGAAATTGGTAGCAAAGTTATACATTCATTTATTTCATTGTTTTGTCCAGTTGGAAAGAAAGTTGGTAAACTAAAAATTCCACCACGTTTAAAAAGAAATAAGTCACTTCTAACAAATTATCTTTCTGGATTATTTGATACTGACGGGTGCATAAGTTTCACCAAAGATAAAAAACAGGTATATTTTGTTTTTGTTCAAAAAGATAAAAATTTCGTGTATGACGTATATAGATCGTTAAAATTTTTAGATATAGATGTAAACGAACCTAGACCTTTTTATTCACCAAAAAAACCTTATGATAAAATAAGAAATCTCGAAGAGTGGAGAATTTATATTGGTTCAAAAAAAGTTTTATCTGATTTCTTAAAAAAAATAAAATTTAAACATCCTATTAAATATAAAAAATCAAAATTAGTTGAAAAAATAATAATGGGCCGAGCCGGATTCGAACCGGCGACCTCCGCCATTTTGAAGAACACCAAACGGATGAAAATCCACGTCAAGGCGACGTCATAACCAACTAGACTACCGGCCCAGATAGTTACTTATAATCATTTTATTTATAAATATATTAATGGGCCCACCCGGATTTGAACCGGGGATCTCGACCGTGTGAGGGTCGCGTCCTAACCAACTAGACCACAGGCCCGCGGACAATGTCTGATTCATGCTGTTATGCTATTATTTTACTGCAAGTATTTTTAAGGTTTCTTGGCTGAAAACAAGTATATAATATTTGTTCACAAATACTCAATATGGGTGAAGATGACAAGGGGAATGATCTTGGAAAACTTCTGAAAGTCATTCTAAGCGCCACACAAGGCAAAAAAACTCCACCATCATACAGTTACCAACAGCCATCATCCGGAGGCGGCGGAGGCGGAAGAAGAACCATAACCTTTATCGCGGTGCTTGTTATAGCCGTAATCGGGTTCTCGCTGGCAACCAGCTGGACCGGGAGCATTATTTACGCGGGCGGACTTGAAAGCCAGATAGCTGGACTGGAAAAGAGTTATCAGGATTGTCAGGATACCGTAACCGCAGTAACATCAGAAAAGGAAACGTGCGGCAATGATCTCACGGCGGAAAAAGAAAAATCAAACGGTCTGGAAACGGACCTCGTCAACACGAAGAATAACCTTATCGACTGCACCGACAGGGAAAGCAGACTGCAAGACAATTTCAATATTTGTTCTGATGAAGTCATCAACGTCACAAGTGACCTCGACGCAGAAAAGAGCAATTACAAATCGCTGGTAAGAAACACCGTAAGGGGGGTGTGTTGTAGCATATCCGACATACTCTCAGAAAACGTCAGAAAGTTCGATGTGAACGGAAACCAAATAGTATGCAGCGATGAAGGAGATCACACAGTAAACTGCGGCACAGGAGAAACTAATTATTAATTCTATTAAAAAAAGAAACGCCGGGAGCAGGATATCCAACGAAAGACTTGACAAGCAAGTCAAAAGGACAATTCCCATCCTTTTCGTATTCGAACCTGCGCGGGCTAGCGTCAACTGAAGCAGACACGGTCTGCTTCTATCGTTGTTTACGCCCAACGGATGTCTCTTAACGCATCGGGAATTATTTGACGCAGACGAAGCATGCGCCATCCCTTGTTACATCCATTCGAGTCCGTCGCCTTAGCCACTCGGCCATCCCGGCATAAGCTTTGAAGGACGCAGGTCGGAGACCTACGTCATACGCTTCTCTTGAAAGATGACTTGGTTCATTCAATTAAGTCATCATACTGCAATTACTTATTTAGTATTTTATATTAAATTTAAGTATGATCGTATCGGTGAATTATCTCGGGAAGGATGAAAAAATCAAGATGAAAGGCAAGACTGTACTTGATCTCCTGAAGGAAATGGGAGTTAATCCGGAAACTGTCCTCGTGAAAAGGAACGATGAAATTCTGACAGAAGAAGTTAAAATCAAGGATAAAGACGAGATTGAACTGATAAGGATAATATCAGGTGGGTAGATGATCTTCAAGCACGGCCTGGCGATAATAAGGGACGGAAAGCTGCTTCTCGTTAAGAAAAAAGGTGTTGATCTTCTGATAACCCCCGGGGGGAAACCTGAAAACGGGGAGAACCACGTCGAATGTCTGGAAAGGGAGATAAAGGAGGAACTCGGTACAAAGGTGGACAAGGATTCCATAGAATTGTTCGGGACATTCGAAGATACAATGGCAGGCGGAAACGATACGGTAAGGATAGAGATGTATTTCGGAAATATTATCGGAGAACCTGAACCATCGAGTGAAATTGAAAAACTATTCTGGATAAACGGGGAAACTGATCCTTCCGTTCTCTCGCCGATAGTAAGAAACAAGATTCTTCCGGCACTGATTAAAGAAGGTCATGTCAGATGATCATCTGAATTTCTTTACGACAAATGCAGATATTGCGACTACAACAACTACAAGAACAATGATAAGATAATAATAATTGTTTTCCTCTTCAGGCAAACAGTCCTGAGGACAGTTCTGATGGTTCTCATCTCCTTCACATTCGCCGTCGGGAACACATACATTTTCATCCCCGAATTCAATATCTTCAGGTATAACGGTGAATCTTCTCATCCACGACTCGGTCATATAACCTTCCCTTGATGCGGTAAGATTGACAAGATAATCCCCGGCAGGCTCTATGTCTATCATTGCGAATCCTCCGGTGAAAGAAAGCCCGCTGGTCCCCCCGTCTGGATAAATTACATCCCCCGCGAGTTCGGCGTCTTCCGAATTGAATACCTCCAAATAAGCTTTCTCACCGAGAAGGAAAACCGTCCTCACTTTATCGCATTCCAGATCCGAACAGGTCCTGGCGTATATCCTGTCGAAGGTGTCGAGGGTCCCGGAAACGACGAACGTCACGTTCTCCTGCTCGGTCTCCGTCCCGTTGAAGAAGAGCGTCACGTAGAAGGTATAATCGCCACTCTCGGACGTCTCCTGCACCGTGAACGGTTCGGATATCGTGATACTTTCCCCCGCACCTAATTCCAGAAGACGGACGGAAGGACTTGTAGGAAGCCATGGATAAGCCAGATAACTCTCCACAGAAAAGTTGGTCTTATCGTCGTATTCGTTGGTTATTGAAAACGATAGGTTCACCTGATCACCCGGACCGTAAGTACCACCCTGATAATCCACACTGATCATCTCAGATCCGGCACATACCGAAAAAGTTAGGACTGCCGCGAAAAACGCAATTAAAATGATATCGAATCTCATACAACCACCCCCTCACGTAACAGGTCGAATGTCACTAATTTATCTGGGATTATCGTCGGATCACCCAGCATTGCATAATGCCTTTCCGGAATCATGTAAGAATAAGAAACACTTCTGACATTATCATAAATTTTGTTGTTAATTTCAAAGAGAGAATAACCAAGAGTCGAATCCTTCTGAAAAATGTTTTCAATGTTTTCAATGTTTATTGGTATTCCTTTGGGAATGTTATAACTAACCCCTAAATTGCCAACATAGGCAAGTGCGCCCTTGCGTATGAAGTTTACCCCCAGAAGGTCGCCACTACGTGACTGGTAATAATTAAGGGTTTGACACGCATCCACAAACACAAAAGGCAGGCTAAGTTTCTGGATATTTCTGAGATTCTGTACGTTAAATGTTGAAAACCATTCACTAGTTAATCCGTGACCACCGAAAAGAATGAAATTTTTGTCATTGTAATCATACAGAGGTGGTCTATATTGAAGCCAGCAAACATTCTCAGTGTCGTACTTATGGTTGGAAATATAGCACTCAACTTCGTAACCGGCATCCATCGCGTTAAGCGTTATCACGGGCAGGTATTTCTGATGGTTCTCGAATGAATGTCCTATGAGCATAATATTTTTGGCTGATTCGGGCTGAATTTTTTTGTAGAAAACATCCCTTGCAATGTATGAAGAGGTGTCTGAAACGGTGACACCGAATATCCTGCCGACGGGTGTGTCCTCAACCCAGTCAGAATTCACATCAACAAACATTTTGTCAAACGAATATCTCACATCCCGGTTACCGTTGCTATAACATGCTATTTTTTTACTGAAAGGTATTCCTCTGGGGGAAGAGATCACGGTAAGATAATTGAAATTATTCACCTGTTCATACAAATCATCTTTAACTTCATTTGCGTTTTTAGTTAGTTTTGTATCCAGCTCTTTATTCCTCGTATCGCATAATTTGTCGGGGTTTTTAATGTAAGTGGATTCATCGATTTCATTTCCATCGATTCCGTAACTGAATGCCTCCACATCCGTGAACGTGATCGCCTCGTCCTTTGCCACGGCAAGATAAGGAGCCGCCAAGGAGTCGTGACAGTATATTTTCGATATTTTCGGGGAATGTTCCGGATTGAATTCAATATTTTCGCAGTATTCGTCATTAATATCATTCGGGTTCAGGAGAATCATCTTATCAGTTTCGGAAATCATCTTATCGCGTAACTGCTCAAAGGTGTAATAGCCTATCAAATTCACATTGTTATTCATGAATTTTTCCTTTTCCAGACCATGGTTCTTCCCGACAACTATAACATTCGTATATCTTATAATGTTGTAGATGTCCGGATCATCGGAGAAAACCAGAGGGGCATTCTCCCTTGAAGCCAGAACGGCCGCGAGCATTGCTGTCTTATAGTCTCTTTCGGTTATGACTATCTTGTTTCTCGTGTACCAAAAGGAAAGATAGTTATAAGTGTCCAGATAGCTTCCCTCATCTACCCTTTTCAGTATCTCTGTCTTGAAATAATCCGGTACCCTTCCGACAACCCTGACGTAATCCGCGTCATATTGGTCTAAAAAATCAAGAATGGAATCCGCGTCCTGGCTCCCAGTCTCTTTATGATAAATCAACAAAGGGTATGCGCATTTTTCTGAATCATAAAATACTGAATTGCATATATCGTTTCCCCCTTTCCAGATCGTAATGGGCAGAAGGCTGATCACATCTTCCCAATTTTCGTCGGACACGATAAAAACGGTTTTGTCTGTGTATTTGTACATGTTTCTTGAATTTTCAATATTGTAATAGCTCACGGTATTTGCGCTGAAATCCTCATTCTTGGGTTCGGTGGTATCATAACTCGTAGGTATCACTTCTTTATTCACAACAGGAGGATATGATTCCCCTCCATAGCAATATATGAGATTACCGGTATTGGAATAGCACCGAAAAACAATTGTCCCCCCGACAGTATCACATTGGTAGTTAGGATATCTCGGGTCCATTCCATTGTTTATTTCATCGCACAAGTTTATCCTGCATTCATAACCCGCAATTTTGATTATTGTTTTTATGGCTTTGATCACATTGTTCGCGATGCCATTAAAATCGCTCGATTCTATGTTCGCGCTAAGGACGTCGGAACTTTGTATGTATCTGTCGATATAAGAAGAGAAAATATCGCATCCGCTGTTATTGTCGTATACGTAATAAATTACGGGCTTGCCTCCAACATTCTCGGAATAGAGCACAAGCATGTTATAATTTTTTCCATCCGGGGGAATGTTTTTATCAAGATTCAGGTATTCAAAGGCAAAATCACCAAATTCCCTGAATTTTTTTTCGTTTTCATAGGCCCTTCCAGAAATGTATACATGAACCTGATATTCATAATCTTCATAAAAATCTTTGAGTATCTTATTCAGCTCATTTATCTGAGACTCCGACAACTTATTCGCGGCGTCTCTCACAAAAAAATCCTCTTCAGCGGAAACCGTTGTAAATGAATTTATAACAACACCTGCAAAAACAAAGACCAAGAAAACGCACAAAAATCCGGATATGTTTTTTCCCATCTGAATATTTAGATTCCAAGCGATAAATAATTATTATGGGTGCTAAGGGGCAGGTCGAATTCATAGTAATAATAGCTCTCATTATTCTTGCCATAGTTGCCGTTTTTGTTGTCGTAAATCTGGTAGCTGTTCCGGAAAGTAATGATATTTCCGGTCTTGGCGAGGAGAAGAAGGTTATAGTGGATTCCATAAATAATTTTGTCCAGAGAACCGCTCTTGCGGGAATGAAAGCGATCTATTCATACGGTGGAATTCCTTCAAACAACACGGTAAAATACGGAATGTCGGACGTGAATGTCTGGAGGGAATGCACTGGGAGCATTAAACCGGATATCGGGAAAGAACTGGAAGAGATCGTTAAAATTGGACTCAATTCTGTTCTGGAAGAGGACATGGATTTCTACGGGAAGGACGTTCGCTTATTCCTGAATGATATGACAGTGGAAGTAACCATTCAGAAGAATAATGTTGATTTCAGGGTCACCATACCAACACAAATCGGGAATATTTCCTCGCCCGGAGTATATACCGCAAAAATACCATCCATGCTGTCAGACATAATCTCGTTTTCAGACGATTTCATGGAAGATGTCGAAGGGGGTATTCTGGAAAACCTTACATTAACTTCCATCAAGTATTCTTCAGGAACCGGATGGCTTCCGCTTTCCGGGATGATGACCGGATGCGACAAGGTATATTTCCTCGACGAAAAACAAACAAAGGAAAACCTGGAAACATTGATAACATACACGCTTTCTCATCTCCAGACAGGGAAAACTTTCGAAGTGAGCGACAACCCATTCTATCAGATCACCGAAACCGGATTGGACATAGGATTTGTTTATCCCGACGAATGGGACATTGATTCGAATCTGGAATTCACACCGAACCCCATTCTGATCGAACCGAGAAACATCGTTCCGTTCTCTTATGCTTGCACGATACCATACGACGTTTCATACTCCTTCCGCTACCCGGCAATTATTGTAGTGGATGATCCATTGTTTGATGATCTTTTCAAGTTCGCGGTCATGGTCAATATCGAGGATTCGTCCCCGTCGAAAAGGTGCAAGAATTCGTATTTAATGACTTATGACGAGGACTACAGGGATTTATGTTTCCAGAGGGATGACTGTCCTTTCAGGATAAACGTCAGGGATGATTTCGGTGCTCCCGTGGAAGGGGCAGAAGTCCTGTTCGACCGATGTTATCTGGGGAAGACTGATTCCACCGGGTCGCTGGAAAGTTCCATCCCGTGCTTCATGGGAGAGCTGAGTGTGAAAAGTGAAGGGCATGGCGTCCACGGGAGCTTGGAGAAGGCAGACGACCTTAACGGGAAGTCCATAACGCTCGGCGGAATTCCGGACAGGGTGATACTCAATCTGATGGCCGTCCCGCTAAAGAAGGAAAGCATGGGATATTCCGTAACCGGTGATGCAAAAACCATAAACAGCTTAAGCGTTCCTCTTTCCGTTACGGCTTACATCCATCCTTACCTTTCATCTGGCTCCGGATTCATATTAACGAACAACGACGGAAGCGTATATTCGGATTCGATGGAGTTCTTCCCGACCGGGAAATACATGTACAAGGCAATCTTTACAGTAGGAAACAACCAGACCGGAGGGAATGTGGGGTATCTGGAAACAATAATTTCTCTTGACGGTAATTCAGGAAATCTTTACGTATATCTTCCCGTCGTCACCGAGAATGAACAAGGTGATTTCGGGGGAAGCATAGACCTCAAAGACATCGACAGCTTTTCCGCGCTCTTTGCCAATTGCGGGATAGAATCCGTTTCCCCGTTCACCCAGATAGTAGAAGCGTGTGATAATAATGGATAGAAAATATCTGATCGTAGGACTGATGGTGATCTTATTAGCCTGCTCGATACCCAATGTCCGGGGAGAAGACCTGAAGATTCTGGACATAGTGGAAAACGAAATGGAATGCCAGATGGTGGAAGATGGTAAATGCAGAATGGTGAACAACATAATCAAGATTCGCGCCGAGCTTCTAACGGACTATTCAGAATTCTACACCACACCGGATATCCAGCTTTCCGGCGATTCGAATCTCAGG
This sequence comes from uncultured archaeon, assembly GCA_964447525.1. Classification (GTDB taxonomy): domain Archaea; phylum Aenigmatarchaeota; class Aenigmatarchaeia; order QMZP01; family QMZT01; genus JAFGDH01. Next base: position 6,545 of record CAYUSU010000015.1, on the reverse strand, counting down.
GTATATCCTCAGGTATGCGATTACTATTACAGGAAGGGAATAATCTGCTCTCTCGAAATTCAGCCGGTTATCGAGACCTCAGGAAGGAAAGAGTATTCCGGAACATTCTCACTTTCCATAAAGAAGGACGAAAATACGACGGAAGTCCTTTCCGTCCCTGTAAGCGGGATAAAAATCATTCCAAAGAGAAAGAACGATAACGTCAGTCTCCGGTCAGATTCAGAGGTTCTTACTCGATCAGTAAAGGACGGGATAAAAGGCATGGGACTTGACACGGGATTCTGCTTCCAGGAAAACGCCGGTTTTCTGTTCGGTAATTCCCTCGGTTCTTTCAACAGTAATTATACATATCTGACTGGTTCCCTTCCAGCATTCACTCCGGCCAAAAACAACATAACGCTTACCGAAAGCTACAACTCGATGATTTCTTTCCTTGACTCGTCGGAGTTCTTTTCACTTTATAATTACCAGACATACGAAACCTCGAATCTCATTTACACCGGTTTCATGTTCTATTTGGATATTTATTCAAAATTCCTCCCGGAATCCACCCGATCGCTGGTCAGGAAGAATTGTGAAAATCTGGAAGGGAAGTTCAGCCTGATGTTCAGCTATATATTTTCGAACATTTACGAAAAGAAGTTCCTCGAATCAAGCTCTCCGGAATATCTCGAGGCGATAAAATATTTCTCCGAGATCGCATCCGGGACCATCAAATCCGTCCAGAAACCGAGGTTCATGATCTATCTCGACTCTCGTTTGTTAAGGGATGAATACGTGGTATGCAGGGACACGCAAATACGAATTGAATACAGCAACATCGAGCCGCTTGGTATAGAGAAGGTTTATGTCATGGGACCCGGAGAGCAAGGGGACTGCGACACCGACCATCACATATACGGAGGATCCGGATCAAGAACATTCACCGCTCTCGAATTCATGTGCAACCAGAACGACCTCCCGGTCAACGGCGAAACGTATTTTATATTCATTCGCCCGGGTTCAGGCCAGGAAATCATTTACCCGGTCAAATATTATGAGAAGGCGGAAATGTGCACGGTCAGGCAGATGAGTATCGGGGTTTAGAAACTTCCAGTTGCACCACTTCTGGGTTGAGTGTATCCTTCAGGCCATATTGTCTCGCTACCACATGTAATTATAACGTCTTCCGTTGGCTTCTCTTCTTCGCCATCCGGAATCATTGATTTTTTTGCGTTGCATTCATTACTATCACCGAGGACATGTATTCTGGCGTTCGTCGATTTATACGCGAATTTGGTTCCGATAAGACGAGCAATGTTTATGTATTTTGCAGGCTGAAGGTATGAAGCGGCTGCGGTGGGGG
>CAYUSU010000015.1:3234-5190 GCA_964447525.1 uncultured archaeon | reverse complement strand
GATTTTGGCCTAAAAAGTTAAAATTATCACCTCCCATCAATTTTTATGTATTTTCCACTCTGAATATATGAAGCCACATACGGGAATGCAACATAATATGGTTGTCCCGGAGGATATTCAGCGGGTCTGATATCAGTTCCTCTTCTGCTGATTTTCAATGAGATGCTCTGATCAACGGAACTGTCAATCAATGCGGAAACGAAAACCATGAAATAGCTAGTGCTGCTCATCATTATTAAATTATCGTTCTGATGGTCATCCACGAATTCCTGGATGTCTTCGTTTGTTATGGGCATTCCCTGCAATAACCCTGATATCATCTGGTAGCACTGGTCATAGTTGTTATTGTTATTCAAGTAACTACACACGCCTTTCTGATTTTTTGAGTAGTATGAGTCCAGCCTTTTCTTTATCGTTTTTTCCGGCCAGATTTGCTTGTAACCACAGGACGCGCCAGTAGGCGTTGCGCCAAGATAAGATTGTCCTGAAATTATATTTCTGAAAATATTGCCTATCCATGACCCGGTTGTGCACTCATAAACGTAGACATACGTGTTTGGGGACAACGACCGGATTAGTTTTTCTTTGATTTGTTTTGTTACTTCATTGGAAGGGTTTTGTGGTTTTATTTGTATTATGCCGCTGACGGACTGGCGACCTATTTCATTACCGGTTTCTCCGTTTATCGTAATGGTCCCTCCCCGAAGCATATATCCAGCAACAAGTCCTACATCACCGTTCACTGTCAGAGTCTTCCCGGCTTCAATGGAATGTCCTATCATTGTCAGGTATTTACTGCTCCATTTTTTCAGATCCAGTTCCACATCATTTCCCTGTAAAATGTTATTGTTGATTAGAGCTGAGATGTATGGACCAAGATGATCGGTCTGCTCTCCTCCATAGTTATTTATGAAATTCTGCACCTGATCTTGCGTGACAAGAATTCCGAGCTTCATGACGAATTCAGTTGCTTTTTCATAATATTTAGGGATCGGATCAGCATCAGACGCCATTGATTTCTTGTATTCATCGTAATTTTTTCCCAGTTCCGAAACCGCCTTTTCATCGCTTTCCGCTGGTTTTCTTTCACCTTCCGTATCAGTCACATCATCTCCTCCGGTTTCACTTGTCCCCTTGGATGGTCCTCCTCCTTTCGGAACATCCTCAATGTAACATTTCACCAACCCGTCCGCATTTAGGTCAGGAAGGTACAACGTCTTTTTATCGTAAATCTTTGGATAATATGATCCCCCGTTTAGCAAATAAGTTTTCAGGTCGGATTTTCCATAGAATGCGCTGCTTCCTTTGTTCATGAACAGAACAACCGCTTTTAGATAGTTGTTCAGGTTAACGGGACTTCCCTCGATGCTGTGGCATTTTGAGATCCAGTCATCGTATTTTGTCGTGTATTTTATTGCATTTACAACATTTTTCTCGCCGCACTGCACTTTACCGTTTCCGTCCAGGTCAGGCAAAATTATTATTCGGTTATGCTGGATCACGACCTTCCCGCCCGTTTCGCTGATTCCGGAAAAAGCGTACTGTTTGTTCATCGCAAGGACAATGTTCTTGTATTCATTGAAATCCATATCAGTGGTTTCTCCCTCGTAACACGTCTTGAAATTATCAACAGGTGTCTTTGAAGAGAAAGCAATCCATTTATCCTTTTCAGCTTCTGCCAGGTCAACCGTTTTCGGGGCGGAGTTCTTGGTCCCGCCGTATACGAAGGTCGGGTCTCCGAAAAGCATGTAATTCATCGATATTTCTGAAATCATCTTTTTCGCATCGTTCGCCGAACTTATGAACGCATCCCCTAGCGAATCACCGGAAATGATATTATTAATGAATTTGCTTCCCAAAACGCCCTCATTTGCATGGCTTACGCTCACAGCTCCCACATAACCCAGAGCGCCCTTTCTTATAGCGTTTGCTCCGAAAAGTGTGTTCTTAAAGGAG
>CAYUSU010000015.1:0-3224 GCA_964447525.1 uncultured archaeon | reverse complement strand
TAATAATCCATGGTAAGGCTAACAGGAGCGACTATAAACGTTCCTTCCATTTTAGGTATTTCAAGCCATGAAAGATCAGCTCCCTTTGGACCCAGTGCATCGATTTCCCCGTGATCAACATACAAAACAATATCGCTACCAGCCAGATTGCTTTCTAGTTCGTGCTTGGAAAATGTTTTGCATTCACCACCACCTTCCATTGTCCAGCACTGAACATCCGCTTCTCCTTTTATGTTGTTATAAAAACTGATAAAATCTTTCTTCGTATCTTCGTAAGTTAAAGATGCCATGAGGGAAACATCTTTAATTTTCTTTTCTTTGATTTTGTACAAAGTTATAAGATTTACGAAAGACGAAGTGTCCGTTTCAGTTATTCCGAAAATCCTCCCCACTTTCAGGTCAGGTGTCCCGTCATCGTTTGGATCGGCGTAATAATAATAATCCGCTGGTTTGTTCAGATTGACTTTTAAATATGAGATTTGAAGCCCGCCGCTCTCGGACGAGGCGTAAACGCTCAGTGGTATTGATTTGGGAGAACCCATGACCGTAAGGTATCCCATTCCTTTGAACTCGTCATGTTCCAAGAATTCCTTAACTCTTGATCTTGTTGTTTTTGCGTTTTGTTCCAGTTTCTTGATTGTATCGCTGAATTTTCTGTAAAGCGAATATTTCTGCGACTGGATAGCGTAATTTTCGTTAATTGTTCCAAGCGGCTTTTCAATATTTCTATCTGTAATAAATACGGTGTCTCCGCCATCCCATATGTAGTAATAAGGATTAACATAAAAGAAAGCCTTGTTGTTATAGTCGGGATAAATCCCCGAACCGCCGGTACGTTCCTGTATTATTTTTTCCGCATGGAAATCATATTTCTTGTCTTCATCTATCTGCCTGATTACCTCGTATGACATGAAAGCTGCAGTGTTGCCATCGAATTTTACAGGGTCTTTCAGCATTCCCTTTCCTTCGTCATATTCACCGAAAATTATTTCCCTGTCAAACAATTCGGAACCTGAAGGGTTTTTCTCCGTGAAAAAAACCAGATTTGGCTTGTTTTCATATGTACTGAGAAGCGGACTAAAATCATATTCGTTTCCAAGGTAGTCCTTCGCATTAGTTAGTATATTTTTGGTGTATTTTTTACTAAAGATGTCCCCCTTCTTGTCATATTTTACAATTTCAAATTTCCCCCCGGAAATCGCATACAGAATATAAAGGTTTTCATCATTGTCCATCTTAATATCCACCAAAACATTTGAACCAATTCTTATTATAAGAACACCATCCGTTTCGGTGGATTTCATTATATTCCCAAGATTGGCAGTTGTCTTTTCCTCCAAATGATCATTTTTAATCTCATATGCATGCAGATACGTGCCATTTGATTTCAAATCGACTCCATAAACATAAAGATGTTTTCTGTCAGGGGTCTGCAGGAAACTCCCAAAATCAACATACGAAATGAACTCTTCCTTTTTGTAACCGCTTCCCGCGAATTCGTATTTGAAGAGTTTGTATTTTCCTTCTACCTGGTCCTCGTTTATTACGTAAATATTATTATCACCATCAACTGCCATGTCCGTGATATCGAGATGGTCAAGGCCGGAACTGACAGGAGAGACTTCGGTAAAAATCATCAGTTCATTGTTAAGCGAAGCAAGCAGCGGAGCTATGAGGGAATCATGGCAGTATGGGTTGGTGACTATCCCGCTGCTCTGGAATGTGAAATCCTCACAGTATTCCTTTTCGATGTCATTCGGATTGACAAGAATCATTTTGTCCGTTTGCATCTGCTCCTGGAGGTGTTTGTTCACCTTTTCCATGCTTTCCAGATCTATCCTCGTGCCGGATTTGTCCAGCAAATCATCCATTTCATGGTTGACCGGAACGGTTCCGCCAACAACGAATACTCTCTTCCCTTCGAAATCGTATTCCACGCCGGTCTCGTCATAATAAACAAGCTGGGCGTCATAGTAAGAGGCGAGTTGAGCTCCCATCAAAGAAGCCCTGTTGTCTACACTGTCTCCCACTACAACTATCGTATCATAGTCTGAGATATCCCAAAATACCGGTATATCTTCGGTTGTGTATTTATGTATACTGATTCCCCTTAATTTCGCCTTTTCTCCCACCGTTTCCCCAATCTTTTTAGCTGTTTCATGGTTGTTAGAGAAAATAAATATATCATCAATTTGTGATGGATATTCATCATTCAGAATGTCGATGAAGTGGAGCATTGACTCCGGGTCGTTCTCATGATAAAGGAGGAATGGATTATACATTATGTATGCACTTCTGATTTTCTTTTCCAGTGCTGATCTGATGTTCTCCGCATATCCTGACAGGCTCGATTCCCCGCCGGGGATGTAATGATAAACCGCGAGAGGGAGTGTCTTGACGACATTCTCCACTTCGGAACTGTCAACGATAAAAATAACATTGCCAAGGACAGGACTCACGGGAAGATCAGAAGTACTACTGCCCTGACCACCAGAACCATTGACGGAATCTTCAAGACATTCCCCGAATTCGTCAGATGCAAAGAAGTTCTCCATCTTTTCTATAACATCCGAAATCTTTGATTTCAGATCGTTCGCCGTGAGGGTTTGCGTAAAGCTTCCACTGGTAAGTGAATCAACAATATTTTTGAAAGCCACGCATTTCCCGGCGGTTTCGCTGTCATAAACACAAAGAAGATAAGGCTGGTCACCATTCTCACCGACATTCGTATCCTGTGAATATGCAATCAAAATGTTGAAGTTTTTTCCTTCATCTACATTTTTGCTGATATCGTTGAATTTGGATCCGGCAACAGCCAAGAACTCGGCATCGCCTTCCAGTTCCTGTTTCGTGGAATAGAAGAAAATTCCGTAATCGTATTTCCCGAATATGTCATCATTTATCTTCTTCTCAAGATCATTGTCGATCTGGGGTGTCAGTGCATTGGCGAAATCCTCTATGAATACGGATGAAGTTTCTTCGTTTTCTTCGCCTTCATTTGTTGAACCGGCTCCGAACTTCCCGGTAAGGAAATCAACCACTAAAAGGAAAGTTTCTTTCGAGTTGTCCGAATCGCTGAATATAGTTTCACCAGATTCAATATAAAATTCAAAATATACTTCACCATATCTCTGGTCAGGAATTTCTTCTCCGTCGTAAAGATATATGCAAAGCTGCTTATCTATATTAATGGTAAAAGGTTCGAAGAAAATTTTGAAAGCCTT